>NZ_FPKK01000044.1:0-1814 GCF_900119645.1 Pseudomonas sp. NFACC43
CAAGCACGTTCGAACTTTCGGTTCGTTTCGTCTTCACAACACCGCAATCTGGTCTCTGTCGAGTCGACAGATTGCTTGGGTGTTATATGGTCAAGCCTCACGGGCAATTAGTACAGGTTAGCTCAACGCCTCACAGCGCTTACACACCCTGCCTATCAACGTCGTAGTCTTCGACGGCCCTTCAGGGAGCTCAAGGCTCCAGTGAGATCTCATCTTGAGGCAAGTTTCCCGCTTAGATGCTTTCAGCGGTTATCTTTTCCGAACATAGCTACCCGGCAATGCCACTGGCGTGACAACCGGAACACCAGAGGTTCGTCCACTCCGGTCCTCTCGTACTAGGAGCAGCCCCTCTCAAATCTCAAACGTCCACGGCAGATAGGGACCGAACTGTCTCACGACGTTCTAAACCCAGCTCGCGTACCACTTTAAATGGCGAACAGCCATACCCTTGGGACCGGCTTCAGCCCCAGGATGTGATGAGCCGACATCGAGGTGCCAAACACCGCCGTCGATATGAACTCTTGGGCGGTATCAGCCTGTTATCCCCGGAGTACCTTTTATCCGTTGAGCGATGGCCCTTCCATACAGAACCACCGGATCACTAAGACCTACTTTCGTACCTGCTCGACGTGTCTGTCTCGCAGTCAAGCGCGCTTTTGCCTTTATACTCTACGACCGATTTCCGACCGGTCTGAGCGCACCTTCGTACTCCTCCGTTACTCTTTAG
Source organism: Pseudomonas sp. NFACC43 (assembly GCF_900119645.1). Classification (NCBI taxonomy): domain Bacteria; kingdom Pseudomonadati; phylum Pseudomonadota; class Gammaproteobacteria; order Pseudomonadales; family Pseudomonadaceae; genus Pseudomonas; species Pseudomonas sp. NFACC43. The sequence continues at coordinate 728 of NZ_FPKK01000044.1, forward strand.
GAGGAGACCGCCCCAGTCAAACTACCCACCATACACTGTCCTCGATCCGGATAACGGACCTGAGTTAGAACCTCAAAGTTGCCAGGGTGGTATTTCAAGGATGGCTCCACGCAGACTGGCGTCCACGCTTCAAAGCCTCCCACCTATCCTACACAAGCAAATTCAAAGTCCAGTGCAAAGCTATAGTAAAGGTTCACGGGGTCTTTCCGTCTAGCCGCGGATACACTGCATCTTCACAGCGATTTCAATTTCACTGAGTCTCGGGTGGAGACAGCGCCGCCATCGTTACGCCATTCGTGCAGGTCGGAACTTACCCGACAAGGAATTTCGCTACCTTAGGACCGTTATAGTTACGGCCGCCGTTTACCGGGGCTTCGATCAAGAGCTTCGCGTTAGCTAACCCCATCAATTAACCTTCCGGCACCGGGCAGGCGTCACACCCTATACGTCCACTTTCGTGTTTGCAGAGTGCTGTGTTTTTAATAAACAGTCGCAGCGGCCTGGTATCTTCGACCGGCGTGGGCTTACGCAGCAAGTGCTTCACCCTCACCGGCGCACCTTCTCCCGAAGTTACGGTGCCATTTTGCCTAGTTCCTTCACCCGAGTTCTCTCAAGCGCCTTGGTATTCTCTACCCAACCACCTGTGTCGGTTTGGGGTACGGTTCCTGGTTATCTGAAGCTTAGAAGCTTTTCTTGGAAGCATGGCATCAACCACTTCGTCACCCAGAGGGTAACTCGTCATCAGCTCTCGGCCTTGAAACCCCGGATTTACCTAAGATTTCAGCCTACCACCTTAAACTTGGACAACCAACGCCAAGCTGGCCTAGCCTTCTCCGTCCCTCCATCGCAATAACCAGAAGTACAGGAATATTAACCTGTTTTCCATCGACTACGCTTTTCAGCCTCGCCTTAGGGACCGACTAACCCTGCGTCGATTAACGTTGCGCAGGAAACCTTGGTCTTTCGGCGTGGGTGTTTTTCACACCCATTGTCGTTACTCATGTCAGCATTCGCACTTCTGATACCTCCAGCAAGCTTCTCAACTCACCTTCACAGGCTTACAGAACGCTCCTCTACCGCATCACTT
>NZ_FPKK01000029.1:0-15477 GCF_900119645.1 Pseudomonas sp. NFACC43
CCGACTGGGTCAGCACCGCCAGTGGCTGGCTGTCCTGGAGCATGAAGGCCATGCGGTCGGCGGGGTGGGCCGGGTCGATGGGCACATAGGCCGCGCCGGCCTTGAGCACGCCCAGCAGGCCGACGATCATGTCCAGGCTGCGCTCGGCGCAGATGGCGACCCGTTGATCGGGCTGCACGCCGAGGGCGAGCAACTGGCGGGCCAGGTGGTTGGCGCGGCGGTTGAGCTGGCGGTAGGTCAGCTGGCGGTCTTCGCAGACCAGGGCCACGGCGTCGGGGGCGAGCCGGACCTGGGTTTCGAACAGGGCATGGATCGGCTGGGCCGGCCCGAAGTCGGTGGCGGTGCGGTTGAAGTCGCGCAACAGCAACTGGCGCTCGTCGTCGGGCAGCACGTCCAGGCTGCTGGCGAGGCGCTCGGGGGTTTGCTCCAGGGCCTGCACCAGGGCGGCGACGGCCTGGGCCAGGTAGGCGGCGATGCGGTGCGGATCGATCCCGGTGATGGACTGGGCGGTCAGGGAGAACCCATTGCCCACGTTGGCCACGGCGATTTCGATGGGGTAGTTGGTACGGGTTTCCGAAGCAATGAAGTGCATGCCTTCCTGCTCGCCCATGTCCTCGACGTTTTCCCCGGAGGCGTTCACCAGGTCGCCATGCCGGCAGTTGAGGATCACCGTGAACAGTGGCAGCGAGGCGTCCACCGCACTGCATCGCTGGGCCAGGGCCAGGGATGCCTGCTCGTGGGTCAGCAGTTCACTGAGCTGCTGGTAGGCGTCACGGACGATGTCGCTGACGGTGTGCTGCTGCAAGCGAATGCGCATGGGCAAGGTGTTGATGAACATGCCCAGGGCGTGGTCGGCCCCGGCGGTGCCTTGGGAGCGACCCGAGAGCACGGTGCCGAAGATCCCGTCGTCGCGGCCGCTGGTGGCAGCCACCACCAGGCCCCAGGCAGCGTGGAACAGCACCGAAGTCGGCACCCCTTGCTGGCGCGCGGTGCGATGCACCCGGGCACTGAGTTCATCGCCCAGAGGGCGGACCGCACGCTTGATCCCGGCGCCGTTGCCTCGTACATCCAGCACGCCGTAAGGCGCGGTGGTGGAGTCGACATCGGCCAGCAGGCGACGGAAGTAGGCCTCGTGTTCGGCCTGGGACACGCTGGCCGCCTGGGCGATGAAGTTACGGTACGGCTGGGACGGCGGCAGGCTGTCGGCCTGGCCGGCCAGCACCGCCTGGATCTCCAGCATGATCAGGCGCAAGGTCACGTTGTCGCTGACCAGGTGATGGTCGAGCAGCGCCAGCAGCCACTGGTCACCCGGTTCATCGTGGATGATGTAGGCCGCGATCAGCGGCGCCCGCTGCAGGTCGAGTCGCAGGTGATGGGTGTCCGTATGGTCGCGCAGGACCTGCAGGGCGTCTTCGCCGGGGGCGCACTCCAGGGCCACCACCGGCAGCCGGGCCTGGCGATGCACCACCTGCACCGGTTGCGGCAGGCCCTGCCAGCGCAAGGCGGTGCGCAGGATATCGTGGCGGTCGATCACTACCTGCACGGCGGCGAGGAAATCGTCGAGCAACTGGCGCCGAGCGAAGGTCACCACGGTGCGCATCAGGTAGGCATCGCCTTCGGACTGCAACAGATGGTGGAACAGGATGCCTTCCTGCAACGAGGACAAGGGGTAGATGTCCTGGACATTGCCGGCGCCGCCGGGAACGTCGGCGACGATCTGCTCGATTTCCCCCTGGCTGAGGGTGACCAGGGGCAGCATCTGCGGTTCGATGGCGGTGCAGCCGGTGGGGATCAGGTTCTCCGGCACGGCCCGTCGCGCATTGTCGCCACCGGCCAGGACGGCTGCCATGGCCTTGAGGGTCGGGGCGGAAAATACCGTGCGCACGTCCAGTTGCAGGCCGGCCTGGCGCAGGCGCTCGATCAGGCTGATGACCAGGAACGAATGCCCACCCAGTTCGAAAAAATGATCGTGGCGGCCCACCCGTTCGACCCCCAGCAGTTCCTGCCAGGCACTTGCCAGGGTGTTTTCGACCGGCCCCAGCGGGGCTTCGTAATGCTGGCTGGCGGTGGCGGATGCATCCGGCGCCGGCAGGGCATTGCGGTCCAGCTTGCCGTTGGTGGTCAGCGGCCAGGCCGTCAGGGTCACGAACGCGCTGGGCAGCATGTGTTCGGCCAGCACGCTCGCCAGTTGGCTGCGCAAGGCGGACGACTCCGGGACGACCCCGTCATGGGCGATCAGGTAGGCCACCAGGCGCTTGTCGCCGGGCTGGTCTTCGCGCACGGTGACCAGGGCTTCGCGGACTTCGGCACAGGCCAACAGCTGGGCCTGGATTTCTCCCAGTTCGATGCGGAAACCGCGGATCTTGATCTGTGAGTCGTTGCGGCCCACATAGACCACGCCGCCGTCGGCCCGGTAGCGGGCGATATCGCCGGTGCGATACAGCCGCGCGCCGGGCTCGCTGGCGAATGGGTCGGCGATGAACCGCTGGGCATTGAGCTCGTCGCGGTTGAGGTAATGCCGGGCCACGCCGGCGCCGCCGATGTAGATCTCGCCATCGACGCCCACCGGGGCCGGTTGTCCATAGTCGTCGAGAATGCGCAGGCACAGGTCGGGCAATGGCGGGCCGATCAGGCTGGGAGCGCCGGCGTCGATTTCATCCTGGCTGACGGGGTAGTAAGTGGCGTGCACGGTGATCTCGGTGATCCCGTACATGTTCACCAGGCGGGTCCGGGTCAGCGCCGTGCGAGCGGTCCACGGCCGCAGGCTGCGGAAGTCCAGAGCCTCGCCACCGAAAATCACTTCCCGCAGGCTGTGCTCCCGGTCGCTGCGTTCCCGGGCTTCGATGAACTGGCGGAAGGCGCTCGGCGTCTGGTTCAGGACGCTGACCTGGTGCTGGCACACCAGCGCGTAGAAATCATCGGGGGAGCGGGCGATCTCGCTCGGCACGACCACCAGCTTGCCGCCGTAGCTCAGGGCGCCCCAGATTTCCCAGACCGAGAAGTCGAAGGCAAAGGAATGGAACAGCGTCCACACGTCGTCGCTGCCGAAGCTGAACAGCTCGGCGGTGGCGTCGAACAGCCGGGCGACATTGCCATGCTCCACCAGCACCCCCTTGGGCAGCCCGGTGGAACCGGAGGTGTAGATCACGTAGGCCAGGTGCCGGGACGTCAGGCCTAGGTCGTCGGCCAGCGGGTTCACATCCAGCGAATCGTCCGCCAGGTCGGCGGCCGGGACGTAGTCGTCCAGGCTCACCCATGGCACTCGGTGCGCGGGCAGGGCGTCCAGGCAATCCGGCTGCGCCAGCAAGGCCACCGGGGCACTGTCGTCCAGCAGATAGGCCAGGCGCTCGGCGGGATAGGCCGGGTCCAGCGGCACGTACGCCGCGCCGGCCTTGAGCACGGCCAGCACCGCGCAGACCATCTCCACGCCGCGCCGGGCCAGGATCGCTACCCGGTCGTCAGGGCGTACCCCTTGGGCGAGCAGTTGCCGGGCGATGCGGTTGGCCCGGCGATTGAGCGCCTGATAGCTGAGTTCCTGCTCGCCGAAGACCAGGGCGTTGTCCCGGGGCTGGGCGCTGGCGAACGCTTCGAAGCGTTGGTGAACCAGCAGGCCGGGGGCAAAGACAGCCTTGGGCGGCAGTACCGCCGGCGAAGCCTGGCGCTGTGCCGGGCTGAGCAATGGCAAGCCGAGCACGGGTTGCTCGACGTCTTCGACCATGGCCGCCAGCAGGGTCTGGAAGTGCTGGGCGAACCGCTCCACGGTGCTGCGATCGAACAGGTCACTGGCGTACTCGATCACACCGGCCAGCGTACCGCCGTCGTTGCCCAGGGTCAGCATCAGGTCGAACTGCGATGTTTCATGGGCCTGGGCCACGGGCATCAGGGTCAGGCCGGGCAGGCTCAGCTCGGTGCCGCCCGGGGTGTTGTCCAGGGACAGCGCGACCTGGCACAGCGGGTTGTGGCTCAGCGAGCGTGGCGGCTGCACGGCTTCGATGACCTGCTCGAACGGAATGTCCTGGTGCTCGTGGGCGGCCAGCGTCGTCTGTCTGATCTGCGCCAGCAGCTGGGTCACGCTGGGGTTCTGCGTCAGGTCCACCCGCAGGGCCAGGGTGTTGACGAAGAAGCCGATCAGTTGTTCGGTTTCGGTACGGCCGCGGTTGGCCGTCGGCACGCCGATGACCACGTCCCGCTCGTTGCCCAGCCTGGCCATGAGCACCGACCAGGCACTGAGCAGCGCCATGAACAGCGTGACGTCGTGGGCCTGGCAGAAATGCTCCAGCCGCTGGCGCAATGCCGCCGGGATCTGCACCGGCACATCGCCGCCCCGGTAGCTTTGCGTCGCCGGGCGTGGGCGGTCGGTGGGCAACGACAGCAGCGCCGGCGCCCCCGCCAGGTGGTCGCGCCAGAAGTCGGCCTGCCGGGCGAGGCGTTCGCCGCTGAGGGTCCGGTGTTGCCAGGCGGCGTAGTCGGCGTACTGGATCGGCAGCGCCGGCAGGGGATCGGGCTGTTGCTGGCTGAACGCCCGGTAGAGGGCGGCCAGTTCCCTGACCAGGATACCCACCGACCAGCCGTCGGAGATGATGTGGTGCTGGGTGATCAGCAGGATGTGTTCGTCATCGGCCAAACGCAGCAGGCGCCCACGGATCAGCGGTCCCTGGCTGAGGTCGAACGGCGCCAGGGCCTCGCTGTTGCCGATGCGCGACGCACTGAGGCTGGCCTGCTCGTACGGCAGCGCGCTCAGGTCCTGTTCGGCCAGCGCGAAGCCGCAGTCGGCCGGGGCGATGATCTGCACCGGCTGTTCGCCATGGCGTTCGAAGGTAGTGCGCAGGCTTTCGTGGCGGGCGACGATACGGTCCAGGGCGCGTTGCAGGGCGTGGCGATCCAGGTGGCCGCGCAGGTGCAGGGCGGCGGGCATGTGATAGGCGACGCTGGCGGCGTGGTCCAGCTGGTCGAGGAACCACAGGCGTTGCTGGGCGAACGACAGCGCCAGCGGTGCGTTGCGGTCGGCCGGTTCGAGGGGCTCGATGGCGCTGCTTTGCAGGTTGCCCACCACCCGCGCCAGTTCTGCCACGGTGGGATGGCTGAACAATTCGCGCAACATCAGCTCGCCGCCCAGCTGTTGGCGCACCCGAGCCACCAGTTGCGCCGCCAGCAGGGAATGCCCGCCCAGTTCGAAGAAACTGTCGCTGCGGCCGACGCGCTCCAGGCCCAGCAGCTCCTGGAAAATCTGTGCCAGGGCCTTTTCAGTGGCCCCCTCGGGGGCGACGTAGCCGCGATCGGACATGGCGTCCAGGTCCGGTGCCGGCAAGGCATCCTGGTCCAGTTTGCCGTTGGCGGTGAGCGGGTAGGCGTGCAGGCTGACGAAGGCCGTCGGGATCATGTAGTCGGGCAGGGTGGCCCCCAGCTGCTTGCGCAGGGCGGCCACTTCCAGCACCGCCCCGGGACGGGGGATCAGATAGGCGATCAGGCGTTTGCCCTGGCTGGCGTCTTCACGCGCCAGCACCCGGGCTTCGCGCACGCCGTCGCAGGCCAGCAGCTTGGCTTCGATCTCGCCCAGTTCGATGCGGAAACCGCGGATTTTCACCTGGGCGTCCATCCGGCCCAGATGCACGATCTCACCGTTGTCCAGCAGTTTGCCCAGGTCCCCGGAGCGGTACAGTCGCTCGCCGGGACGGAACGGATCGGCAATGAAGCGTTCGGCGGTCAGTGCCGGACGGTTCAGGTAGCCCCGGCCCACGCCCAGCCCGCCGACACAGATTTCCCCGGCCACTCCCAGCGGCAGCAAGCGCTGACGGGCGTCGAGCACATAGGCCACGGTGGTGGGGATCGGCCGGCCGACGTTGGAAATGCCGGCGGCGATGTCCGCCGCGCCGATGGCCTTGTAGGTCACGTGGACGCAAGTCTCGGTGATGCCATACATGTTCACCAGGGCCACGTGGCCGAAGGCGCGGTGGAAGGCGTCGAGCTTGCCCAGCTCCAGGCTCTCGCCACCGAAGATCACATAGCGCAGCCGTTCCAGGCGCACGTGCGCGGCTGCCAACGCCGCGGCGCTGAGCTGATGGAACGCCGAAGGCGTCTGGTTCAGGACGCTGACCTGTTCGCTTTCGAGGAAGTCCAGCAACGCTTGGGGATCACGGCGCAAGGCGTCGGGTACCAGGGTCAGGCGCGCACCGAAGAGCAGCGCGCCGAAGATTTCCCAGACCGAGAAGTCGAAGGCGTTGGAGTGGAACAGCGACCAGACGTCGTCGGCGCTGAACTGGAAGTCCGGGCGATTGGTGTGCAGCAGGCGCACCACATTGCGGTGTTCGAGCAGCGCGCCCTTGGGCTCGCCAGTGGAGCCCGAGGTATAGATCACATAGCAGAGGTGGTCCGGGGCATTGACGCAAGGCGGGTTGGCGCTGCTGGCGCCGTTGTCCGGGTTGGCTTCGAAGGCCTCGATGCCCAATGCCTGCAACGTCGGCGCCATGTCCGGGCGAGCGATGGCCTTGCGCGTGCCGCTGTCGCGCAGCACATAGGCGATGCGATCCTGGGGCGAGGCCGGGTCGATGGGTACATAGGCACCGCCGGCCTTGAGCACCGCCAGGGTGGCGACGATCATCTGCACCGAGCGATCCAGCGCGATGGCCACCGGTTCCTGCGGTTGCACGCCCGCGGCGCGCAAGTGGTGGGCGAGGCGGTTGGCCTGCTCGTTGAGCTGGCGATAGCTCAGGCGTTCCTGGCCCAGGTTGACGGCGATGCGCTCCGGGTGCTGGCGCGCCTGGTCCTCGAAAATCTGCTGCAGGATCAGGGTGTCGGGCCAGGCCGCTTCGCTGTCGTTGAAGTCGATGATCTGCCGCTGCCGCTCGGCGGCGTCCAGCAGGTTGACGTCATCGATGCGCTGCCCGGCGTCCTCGACGAAGGCTTGCAGCAGGCGCACGTAGTGACGCATCAGTTGTTCGATGAAGCCGGCGTCGAAGAACTCCGCGTTGTACACCAGATGCCCGGACCACTGCTGCTCGCCGGCCGAAATCAGCAGGTGTAGGTCGTTCTTGCCATAGCCCAGGTTGGTTTCCAGGGTATTGACCGCCAGGCCGGCGACCAGGGCACCGGTATCGGTGCTGCGCTGGAAATTGAAGAGCACATCGAACAACGCGGTGCGGCTCATGTCCTTGGCCGGGTTGAGGGCCAGCACCAATTGGTCGAACTGCATGTGGCGATGGCGCAGGCCCTGGTTCAGGTTGTCGGCGGTCTGCTCCCAGAGTTCCTGCAAGGTGGTATCGCTGGCGCAGAGACCGCGCATCACCAGCAGGTTGTCCAGCGGCCCGACTACATCGCGCAAGGCCGGTTCTCGGCAAGCGGCCGTGGTGCCGACCACCAGTTCGTCGTGTCCGGCGTAGCGTCGCAGCAGGGCGGTGAAGGCGCTCAGGGCCAGGCTGTCGGCGCTGACGCCGGTTTCCCGGGCCAAGGCTTCGAGGCGACGTGCCAAGGCCGCTTCGATGGTGAAGTCATGGGTCGCCTCGGCGAACACATGCACGGCCATCCGCGGACGATTCAACGGCAGTTCCAGGGCCTGCAGCTTGCCCCGCAGTTGATAGGCCCAGTAGGCCCGCAGGTTCTCCGTGAGCGCCGCCGGCAACTGCCGCTGCCAGGCGGCGAAGTCGCCGTAGGTCAGGGACAGGGGCGGCAGTTCGGCGCTGCGTCCGGCGCAGGCGGCTTCATAGAGAGCCAGCAGGTCGCGCTTGAGCAGTTGCATGGAGGTACGGTCGGCCAGCAGGTGGTGCACGGCGATCGCCAGGACGGCGTTGTGTTCGTCCCCTTGTACCAGGCAGGCACGTACCAGGCTGCCACCGTTCATGGTCAATGGCCGGCGGGTCTCGGCCAGGGCCAGGGTCGCCAGGTTGTCCGGCTGGCCCTGGATCACTTCCAGGGGCAGGCTCGCCGGCCCGTCGAAGCATTGCCAGGCGCTGGCGCCATCGTCACTCGACACCCGGCAGCGCAGGATCGCATGGCGGGCGAGCAACCCGTCGAGGGCGGTTTGCAAGGCCGGCTGGTGCAACTCGCCGGCCAGTTCCAGCAGCAGGGGAATGTTGTGATAGACCGGGTTGGCTTCGTACAGGTAACCGTTCTCGAAGGTGTCGACGAACCAGAGCCGTTCCTGGTGATAGGACAAGGGCATTCGCTGTGGCATGGGCGCCTGGGCGACGACATCGGGCAGGGCCAGCGCCGGATCCAGCTGCAACGCACCGATACGGGTGTCCGGGGCTTCGGTGAAACAGCGCAGCAGGCGTTCGAAACGGTTGGCCAGGCGTTCGACGGTGCTGGCATCGAACAGCGCGGTGGAATACGACAGGCTGCAGGACAGGCTCGGGCCGCCCTCGTCGATGTGCAAGGACAGGTCGTGCTGGGTGTTGTCCTTGCGTGACGGCAGGAACTCCAGGTCCAGCCCCGGCAGGTGCAACTGGCCGCCGGCGCCCCCTGCGTTGGTGTAGAGCATGGTCTGGAACACCGGGCTGTGGCTGGCACTGCGCGGCGGCTTGAGGGCTTCGACCACCAGCTCGAACGGTGTGTCCTGGCGGCTGGAGGCGTCCAGCATCGTCTGCTTGACCTGCTGCAGCACCTGGTCGAGGGTCGGGTTGGCTTCCAGGCGGATGCGCAAGGCCAGGGTATTGACGAAGAAGCCGATCAGCGATTGCACATCCTGGCGGTCGCGGTTGGCGGCAACGGTGCCGATCACCAGGTCCTGCTGGCCGCTGATGCGCGCCAACAGGACTGCCCAGGCCGCCATCAGGATCATGAATGGCGTCGCGGCGCGCGACTGGGCGAACTGCACGATGGCGCTGGACAGCGAGACCGGCAGGTCGAAACCCAGGGTTTCGCCACGGTAGCTCTGCACCGCCGGGCGCGGCCGATCGGTGGGGAGCGAGAGCAGGGCCGGGGCGCCGGCCAGCTGGGCGCGCCAGAACTCCACCTGCTGGTCGAGACGCTCGCCCTCCAGGTGTTGGCGTTGCCAGGCGGCGTAGTCGGCGTATTGCAGGTCCAGGGGCGGTAGTGGATCGGCCTGTCCAGCGCTGAACGCGCCATAGAGCGCGGCGAATTCCTTGACCAGGATGCCGATGGACCAACCGTCGGAAATGATGTGGTGCTGGGTGATCAGCAACCGGTGCTCAGCGTCGCCCAGGCGCAGCAGGCTGCCACGGATCAGCGGTCCATGCAGCAGGTCGAACGGTTGCGCCGCTTCGTCTTCGGCCAGGCGTTGTGCCTCGCGTCCGGCTTCGTCCGCGGGCAGGTGGCTGAGGTCATGTTCGGCCAGGGCGAAGCCGCAATCGGCCGGGGCGATGACCTGCACCGGCTGTTCGCCGTCGCGACGAAAGGTGGTGCGCAGACTTTCATGCCGCGCCACGAGACGGTCGAGGGCGGCCTTGAGGGCGGTCCGGTCGAGAGCGCCGCGCAGGACCAGCACGGCGGGTATGTGGTAGGCGGCGCTGGCCGTCGGGTCCAGTTGGTCGAGGAACCAGAGCCGCTGCTGGGCGAACGACAGCGCCAGGGGAGCGTCGCGATCCGCGCCGGGAATGGCTTCATGAGCCGTTTCGATGACCCGTGTGGCGCCGCGTTGCTTGAGCAGACGCAGGAGTGCGGCACGTTTCAACTGGTCGAGACTATCGTTATGTTCGTTCAATTTTTAAGCATCCTTGGAGACGATAGCGAGCAGTTCGCTTTCAGACAGCGAAGCCATTTCTTGTTGCAGGTCCATCAATTCATCCGACTCGAACTGCGCCAGTTGCAGGGTGGTGATCAGGTCGGCCAATGCCAGCAGCGACGGGTGCTCGAACACACTCCGCAGCGGCACCTCGACGGCGAAGGTCTCCCGTGCCCGCAGCGTGACTTGCACGGCCAGCAGCGAATGACCGCCGAGCTCGAAGAAGTCGTCGTGCCGGCCGATCCGCTCCACGCCCAGCAGGTCGGCCCAGATCTGCGCCAGCAGCTCTTCGGTCTCGCCGTTGGGCGCTTCGTACTGGCGCAAGGCAAAGTCTTCGCTGCGCGGCGCGGGCAGGGCCCGGCGGTCCAGCTTGCCGTTGGGGCTCAACGGCAACCGCTCCACCACCACGAACGCCGCCGGGACCATGTAGTCCGGCAGTTGCGACGTCAGGTATGGCCGCAGGGTGCTGCTGGCGTTGCGACCGGCCAGGTGCGGCTCGACACTCAGGTACGCCACCAGGCGCATCGCCCCAGGCGTGTCCTCCCGGGCGATGACCGCGGCTTCGCGCACCCCCGGCAGGGTCAGCATCAGGGCTTCGATTTCACCCGGTTCGATACGGAAACCACGGATCTTCACCTGCTGGTCGTTGCGTCCGAGGAATTCGAGCACACCGTCGGCGCGCAGCCGCACCAGGTCGCCGGTGCGGTACATCCGCGCCTCGTCGCCAGGGCAAAACGGATCGGCGAGGAAGTGCTCGGCGTTCAGCTGGGCACGGTCCAGGTAGCCTCGCGCGACACCCGCGCCCCCGACGTACAGCTCACCCGGCACGCCGAGGGGCACCGGTTGGCGCTGCTCGTCGAGCACGTACAGGCGGCTGTTGGGGATGGCGCGGCCGATCGGCACGGTGCCCCGGTCCTCGGCAGTGCAGCGATGTACCGTGGCCCAGACGGTGGCTTCGGTTGGGCCGTATTCGTTGTACAGGGCGATGGCCGGCTCCAGCCCGGCGCACTCCTGCACCAGTTGCGCCGGGCAGGCCTCGCCGGCAACGATCATTTCCCGCAGGTGGCCGTGGCCGTTACCGCTGGCAAGGCTCGTCAGTACCAGGCGGCCCAGGGACGGCACGCACAGCAACGAGGTGACGGCCTGCTGGTCGATGAAGCGGGCGATGGCCTCGGGGTCGCGTGCGGTCTCGGCATCCGGGATGCACAAGGTGCCGCCGCCTACCAGGGTGCCGAAGATCCCGGCCACGGAGCTGTCGAAGGCAATCGAGGACAGCAACAGGAAGCGCTTGTCGATCGCCGGCCCGTACACCGCGCCCCGGGCCAGTGTCGAGGCCACCAGGTTGCGATGTTCGATCATCACCCCCTTGGGCTTGCCGGTGGAGCCCGAGGTGTAGATCACATAGGCCAGGTGGGCCGGGGTCAGGCCCGAGCCGTCCAGTTGCGGATCGCGACTGTTGGCCTGGGCCGCCAGGGCCTGTTCGATGGCCAGGTAGCGGGTACCTTCCTGCAGCGTACCCACCGCCGTGCGTCCCACCGGATCGGCCAGTAGCAGGCGTGGCCGGGCGTCGTCGAGGATCGAGGCCAGGCGCTCGGCCGGGTAGGTCGGGTCCAGCGGCACGTAGGCGCCACCGGCCTTGAGGATCCCCAGCAGGCCCGTGATCATGGACACACCGCGTTCGACGCAGATGGCGACCAGGTCCCCTGGCTGGACGCCTGCTGCCAGCAGGTGATGGGCCAGGCGATTGGCCTGGGCATTGAGCTCGGTGTAGCTGAGCTGCGTGCGGCTGTCGAGCAGTGCACAGGCGTCCGGCGTCCGGCGCACCTGTTCTTCGAACAGTTGCTGGATGCACAGGTGCGTCGGGTAATCCACCCGGGTCTGGTTGAAGGTCTCCAGCAGCAGCGTGCGCTCCTTTGGAGGCAACACGTCCAGTTGCATGAGAGGGATCTGCGGCGTGTACATCAGGGCCTGGGCCAGTTGTTCCAGGGCCCGTTGCATCAAGGCGCAGATACGCTGCGGGTCCACCACCCGGACGCTTTGCACGGTCAGCCCCAGGGCATCGCCGTAGTCGTTGACCGACAGGGTCAGCGGATAGTTGGTCCGTTCGGCGCTGTCGAGGATACGCATGCCCGGCCATTGCAACTGGCTGTCGTCGCGCTGGTGCCGGTAGTTGAGCAGGGTGGTGAACAACGGCAACGCACTGGGCACGCCGCTGCAACGCTGCGCCAGCGCCAGGGAGGCTTGCTCGTGGTCCAGCAGTTCCACCAGGTCGCGGTGGGTCGCCAGGACCTTCTCGTTGGCACCGCAACCGGTCAGGCACACCCGTACCGGCAAGGTGTTGATGAACACGCCCAGGGCCCGTTCGGCCCCCGCGGAGCCTTGCAGGCGTCCGGCGACCACCGTGCCGAATACCACATCGTCGCGCCCGGTGCAGCGGGCCAGCACCTGCGCCCAGGCAACGTGGAACAGGGTCGCCGGGGTAATGCCCCGTTCCCTGGCCTGGGCCCGGAGGCGCAGGTTGAGTTCGACGCTCAGTTGCACGCTGGCTTCTTCGATGTGATTGCCGTCGCCCTGCACTTCGAGCAGGTCGAAGGGCGCGGTAGGGGCATCGACGTCGGCCAGTCGCCGGGTGAAGTAGGCTTCGTGGACCTCGGCCGGGGTGGCCTGGGTCTGGGCGATGAAGTCGCGGTACGGCTGTGCGGCGCCCAGGCTTTCACTTTGTCCATGGAGGATCGCGTGGATCTCTTCCAGGACGATTTCCAGGGTCACATGGTCACTGGCCATGTGGTGGTTGAGCAGCGCCAGCAGCCAGCGTTCGGAGTGCGGATCCCGGGCAATGCAGGCACGCATCAACGGCGCCTGGCGCAGGTCCAGGCGCAGTTGCCGTGGATCGCTCAAGGCTTCGAGCTGGCCGAGCGGGTCCTGATGTCCGTTCAAGGTGACGCTGTGCACCGGCAACCGCGCGTGGCGCTGTACCACTTGCACCGCTTGGGGCAGGCCATCCCAATGCACGCAGGTGCGCAGGATGTCGTGGCGATCGATCACTTGCTGCAGGGCGCCGATAAAGGCATCGAGGCGCTGGCGATCGTCGAACTCCAGCATCGAGCGCACCAGGTAGGCATCGCCTTCGTGTCCGAGCAGGTGATGGAACAGGATGCCTTGCTGCAGCGGCGCCAGGGGGTAGATGTCCTGGACGTTGGCGACGCCGCCCGGCACGGCGCCGACCAGGCGCTCGATCTGCTGCGCGGTGAGTTTCACCAACGGCAGCATGTCCGGGGTCAACAGCTGGCAGTCGGCCGGAATGCGGTTGGCCGGTGCCTGGAAGGCGGTGTGGGTGCTGTCGCCCAGTGCGATAGCCAGTTCTCGCAGGGTCGGCGCACTGAAGACACTGCGCACGTCGGCGTTCAAGCCTTGTTCGCGCAGGCGTTCGATGAGGCTGACCGCCATCAGCGAATGTCCGCCGAGTTCGAAGAACCCGTCATGCCGGCCAATGCGCTCGTGCCCCAGCAATTGCTGCCAGATCCCGGCGATAGCCACTTCCACCTCGCCTTGGGGCGCCTCGTAGGTCCGGCTGGCGTAGGCGTCCTGGCCCGGCTCGGGCAGGGCGCGACGGTCGAGCTTGCCGTTGGGGGTGAGGGGCAATGCGTCCAGCACCACGAAGGCACTGGGCACCATGTGTCCGGGCAGGCGACCCAGGAGCTCGGCGCGCAATTGTTCGGCCGATGCCGGCTCGCCGCACAGATACGCCACCAGGCGTTTGTCGCCGCCCTGGTGGTCGCGGGGGACGACCGTCGCTTCCCGGACCCCATCGAGGGCGGCGAGGGCCGCCTCGATTTCGCCCAGCTCGACACGCAGGCCGCGGATCTTCACCTGGTCGTCGTTGCGTCCCAGGTACTGGAGGGTGCCGTCGGGCAACCAGCGACCGATGTCACCGGTCTTGTACAGGCGCGCACCGGCCCGGTCGCTGAACGGGTCGGCAATGAAGCGCTCGGTCGTCAACTCCAGGCGGTTGAGGTAGCCGCGCGCGACCCCGACGCCACCGATGTGGATCTCGCCCGACACGCCCACCGGCAACAATTGTCCATGGTCGTCCAGCACATGCAGTTGCATGTTGCGGATCGGCCGGCCGATGGGGATCGAGCGGTTCCGGTAATGGGCAAGGTCGCGGTCGGCGGTGTACCAGGCCACTACGTCACTGCACTCGGTGGGTCCGTAGCTGTTGATGATCGCCGGGCGCGGCAACGGCAGTTTTTCCAGCATGGCGACCTGGATCGGCTCGCCCCCCAGCACCACCCGCTTGAGGCACGCCAATGCCTGTTGCCGGTCGGCGTCCACCAGCGCGTGGAACGCGCTGGGCGACAGGTTGATATGGCTGATACCCGCCCTGGCGATCTGGGCGACGATGGCGTCAGGGTTGAACGGTTCTTCGGCCAGGTGCAGCGAGGCCCCCACCATGAGCGGGGCGAGAATGTTCTTCTGGGTCAGGTCGAAGTTATAGGACGAGGCCAGCAGCACCGCATCGCCGGCATGGAAGGCCAGGTCGTCCAGGTACCAGTCCAGCAGGTTGCGCAGGCCGCGATGTTCCACCATGACCCCTTTGGGCAACCCGGTGGAGCCGGAAGTGTAGATCACGTAGGCCAGGTGCCCGAAGTGCAGGTCCGTGATCCCAGGGTTATGGGTCGGGTTTTGCAGCAGCGCCGGGCTGTCCGCTTCGAGGGTGGCCAGGCCCGCCGGCAGCGGCAGGGTGTCCAGGTCTTGCTGGCGTACCAGCGCCCTGGGCGCGCTGTCGGCCAGCATATGGGTCAGGCGTTGCGCCGGGTATTGCGGATCGAGCGGCACATAGGCCGCCCCGGCCTTGAGGATGCCCAGCAGGCCAGCGACCATCTGCGGACTGCGTCGGGCGCACAGGCCGACGGTGTCGTCGGGCCGCACACCCAGGGCAATCAGGCCATGGGCGATGCGGTTGGCCCAGGCGTTGAGCTCGGCGTAGCTGAGGGTCTGTCCGTCGCCCGCCAGTGCCACGGCTTGCGGCGTGCGCCCGGCCTGGGCTTCGAAGACCGCATGGGGGAAGCGCGCCGGGTCTTCGTCGAGGACCGCGCTGGCGCTGTTGAAGGTTTCCAGCAATTGCCGGCGTTGTGACTCATCCAGCAGCGGCAAGGTCGCCACTGGTTGGGTGGCATCCTCCAGCATGGCATCGAGCAGTTGCAGCAGGTGCTGGCCCCAACGGGCGATGGTGCTTTCATCGAACAGGTCGGTGGCGTATTCGAACTGGCCGGCGATGATGTCGCCGTCATCGTTCAGGGACAGGCTCACGTCGAACTGGGTGGTGCCGGTGGCCGGGGCCAGCGGGGTCAGGCTCAGGCCGGGCAGGGCCAGGGCCTGGTCCTGCGGGGTGTTGCCGAGTACCAGCATGGCCTGGAACAGCGGGCTGTGGCCGAGGCTGCGCTCCGGTTGCAACGCCTCCACCACCTGTTCGAACGGCAAGTCCTGATGGCCGTAGGCGTCGAGGGTGATGCGCTTGATCCGGGCCAGCAACTGTTCGACCCGGTCATGGGCCTGCACGTCGACGCGCAGGGCCAGGGTGTTGACGAAGAAGCCGATCAGCGCCTCGGTTTCGCGCCGGGTGCGGTTGGCCACTGGCGTGCCGACCACCACCTCGGCCTGATTGCTCAGGCGCGACAGCAGGATCGACCAGGCTCCCAGCAGGGTCATGAACGGCGTCAGGCCTTGCTGCTGGCTGAAGCGGCGCAGCCGGGCACTCAAGGGCGCGGGCAGTTGCAGGGCCAGGGCCGCGCCCTGGT
>NZ_FPKK01000003.1:0-409560 GCF_900119645.1 Pseudomonas sp. NFACC43
ACCTCAATCGGGCGCTATGATAGCGCCCAAATCTGAGGTGTTTGGCTATGCGTAAATCCTATTCGAGAGAGTTCAAACTCAAGGCCGCCAGCATGGTGCTGGACGAGGGGCAATCGGTACCTGAGGTCTGTGTCGGTTTGGATATTGGCCCTACAGCCTTGCGCCGTTGGGTCGATCAGGTTCGTCAGGAACGCCAAGGTTCAACGCCGGCAGGGGCCAAAGCGATTACCGCCGATCAACGTGAGATCCAGGAGCTCAAAGCGTTGCTGCGGCAAAAGGATCGGGATATCGAAATCCTAAAAAAGGCCAGTGCTCTCCTGCTTTTGGACGCCAAAGATCACTCTCGTTGATCTGTGAGCTGGGCGAGCAATACGGCGTCAATGAGTGCTGTCGGGTGCTTGGCATCAACCGCAGCAGCTTTTACGCCTGGCGTCAGCGCCAAGACAAAGTGAATCCTCGGCGAGAAAAGCTCAAGGCCGTGCTGGTCAAGCATCACAAGGCGTCGAGAGAGTCGGCGGGGGCCCGCACCTTGGCCAAGCAGTTGCAAGCCAGCGGACACAGTGTCGGGCGGTTTATGGCTCGCAGTTTGATGCGAGAGGCAGGCATTGTCAGTCGTCAGCGCAGGCGTCATAAGTACAAGTCACCAGGGGTGGAAGCGCTGGTGGCGCCACACATACTCAAGCGCAAGTTTGATGTGACGGCGGTTAATCAGGTGTGGTGTGGAGACGTGACGTACATCAAGGTGGGCAAGCGATGGCTGTACTTCGCGGCGGTTCTGGATTTGTATGCTCGCCGGGTGGTGGGTTGGGCGTTTTCGATGATCTCCGATGCCACGTTGACCTGCGAAGCTCTACGAATGGCGGTTGAAGTGCGCCGTCGCCCTGCAAACGTGCTGTTTCACTCCGACCAGGGTTGCCAGTACACCAGCCATAAATTCAGGAATGTACTGATGGAACACGGGCTACAGCAGAGCATGAGTCGTAAAGGCGAATGCTGGGACAACGCCCCAATGGAGCGTTTCTTTGGAAGTCTGAAATCAGAGTGGGTACCCGAAACAGGCTACGAATCCGAGCATGAAGCCCGAGCGGATGTGCAGCGCTATGTATCGCGCTACAACACCGTCAGGCCTCATAGCTACAACGACTATCGGTCACCAGTCGCCAAAGAACGGCTGGCGGCGTAAGCCTTAACTGGTGTCCAAGATTACTTGACCAGTTCAGCTTGCTCGCGATAGCGGTCGAACAGTCAACATCAATATCGACTGATCCGACGCCATCGCGAGCAAGCTCGCTCCCACAGGGATTCAGGGGGTCCGATAAATCTGTTTGATCCGCGCGCCTGTTCTGGGGTTTGATTGGGCCTTTCCCATGGATGAAAGGATCTTGTCATGAGCTACCGCACGCTTGGCCATTCCGGGTTGCAAGTCTCGACCCTGACCCTGGGCACCATGATGTTCGGCGAACAGACCAGCACCGAGGATTCGCTGCGGATCATCGACAAGGCCTGGGACCAGGGCATCAATTTCATCGACACCGCGGACGTCTACACCAATGGTCGCTCCGAAGAAATCGTTGGCGAAGCGATTGCCAGCCGCCGCCAGGAATGGGTGCTCGCCACCAAGGTCGGGTTCGGCCCGGCGGACGGCGTGCCCAATCGCAGCGGCCTGAGCCGCAAGCACATCTTCAACGGTATCGAGGCCAGCCTGACTCGCCTGGGCACCGATTACCTGGATATCTACTACCTGCACCGCGAAGACCACAACACGCCGCTGCAGGTGACGGTGTCGGCCATCGGCGACTTGATTCGCCAGGGCAAGATCCGCTACTGGGGCCTGTCGAACTACCGTGGCTGGCGCATCGCCGAAGTGATCCGGATCGCCGACAGCCTGGGCATCGACCGCCCGGTGATCAGCCAGCCGCTGTACAACATCGTCAATCGCCAGGCCGAGACCGAGCAGATCACCGCCGCGCAGCATTACGGTCTCGGCGTGGTGCCCTTCAGCCCCCTCGCCCGAGGAGTCCTCAGCGGCAAGTACGCGCCAGACGCGGCACCGGACGCCAACAGCCGTGCCGGACGCCAGGACAAGCGCATCCTGGAGACCGAATGGCGGGTCGAGTCCCTGCGCATTGCCCAGCAGATCCTGCAATACACCCAGGGCCGGGGCGTGGGGATCGTCGAATTCGCTATCGCCTGGGTGCTGAACAACCGAGCAGTGACCTCGGCCATCGTCGGGCCGCGTACCGAGGAGCAGTGGGATTCCTATACCAAGGCGCAAGCCGTGAAAATCACCGCGGAGGATGAAGCCTTCATCGATTCGTTGGTGACGCCGGGGCATGCCTCCACGCCAGGGTTCAACGATGTGGGGCATTTCGTGCCGGGACGCGTGCCGCTGACGTCCTAAGCACTCATCGAACAAGAACCTGGCGAGGGAGCTTGCTCCCGCTGGGCCGCGAGCGACCGCAATCCAGGGTTCGGTACGCTGCCCTGCGGGAGCGAGCTCCCTCGCCGCAACTACCCTTCTCACCACAACGGTGTTCCTGCCCATCAAAATAAGAGGCCTCAGTGTCCAAAGGCATCGCTCTATCGGTCTCAGCCTCTGCGCTGTTCGCCGTCATGTACTACTACACCTCGCTGCTCTCACCGTTGACCGGCCTGGAGATTTTCGGCTGGCGTATGCTGCTGACGATGCCATGCATGACCGTGTTCATGCTGGTGGCACGAGAGTGGCACCTGGTCACGGCGCTGATCCGCCGCCTGGTTGCCACGCCACGCCTGTTGATCGCGGCAATAGCCTCGTCGGCACTGATGGGCGCCCAATTGTGGCTGTTCATGTGGGCGCCGCTCAACGGCTACAGCCTGGACGTATCGCTGGGGTATTTCCTGCTGCCGTTGTCGATGGTCCTGACCGGCCGCATCGTCTATGGCGAACGCCTTTCTTACCTGCAAAAAGTCGCCGTGTTCTTCGCCACCCTTGGCGTGTTCAATGAGTTGTACCAAGTGGGTGGTTTTTCCTGGGCAACCTTGCTGGTGGTGTTGGGCTATCCGCTCTACTTCATCCTGCGCAAGCGCACCAAGACCGACAACCTGGGCGGGCTCTGGCTGGACATGACCCTGATGCTGCCGCTGGCCCTCTGGTTCGTGCAAAGCGGCGAACAGGGTTTCGAGGTGTTCAATCAATACCCGTGGCTGTCGCTGCTGATTCCGCTGCTCGGCGTGATCAGTGTTTCTGCGCTGGTGTGCTACATCGTCGCCAGTCGGTTGCTGCCGTTCAGCCTGTTCGGGTTGTTGAGCTATGTCGAACCGGTGCTATTGCTGGGCGTGGCGCTGCTACTGGGCGAAAGCATCAAGGCCACTGAATGGCTGACCTACATCCCCATCTGGATGGCCGTGGCGGTGCTGGTGTTCGAGGGATTCAAACACCTGATGCGGCAGCGGCGCCGGGACTGACGTACACACCGCTCCCACAAGGGTTTGCGTCGCTCAATAAAAAGCCCGCCTGGCATCACTGCCAGGCGGGCTTTTTTTTGCGCTCAGGTATTACTCGGTCGCCAGCACACCCCGACGCACCTGGTCACGCTCGATGGACTCGAACAGCGCCTTGAAGTTGCCTTCGCCGAAGCCGTCGTCGCCCTTGCGCTGGATGAACTCGAAGAACACCGGCCCCATCAGGGTTTCCGAGAAAATCTGCAGCAGCAGGCGCTTGTCGTCCGGGTTGGAGGAACCGTCCAGCAGGATCCCCCGCGATTGCAGCTCGCCCACCGGCTCGCCGTGGTTCGGCAGGCGGCCTTCGAGCATTTCGTAGTAGGTGTCCGGCGGCGCCGTCATGAAGCGCATGCCGATGCTCTTGAGCTTGTCCCAGGTCTTGACCAGGTCATCGGTCAGGAAGGCCACGTGCTGGATGCCTTCGCCGTTGAACTGCATCAGGAACTCTTCGATCTGCCCGGCGCCCTTGGACGATTCCTCGTTCAACGGAATGCGGATCATGCCATCCGGAGCGGTCATGGCCTTGGATGTCAGGCCGGTGTATTCGCCCTTGATATCGAAATAACGGATCTCACGGAAGTTGAACAGCTTCTCGTAGAAGCCGGCCCAGTAGGCCATGCGGCCGCGATAAACGTTGTGGGTCAGGTGATCGATGATTTTGAGGCCCGCACCCACCGGATGACGGTCGACACCTTCGAGGAACACAAAATCGATATCGTAGATCGAGCTACCCTCGCCAAAACGATCGATCAGGTACAGCGGCGCACCGCCGATGCCTTTGATCGCCGGCAAGTTCAGCTCCATGGGGCCGGTTTCGATGTGGATCGGCTGGGCGCCGAGCTCCAGGGCTCGCTTGTAGGCCAGCTGCGAATCCTTGACGCGAAACGCCATGCCGCACACCGACGGGCCATGCTCGGCGGCGAAGTAGGACGCCACGCTGTGGGGTTCGTTGTTGAGGATCAGGTTGATCGCACCCTGGCGATACAGGTGCACATCCTTGGAACGGTGCGTGGCCACCTTGGTGAAGCCCATGATCTCGAAGATCGGCTCCAGGGTATTGGGAGTCGGGGATGCGAACTCGATGAACTCGAAGCCCATCAGGCCCATTGGGTTTTCGTATAGATCTGCCATGTCGGCGCCTCATCATGCTTGTCAATTAACGGAGCGTTAGTTGCTGGCGATGCTGAGGACGCGGGGTGGCGCGCAGGAAATACCGCGAACGCTGCGGGCGAGGAAATCGCCATAGATCAGTTGTAACCCAAGTATCTTCATTGTCGACCCAAGGCTCTTGCGGGCGAGGCTTCTGCTGCCAGAAGACGTTATTCTTATATGCGTAAACCGATTCTACACAGCGTAACCCGATTTGTCCGCCTCCTGTATCAAATCGTCTTTTGCGCCGATCGTGCAAGAGGCTTGTTGCACAGGAAAATGCCCGTCAGGATCAATCCTGCGCCCACGCCCATCAGCGCGCCGAGTCGTTCATCGAGCAACAGGGCCCCCAGCAGCACGGCGGTGAGCGGGTTGAGCGCAATGAATACGCCGCAGCGGGTGGCGCCGATCCGGCGAATACCCTCGTACCAGGCAATGTAGGCCAGGGCCGAGCCCAACACACCGAGGTACAGCAGACTCAGCCACTGGCGCATATCCAGGCCACGCAGCGGCTCCAGCCGAGCTTCGCCCCCGGCCACGCAAGCCAGCCACAACATCCCCGTGCCCAGCAGAATCGACCAGGTGACGGTCTGCAACGGACCAAGGCTGTCGTTCAGGTTCCTGGAAAACAGCGAATAGATACCCCACCCCAACACGCAGCCGAAAATCAGCAGGTCTCCCATCCAGCCTTGTGCGGCGCTCTGCAGCGAGGACGGATCGCGGCTGACGATCACCAGACCCGCCCCGCCGATGCATAACACGATTCCCCAGACCTTTGAGGGGCCCAGCCGCTCCTTGAACAACCACCAGGACGCCAGGCCGATGACCGCCGGGTTCAAGGCCACGATCAGCGAAGCGCGCGACGCCTGGACATATTGCAACCCATGGAAAAAGCACAGGTTGTAGAAAAGGATGCCGAAGAACCCCAGCACGGCCAGTTGCAACGCCTGTTTCAGCGTGGGTCTGACCAGCGCGACCCTGGCCAGGCAGAGAAACAGCAACAGCGCGATACTGGCCAGCGAAAAGCGCAGACTGGCGGCCAGCAGGGGCTCCAGGGTACTGGACAACATCCTGCCGGCCACGAAGGTCCCGCCCCAGATCATGGTGACCATGGACAGGTTCAGGTACACCGGCAGGTCCGAGGAGGTTGGAGCAGTTTGTTCAAGGGTCTTCATGGTTCACCACATCAGTTCAATCGAATGCCGCCATGGCGTATTCTCGAACTCATGTCTTATCATCGTAAAATGAGCAAATACTCATGACCCTTACCCAGCTCGAAATATTCTCCCTGGTCGCTGAACTGCGAGGGTTCACCGCCGCAGCGATGCGGCTGGGGGTCAGCCAGTCAGCGGTATCCCACGCTATCAAGTCGCTGGAGCAGGAGCTGGGCGTCGAATTGTTCAGGCGCCATCAATCCTTGGTGGAACTCACCGACATTGGCCAGCAACTGCTGTCACGGGCCCGGGCCATGCTCGGGCTGGCCAACACCTTGCGCCAGGAAGCCGCCGACGCCCAGGGCATGCGCCGGGGCACGTTGCGTATCGGCTCGTTCGGTCCGACCTCCTCCATGAAGTTGCTGCCCCCTATCCTGCAACGCTATCGAGCGTTGCACCCGGGCATCGAGGTTCATATCGACGAAGGACCGGACCGCCAGGTCATCCAATGGCTGGATGAACGACGGATCGACATTGGCTTCGTGGTCCTGCCCGAGGAGCGTTTCGATACCGTCGCCCTGATGGAGGACCAGATGGTGGCCCTGCTTCCCGCCACCCATCCCCTCGCCGCCCGATCCAGCCTGGGCCTGAAGGACCTGTGCGACGACCCTTTCGTGCTCACCGAGGCCGGCTCCTCGGAGCTGGTCACACGCCTGTTCAACGCCGAGCGGCTCACACCAAATGTACGCTATCGCTGTTCGCAGGTGCTCAGCACGTTGAATGTGGTGAGCCGGGGCGAAGCCGTGACCGTGGTCTCGGAAGGCTCGCTACCGGAAGGCGAGCACTGCGGCTTCGTAGTCCGTCCCTTGGCGCCACGGGTCCCGCGCCGGATCGGCCTGGCAGTGCTGGACAGCCGCCAGGTTTCGCCTGCCACCCAGGCGTTCATCGACTTGGCCAGATCCACCTGAATCAGGCTCTGTACGAACAACCTTGAGACTCGCTCATGCTGCGCTGAAAACAGCCTCGGATTACTCATGTACTCCAATGAACTGCGCTTGCTTGGCTGTTTTCGCCTTGCCTGCCTTCGGCTCAAGACTGTTCGTACAGAGCCTGACATGCGCCACTGTGTGATAACACTTTGCAATTAAGGGACAGTGGAGCTGCAACTTTGCGTCGAATTATCTAATGCATCGTAGTTGGCTCAAAGCCCTGACGCGGCGTGCCTGCCGGGACTCCAACTAGTAGGAAAACGTTTGCCATTGTTACATAACGAAAAAGTTACGATTTACACTCCCCGGTTTAACTACTACAATTTTTCTACCTGTGCTGGATAGCAGGGAGTCATTTATCACCGAGTCGCGTCAAGGCGCTTGGCTTATAGCTTTGTTTGCGGTTGGTATCAGCCACATATTTGATTGGAGTAACGATAATTGTCCAGACTCGCTGAATTTCGTAAAGCCGAAAAGGCCCTTCAGGACCAGCTCAAACAACTGGAAAAGCTGAAGAACGATGCCGGGCTCAAGAAAGAAATCGAATTCGAAGAAAAGCTCCAGGGACTGATGAAAACCTACGGCAAGAGCCTGCGCGACATCATCGCGATTCTCGATCCGGGCCCGGCCAAGGCAGGCGCGGCAGCGGCCGGCAAGACGCCTAAAACGCGCCGCGCACGGGTGGTGAAGGTCTATCAGAACCCCCATACCGGCGAACTGATCGAAACCAAGGGCGGCAACCACCGCGGCCTGAAAGCCTGGAAAGAGCAGTACGGCGCCGAGACCGTTGACTCCTGGGTACGTACCTGACATCCAGCCTTGAATGAAAGCCCTGATCAACAGGGCTTTTTTATGGACTTCAACTTCTGGATTAAACCCAGAGTATCAGGCGGATAACCTTATAGTTTCAGGCTATTTCGTACCGCCTGTATTTCCCCCTGGCTTTCGGCAAACACCTGCGCCTGCCCAGCATAGGACAGTACATACGCCCGCCCGGCATTTAGTGCTGCAACCAGAGTCTGGGACAACACGTGCCGGCCATTTTGCGTGATTGTGCAAGTGGTCTCCAAAGCTGTTGCCTCGCCCAACATCGAAGCATGAATCTTATTGCAGACACTTTGATAACCGCCCTGGAAAAAATCCTTCTGGATTGATTTGCGCATTTCCAGCAGCACGCCCTGCAAGTTGACTTGATGATCGGGTTCCACAGGCGTCGCAGTCAGCTCCATGACCAACAATGCACTTCCCGCGGCATCGTTTTTGGTCGCTCGCTGGCGTGTAGTCCCTTGACGGGTTGGCGTGACGGCGTCGGAAGGCAACGACTCGACGACCCAGCCCTCGGGCCATGCGACCTGCG
Organism: Pseudomonas sp. NFACC43; assembly: GCF_900119645.1. Lineage (NCBI taxonomy): Bacteria > Pseudomonadati > Pseudomonadota > Gammaproteobacteria > Pseudomonadales > Pseudomonadaceae > Pseudomonas > Pseudomonas sp. NFACC43. The sequence goes on from NZ_FPKK01000003.1 coordinate 8,133, forward strand.
GTTCAGCCGCCTGGGCCTCGATACTCGCAACGAAGGCAAACGACAGGACAAACAGCGAAAGGAGCGGTCGAATCATCAGGTTGCACTCAAGGACGGATCGGCAAGTCTGAAGCCGGCCGCAAACCCAGGCAATAGCCACTCGCGGTTTGGCGTTGCCGCGTCCCTTGCGTATCATGCTGCAAGCCATTCAGCGCAGCCCCAGAACCGTCGCGATCCGCTCTGCGGCGCCGTCTGCCTCACTTCTTTTTGGAGGGCCCATGAGCCTGCACGAACTCGAACACTTCCCGGGCGTCACCGCCCAACCCGATGCCGCCACGACCCACTACGTCTTCAACCACACCATGCTGCGGGTCAAGGACATTACCAAATCGCTGGATTTCTACACTCGGGTTCTGGGTTTTTCCCTGGTGGAAAAACGCGACTTCCCGGAAGCCGAATTCAGCCTGTATTTCCTGGCCCTGGTGGACAAGCGCCAGATCCCGGCCGATGCCGCGGCACGCACCGAATGGATGAAGTCGATACCAGGCATCCTGGAACTGACCCATAACCACGGCACCGAAAACGACCCGGCGTTCAGTTACCACGACGGCAACACCGACCCGCGCGGGTTCGGTCATATCTGCATCTCGGTGCCGGATGTCGTCGCGGCCTGCGAACGCTTCGAAGCACTGGGCTGTGACTTCCAGAAGCGCCTGAACGATGGCCGCATGAAAAGCCTGGCGTTCATCAAGGACCCGGACGGCTACTGGGTCGAGATCATCCAGCCAGCGCCACTGTAAGCTGCACTGATGCCTCTTGTGGGAGCGAGCTTGCTCGCGATGAGGGCAGCACATTCAGCATTGAGGCAAGCTGCCCCGCCGCCATCGCGAGCAAGCGCCCTCCCACAGAATGATGGGCGATAAAAAACCCCATGAGCCAAGGCTCATGGGGTTTTCCTTTTGCCCGCGATCGGCCGCTCAGGCCGGTGCGGAGGTGCGGATCAGGTGGTCGAAGGCTCCCAGCGAAGCCTTGGCGCCCTCGCCTACGGCGATCACGATCTGCTTGTACGGCACCGTGGTCACGTCACCGGCGGCGAACACGCCTGGGATCGAGGTTTCACCACGGGCATCGACCACGATCTCGCCACGTGGGGACAGTTCGACGGTACCCTTGAGCCAATCGGTGTTGGGCAACAGGCCGATCTGCACGAAGATGCCTTCCAGCGCCACATCGTGTACTTCTGCGCTTGGACGATCCTTGTAGCGCAAGCCGTTGACCTTCTGCCCGTCACCGGTCACTTCGGTGGTCTGGGCGTTGGTGATCACCGTCACGTTCGGCAGGCTGTGCAACTTGCGCTGCAACACGGCGTCGGCACGCAATTGCACATCGAACTCCAGCAAGGTGACATGGGCCACGATGCCCGCCAGGTCGATGGCGGCCTCGACACCGGAGTTGCCTCCGCCGATCACCGCCACGCGCTTGCCCTTGAACAGCGGACCGTCGCAATGCGGGCAGTACGCCACGCCCTTGTTGCGGTATTGCTGCTCGCCCGGTACGTTCATTTCGCGCCAGCGGGCGCCGGTCGCGAGGATCACGGTCCTGGCCTTGAGGCGCGCACCGCTGGCGAACCTGACTTCGTGCAGCTCGCCCTCTTTACCCGGCACCAGCGCATCGGCACGTTGCAGGTTCATGATGTCCACGTCGTACTGCTTGACGTGCTCTTCCAGGGCGACAGCCAGTTTCGGCCCTTCGGTTTCCTGGACCGAAATGAAGTTCTCGATGGCCATGGTGTCCAGCACCTGGCCGCCGAAACGCTCGGCCGCCACCCCCGTGCGGATGCCTTTGCGAGCCGCGTAGATCGCCGCCGAAGCACCGGCCGGGCCACCGCCGACCACCAGCACGTCGAAGGCATCCTTGGCGCTGATCTTCTCGGCCTGGCGTTCGATGCCGCTGGTGTCGATCTTGGCGAGAATTTCTTCCAACCCCATGCGGCCCTGGCCGAAGTTCACGCCGTTCAAGTAGATGCTCGGCACCGCCATGATCTGGCGTTCGTCGACCTCGGCCTGGAACAGCGCGCCGTCGATGGCGACATGGCGGATGTTCGGGTTCAGCACCGCCATCAGGTTCAGCGCCTGGACCACGTCCGGGCAGTTCTGGCACGACAGCGAGAAATAAGTCTCGAAGTTGAATTCACCCTTGAGGGAGCGGATCTGTTCAATGACTTCGACACTGGCCTTCGACGGGTGGCCACCGACTTGCAGCAGGGCCAGCACCAGCGAAGTGAATTCATGGCCCATGGGGATGCCGGCAAAACGCAGGCTGATATCGGCTCCCGGGCGATTCAACGAAAACGAAGGCTTGCGCGCATCGTTACCGTTGTCGAGCAAGGTAATCTTGTCGGAGAGACTGGCAACGTCTTTGAGTAAAGCGAGCATTTCCTGGGATTTCGCACCGTCGTCGAGGGATGCAACGATCTCGATCGGTTGGGTGACCCGTTCCAGATATGACTTCAACTGAGCTTTAAGATTGGCGTCCAACATACGGGCGATTTCCATTTTTTGAATTTCAGAAAAAACAACGCCCGAGCGAATCTCGCCCGGGCGTTTTTTGTGGGCGGTGCGGCTTACTCAGGTGCGGATGACCGCCCTCAAGGAACTCACGGTCTTAGATCTTGCCGACCAGGTCCAGGGACGGAGCCAGGGTGGCCTCGCCTTCTTTCCACTTGGCTGGGCAGACTTCGCCCGGGTGAGCGGCGACGTACTGAGCGGCCTTGACCTTGCGCAGCAGTTCGGAAGCGTCACGACCCACACCGCCGTCGTTGATTTCAACGATCTTGATCTGGCCTTCAGGGTTGATCACGAAGGTGCCACGGTCAGCCAGGCCGACTTCTTCGATCAGTACGTCGAAGTTGCGGGAAATCACGTGGGTCGGGTCGCCGATCATGGTGTACTGGATCTTGCCGATGGCTGGCGAAGTGTTGTGCCAGGCAGCGTGGGCGAAATGAGTGTCGGTGGACACGCTGTAGATCTCCACGCCCAGCTTCTGGAACTCGGCGTAGTTGTCGGCCAGGTCTTCCAGTTCGGTCGGGCAGACGAAGGTGAAGTCGGCTGGGTAGAAGAACACGACAGACCACTTGCCTTTCAGGTCGGCGTCCGAGACTTCAACGAAGTTGCCGTTTTTGTAAGCGGTAGCGGTGAACGGTTTGACTTGGCTGTTGATGATAGGCATCGATGTTTCTCCGTCAGGGTTGAAAAGTTGATGGAGTGAAGCTTACCCATTCATTCCCATGCTGGCTCATTGGCAAAGCTCATGCGAATAATTGGTTTTGGCTATCAGGAATCTCTATAGATAGAAGAACCCAAGCATAGAAGCTGCCGAAGGCCACGCTTCCCTATCTTGCGTCAGGGTGACGCAGGTCAAGAAAACGCAGCCTCCAGCCATCGGGCCTCGCCAGTGGCTCAGGCGGTGGGGGTACGCATGGTGACGAACTCTTCGGCGGCGGTCGGGTGAACGCCGATGGTTTCGTCGAAGTCACGCTTGGTAGCCCCGGCCTTGAGGGCGATGGCCAACCCCTGGACGATTTCACCGGCATCCGGCCCGACCATGTGGCACCCCAGCACCTTGTCGGTCCGGGCGTCCACCACCAGCTTCATCAGCGTGCGCTCCTGGCTGTCGGTGAGGCTCAGCTTCATCGGTCGGAAGCGGCTTTCGAAAACCTGCACCTCATGCCCCTCTTCCCGCGCCTGCTCCTCGGTCAGGCCAACCGTGCCGATGTTGGGCAGGCTGAACACGGCCGTGGGGATCATCCGGTAATCCACCAGCCTGTACTGCTCGGGCTTGAACAGCCGTCGCGCCACCGCCATGCCTTCGGCCAGGGCCACGGGCGTGAGCTGCACACGGCCGATCACGTCGCCGATGGCCAGGATGGACGGTTCCTGGGTCTCGTACCTTTCGTTGACCTGGACAAAGCCTTTCTCATCCAGGGTCACCGCGGTGTTCTCCAGGCCGAGGTTATCGAGCATCGGTCGCCGGCCGGTGGCATAGAACACGCAATCGGTGGACAGGACGCTGCCGTCCTTGAGCGTGACCTCAAGGCTGCCATCCGCCTGCTTGTCGATGCGCTGGATATCGGCGTTGAACCGCAGGTCCAGGCCGCGCTGGGTCAGTTCCTGGGCCAAATGCTTGCGCACTGCGCCGTCAAAGCCCCGCAGGAACAGCTCACCGCGATACAGCAGGGAGGTCTGCGCCCCCATGCCATGGAAAATACCCGCGAACTCCACTGCGATATAGCCACCGCCCACGACGATGATGCGCTTGGGCAGTTCCTTGAGGAAAAACGCCTCGTTGGAGCTGATGGCGTGCTCACGCCCCGGAATGTCCGGGATCACCGGCCAACCGCCCGTGGCGATCAGGATATGCTCGGCGGTGTGGCGCTGGCCGTTGATCTCGACTTCGTGGGGGCCGGTGACCTTCGCGTGGCCTTCATGCAGGGTCACCCCGCTGTTGACCAGCAGGTTGCGATAGATACCGTTGAGGCGGTTGATTTCCTGATTCTTGTTGGCGATCAGGGTGGCCCAGTCGAAACTCGCCTCGCCGGCGGTCCAGCCGTAGGCCGAAGCCTGCTCGAAATCATCGGCGTAATGGGCCCCGTAGACCAGCAGCTTCTTCGGCACACAGCCCACGTTCACACAGGTACCGCCCAGGTAGCGGCTTTCCGCCACGGCCACCCTGGCCCCGAACCCGGCAGCGAATCGCGCAGCCCGCACACCGCCGGAACCGGCGCCAATCACATACAGGTCAAAATCATAGGCCATCTTCAATCTCCTTTGGCAGGCCATCAGCATACCCGCTGCTTCCACAGTGGGCAGCCACATCGAGTAACTTTGCCAAAGGATATGGGCACGAAAAACGAAAAAACCAGTGAGAGTTGACTCAAGAAGACAAAGCCGAGCGCGGCTCTTGTGGCGAGGAGATTTATCACCGCCGGGCTGTGCAGCGGCACTCCCCCATCGAAACTCGGCATGTGAACTCGATTGAGTGGTCAGCAGTGGGCCTGCCGTGCAGCCCAACGGGGATAAATCCCCTCGTCAATTTGTGGAGGAAAGCAGAATATTTTTTGCACATACAAAAACGCCCCGAACCAGTCGGGGCGTTTTTTCAAGGCACGGTGGCTATCAGTAGGCCTTGCCGGTCTTGTAGAAGTTCTCGAAGCAGAAGTTGGTCGCGTCGATATAGCCTTCGGCGCCACCACAGTCAAAACGACGGCCCTTGAACTTGTAGGCCATGACGCAGCCGTTCTGGGCCTGCTTCATCAGGGCGTCGGTGATCTGGATTTCGCCGCCCTTGCCTGGCTCGGTCTGTTCGATCAGGTCGAAGATATCCGGGGTCAGGATGTAGCGACCGATGATGGCCAGGTTCGACGGGGCATCTTCAGGCTTTGGCTTTTCAACCATGCTGTGGACGCGGTAGATGTCGTCGCGAATCATCTCGCCGGCGATCACACCGTACTTGTTGGTCTCCTGCGGATCGACTTCCTGGATCGCCACGATGGAGCAGCGGAACTGCTTGTACAGCTTGACCATCTGGGTCAGGACACCGTCGCCTTCCAGGTTGACGCACAAGTCGTCCGCCAGCACCACGGCAAAGGGTTCGTCGCCGATCAGCGGACGACCGGTCAGGATGGCGTGGCCCAGGCCCTTCATTTCGGTCTGGCGGGTGTAGGAGAACGAACACTCGTCCAGCAGCTTGCGGATGCCGACCAGGTATTTCTCCTTGTCGGTGCCCTTGATCTGGTTTTCCAGCTCGTAGCTGATGTCGAAATGGTCTTCCAGGGCACGCTTGCCACGGCCAGTCACGATGGAGATTTCATTCAGGCCCGCATCGAGGGCTTCTTCGACACCGTACTGGATCAGTGGCTTGTTCACCACCGGCAGCATTTCTTTGGGCATGGCTTTAGTCGCTGGCAGGAAGCGAGTACCGTAACCGGCTGCTGGGAACAAGCATTTCTTGATCATATGAATCCTTGTAAAGGCGGTGTGTACGACGAAATTCGGCGCAGTCTAATCAGGCTGTAGGCACCTTACAATGCCTGCACTGGCTAACCGATGCCATCATAGAGAAATAAACCGGCGGATAGTTCAATCGCCTTTCGTTTCCGGGGTTCAACGGTGTCCATTAAGCGTCCCGGGCACCGTTTGCGTGCATTTGACGTATCATGCGTCCTCGATTCCGCCAACGAGGCCAGCAGATGTCGGCACCACGAAACGCAAACGGTTATTCAGTCACCCAGGACAAGGACGGGCAATGGTGGATAGTCAACTACCACGGCGAACAGGTCGCCGGCCCCTTGCCCAGCAAGACGATGGCGGTGGAAGTGGCGGCGGTTTTCCAGGACGAACGCCCTGCCCCGGCGGCCAAGGAACGTGAACAGGCTCCAGCCCGCAGCCGCCGCAAGAAATGACCGAATCAGCCGCTGATGGAAAAAAACGTCTGGCTCAACCGGAAATGCAGGCGTTGGCCGCGTCCTGAACATCACCCGGGCGCACCGGCACATTGGACAGGCTTTCGTGCAGCTTGATGCCACTGCCGCTGGAACGCTCCTCGATGTCGAACACCGCAGCCGGAAGAGACGACAGTTTGCCTGGGACGATCAACCGCACGCCGTTCTTGTGAGGCTCCATCTGCAGTGCCCCGCGGCTGTCGGCCAGTCTGTCGGCAACACAGCGAGCGTACTCATGGGGCTTCTTGCCGGAGATGAAGCTCATGGTGGGCGGCGTCTGGTTGATGTCCGATACCGATGCACATCCACCCAAGGCCAATGCCAACACCCACACGCAACGCTTCATATCAATCCTCCGATAAAGACCCTCCGACAATGCAAACGGTGTTTTTCTCCGGCGCACGACGCTTTTTTTGTTCCACGCCACTGCATCATACGAACAAAGCCCCGGCGTGGGTCGGTTATTGGTCGCCGGTGCTGGTAAACTGCCCGCCTATCGCAGCCCCCTGCCGTTTTGATCGTGTAGAAAAGCCCTTCTGGAGGCGCCCATGAAATTCATCCACCAGCGCGAGCACCTCAACGAAGACGACATTGTTGTCATCGAATGCTCCCAAATGTGCAACATCCGCCTGATGAGCGACGCCAATTTCCGCAGTTTCAAGAATGGTGGGCGGCACACTTACCATGGCGGCGCGTTCGATAAATTCCCCGCGAAAATCACCGCCCCGAGCACCGGTTTCTGGAACATCACCATCGACACCGTCAGCCGCCGGGCCATCAGCGTCACGCGCAAGCCGAACCTGACCCACAAGATCAAGATCATCCGGCGCTCCAACTCCAAACTGAGCTGAATATCGCCCACACTTCAACTGCAGGTAAAACCGTGGACCAGACGACCAAATACGTCATCAAGTACAAGCTCAATGGCGAGCGCCGTTTCGAATTCGCGCAACTGGAAACCGGAACCGAAGAAGAAGCCCGGGCCGTGCTGCAGGCGCAGCACGGCCAGGCCAACGATGAGATTACTGACGTCAAGGTCAGTAAGGCATTGTGAAGGGCTCGGGCTTTCGTGGCAGGGCAATGACGGGGACCCGTCGATCCCGGTTACGGCAGCCCGTCCAGCCCCTGTTTGCAGGGTTGATTGCTTAAAGGGCAGTTCCGAAGAGTTTGACCGTGGTATCGACGGTGATTCCTCCCTCCACTATCTCCTCCCCCCTGGAATCCTCTATCCGAGTGATCACAGGCTCTATCTCCGGCGCACCTTGCCCGATCACGGTCGCATGGGCCGTTTTTGAGGTACCTATCAGTGTCGTGCCCCTGAACAGTTTGTAGGACATTTCTACCGTGCTGTCCGGAATAACCTTGTCGTTGGGAATTTCCAGCACACAGGCCTGTTTCTGCCCAAAACCATCGGTTTCGACCGTTCCCGTCTCGCTGTGGGTGACATTCGGCTGGCCTGCCACCTTCGCGACGTAGGTCGCCTCGATCGTATCCCCCGGCAGGAAGCGTGAGTCACCGGTCAAGATGATCAACAACAGCGGGTTGGTGCCCAGCTTGTCGAGGTCGATGGTGCTGGGATCGTCGGTTCCGTCGCTGGCGATTTCCCGCGGGATCGGCACCGGCAGTCGAAGGCCGGCCTGGTCCACGTCCACGATCTGTATTGCCGAAAAGGGTGAGTCAAGGTCCGGCGAGTTGCCCAACTGGTCGGTGACCGTGAAGGAAAACATGAACTCGGGATGATCCTCGCCCAGGTCGGCGCTGGTGACATCGAAGCAGATCGTGGTAGGCGTTGCCGAGCCGTGGTCCGGCGGCGCAGGAGCCTCGCTTTCCAGTACGGTACGAATCACATCCTTGCCGTTGCAATTGAGCCGGATGCGGTCGTGCGCCCGGCAATAGGGGTAACTCACGCACACCGTCGCCCGGGTGAACCCCGGCCCTATGCCGTTCTTGATTTCATCCGGCAGGATCAATTCCAGCTCCGAGTGTGCACCATCGCCGGGCGAGCGATCCTCGTTACCAGGGCGGATCTGGTTATACAGAATCTCCGCAGGAGGATCGGAGGTTTCAACGACACCGCTGAGACGCCTTATGGTGTAGGTCAGTCGATTGACTGCGTTGGCCAATAGTTTTCCATGGGGAATGTACAGCTCCACCGTGTCGTCGGTGCCCAGCGTGTCCCGGTTGTCGATGTTCGTCTCGCCATTGAGGTTGATCGAGACGTTCTCCCCGCCTGTCTGGTTTGTATAAGGCAACACCGCGACCTTGCAGCCCGCGGGCTCCTGGTCATAGATATGCTTGGGCACCCCGAAATCGCCACCCACCACGGGGCGAGTGGCGCGCGGCAGGTCGGGTTTTTCCAGAAGGACGGTCTGGTCGGCGGGTGTCGATGAAGGGGGCATGATCGGGGTCCTCATAAGTGACGCGTCAGGGCGTGGAGATATGAGAGCGCCGATGCAAGAGGGCTGGCTACTGTCAGTACTGACAGGTAAGCAGAGGACAAGACGAACGGCCTGGTCGGCTGACGAGAAACGGAACCCATCAGTCCGAATGAAACGAGGGTCCTATCTAGTCACGCACCGTCGCTTTTGCTCCCCTGCTCTGCGGCAACGTCAATGTTTACCGGCATATCTGCACGGGCTGCAACATGCTGTACGGCAGGGTAATGGGTACTCTTAAGTTCGACCCCCGTTGTGCCAGCCAGATTTTTTACATATCCATACTTGTCATCGACATGGCCACGCCTGGCCCGATACCACGTATCAGGCCATCCCAAGATATCGGATAAATGGCCTTCAGGCCGATAATTGGCGATCAGGATATCGTACGCCGCTTCTTCGAGAACACCTCCCTGCCCCCAGGTGACGCCTGCCAGAAGAACGACCGGCATGACCCAGAAACAGTTCACAGAATTGACCAAGCCTTCGATCAGTCCTACATAGACCCCTTCCCTGTGATAAGAGGAAACGTGCGCCCACCGAGCCCCCATCCGTATATGGATAGATAGGGAACAAGCCTTAATGAGCAAAAACACATGCAAAAGGCATCATGGGGAAACCCGGTATAGGCCTCGGGCGGAATGGCGTATTGATACTTGGTACCGGCTTCGTACGGAATAGATTGCTGTAGGTCGTACAAAGGAATCAATAAATCGCCGTCCATTCGAAAGATCCCCCAGGAACAACCGATCCTTTGATAAGGCTGGCCATTTTCTATAGCAGCAAGATTGACTGTCAGCCCATGTGGATATGCAGACACATCCAGGCCTTCATCTGTCACGCCCTCGATAACCGGATGAGAATAAACAAGGCGCTTGGTCACATTCACCAAGCGATACGGTAAGAATGTGATGTCTGCGTTATCCAAATGTACCGTATAGCTGACGTTGACTTGACGCCCCTCGAAGGTACGGAGCGTTTCATTCGGAATAACGATATGCAGCCTTTCAGGCCAGATGATTCCAACAGGAGTTGTAGAAACATTATCACCAGGGTCATCTACTGCGCGCCATTGAACGCTCACCCGTGCGGTCTTCGGCAGATCGCCCGTTTCTATCTGCATTTCAATGTAAGCGTCCGAATATATATTCTCTGCGGGCAAATAAGTACCCCAGGGTGGCACATCCCGCACCTCTTCCACCGAGGCGGGATTATTGCCCAAGAATATCGTGGGCTCACGAAGCCGTTCCAGAGACGCTGTTGGATTTTCAATGCTCAGATCATACAGTTTCAATTGAAAGTCAGAGGTAAATCTGAGCATACCTGGTGGATGGATGAAGGTTTTCCGGCTCATCATGTTATGCCTCAGGACGGGGAGGTCATGAAGAATCATGACCACTGACTCTGGACATTTGAGCACTGCGCAATCACGCCGGATACTGTCAGAGACGACAGGTGCGGTCACAGATTCAACCGCAAGCTGCGGAGTGTCCGCCTTAAGATCGTCCACCAGACTTACAATCCTTTGCGCTCTGGTTAATCATTATGTTCGATTCCCCCATCCCCCACTTCTCGCCGCCCCCCACTCTGCGCATTGCTGACTGGCCATCTCTTGAGCGCAGTCTCGACCAGGACGGCAGCACAATCATTCGCAACCTGTTATCCGTCCCGCAATGTCGATTGCTGAGCAGCCTCTATGCTGAACCCGGGCGCTTTCGCTCAAAAGTGATCATGGCCCGCCACGGTTTCGGACGCGGTGAATATCAGTATTTCCGCTATCCGTTGCCCGACCTCGTCCAGCAACTGCGTGAGGCGTTGTATCCGAGGCTGGTGCCCCTGGCGAACCGCTGGAATGCCTGCATGGGCATCGAAGCGCGATACCCCGACCGGCATTCCGATTTCATCCAGCGCTGCCATGCCGCCGGACAGCTGCGACCTACCCCGCTGTTGCTGCAATACGGCCCGCAGGACTACAACTGCCTGCACCAGGACCTGTACGGCGAGCAGGTGTTCCCGTTGCAGGTGGCGATCCTGCTGTCGGCACCGGGCCAGGACTTTACCGGCGGCGAGTTCGTGCTGACCGAACAACGCCCGCGCATGCAATCGCGCCCCCAGGTCATCGATCTGAAACAGGGCGATGCGGTGGTGTTCGCCGTGCATCAGCGGCCCATCAAGGGCGTTCGCGGGTATTATCGGGTGAACATGCGCCATGGCGTCAGCCGCGTGAACGACGGCAGGCGACACACCTTGGGAATCATTTTTCATGATGCGCAATGACGATACCCCGATCACGCTGGACCTGTTCGCCGGCCAGACACCGACAACACCCGGTCAGGTCGAGCGGATCGGCGAGCAGTCGTTCGTGCTGCGTGGCTTTGCCCTGCCCTGGCTCGACCGCTTGCTGCCGGCCCTGGAAGCGATCCTGCAGGCCGCGCCGTTCCGGCAGATGGTCACGCCCGGCGGCTTTACCATGTCAGTGGCCTTGAGCAGTTGTGGCGCCCTGGGCTGGACCACCGACCGCAGCGGCTACCGCTACAGCGCCACTGATCCACAGACCGGCCACCCCTGGCCCGACATGCCAGCGGCGTTTCGCGAACTGGCCCAGGCCGCCGCCCGGCAGGCAGGGTTCGAACATTTCGAGCCGGACTCCTGCCTGATCAACCGCTACGTGCCCGGCGCGCGGATGTCGTTGCATCAAGACAAGAACGAGCGCTCCCTGACCGCCCCCATCGTCTCGATGTCCCTGGGCTTGCCGGCGATGTTCCAGTTCGGCGGGTTCGAACGCAGCGACAGGAGCCTGCGCATCCCCCTGTTCCATGGCGATATCGTGGTCTGGGGTGGCGTGGACCGGTTGCGTTACCACGGCGTATTGCCGCTCAAGGCTGGAGAGCATCCACGCCTGGGCGCCCAGCGCATCAACCTGACGTTCCGCACCGCCGGATGAAGGTGCGCAATTCAACCGCAAGACCCGGAGTGTCGCCCGATCACAGGCTCGCTACCGTAGGCAAAACGGGCCAATGGACATACCGACCATGAACGACACTTCCAATACCCTCGCCCCTGAACTGGACCCACGCTGGGCCGCCGTGCTCGCCCGGGATCCGCGCGCCGACGGGCAATTTGTCTATGGCGTGAAAACCACCGGCATCTATTGCCACCCCAGCAGCCTGTCGCGCCTGCCCAATCCACGTAACGTAGAATTCTTCGACACGCCGGAACAGGCCCAGGCCGCCGGTTACCGTCCCAGCAAGCGCCTGGCCAGGGACCAGACCCAGATTGCCGCCCAGCAAGCGGCCAGGGTCGCGGCCGCCTGCCGACAGATCGAGCAGGCCGAAGAACTGCCTGGCCTGAACGAACTGGCACACGGCGCAGGCCTGAGCCCCTTTCACTTTCATCGGGTCTTCAAGGCCGTGACCGGCCTGACCCCCAAGGCGTATGCCGCCGCTCACCGTTCACGCAAGGTACGCGAACGCCTGGCCGAGGGCGGCAGTATCACCGAAGCGCTGTACGACGCCGGTTTCAATTCCAACAGCCGCTTTTATGAAGCCGCCGACAAGGTCCTGGGCATGAAGCCCACCGACTACCGCGCCGCCGGGCAGAACACCGACATCCGTTTCGCCGTCGGCCAATGCTCCCTTGGCTCGATCCTGGTGGCGCAAAGTGAACGTGGCGTGTGCGCGATCCTGTTGGGGGACGACCCCGACGCGCTGGTGCGGGATCTGCAGGACAAGTTCCGCCGCGCCAACCTCATCGGTGCCGACCGGGCGTTCGAGCAGTTGGTCGCGCAGGTGGTGGGCTTCGTCGAAGCCCCGGCCCTGGGCCTGGACTTGCCGCTGGACCTGCGCGGTACGGCGTTCCAGGAACGGGTCTGGCAAGCCTTGCGGGACATCCCGGTGGGCAGTACCGCCAGCTACGCCGAGATCGCCCAGCGCATCGGCCACCCCAAGGCCGTACGCGCCGTGGCCCAGGCCTGTGGCGCCAACAGCCTGGCGGTGGCGATCCCTTGCCACCGGGTGGTGCGCAGCGACGGCGACCTGTCGGGCTATCGCTGGGGCGTGGAACGCAAGCGTCAGTTGCTGGCGCTGGAGCGCTCGGCCGGGGACTGAACACCGATGTGGATCGCCACCGAATCGGGGCCGCTATACACCTCGAAATCGGTGGCGAAACGACGCAGCGTCTGCGGATTGTCCGCGAAGTACGCCCAGATCAGCCCCCAGGTCTGGATCACGCAGTCGGGCATGGGTCCCTGGGCGGAAAACACCAGGTAGTCACCGCCCTCGATCGCCACGGCGGGAAAACCGGCACTCGTGGCGTCGACCTGTACGCCGGCCGTCACATCGAAATACCCGGTCGCGTCTGACTCGTAGTTGGAATACACCCCATAGACGAACGACTCCGACAGCCTGGCCGGGATCCTGTCGAACAACCCCTCGTTGAAAAATTGCTGCCACATCGGGCCGATCCGCGCCGTATCGGGTCGTTCCTCATCGGCGTTGCGGGTGTGCACCTGCAAACCGGCCACGGTGAACGGTTCGACGACCTTGAGTTTTACGTCCATGGTTAAGGCTCCCTTTTCGGTGAAGCAGGCATGGTAACCCGCCCTCTCCAAGGATCAAGCGGCCGTCTTCGATTGAAAAACTCGACTGGCCCTGGCCGGGCCGCACCTGCTAAAAGGCTGTTTCCTTCCGCCACCGGAGCCCCGCACATGAACTCATGGCCAGACACGCGCATCCTTGACCTGCTCGGTATCGAGCTGCCCATCATCCAGGGGCCGCTGGCCGGCGTGACCGGACCGGCCATGGTGGTCGCCACCTGCAATGCCGGTGGGCTGGGTTCGATGCCGGCGGCGATGCTGGATGTCGAGCAACTGCGCCAGGCCTTGACCACCATCGGCGAACAGACCGACAAGCCGTTCAACGTGAATTTTTTCTGTCACCAGCCACCGCAGTTCGATGAGCAGCGGGCCGAGGCCTGGAAGCAGCGACTCAAGCCTTACTACGAGGAACTGGGCGCCGATTTCGCGGCGCCGACGCCTGTTTCCAACCGCACGCCGTTCGATGATGCAGCCTGCCGGGTGCTGGAAGAAATGCGGCCCAAGGTGGTCAGCTTCCACTTCGGCCTGCCGGAAAAATCCCTGCTGGACCGGGTAAAGGCCACCGGCGCGAAAATCCTCTCTTCGGCGACCACCGTCGAGGAAGCCATCTGGCTGGAACAGCACGGGTGTGACGCAATCATCGCCATGGGCTACGAGGCCGGCGGCCATCGCGGCATGTTCCTCAGTGACGATCTCAATACCCAGGTCGGGCTGTTCGCCCTGTTGCCCCAGGTGGTGGATGCGGTGAAGGTACCGGTGATCGCAACGGGCGGTATCGGCGATGCCCGGGGGATCGTCGCGGCGTTCGCCCTGGGCGCCTCGGCAGTGCAACTGGGCAGCGCCTACCTGTTCACACCCGAGGCCAAGATCAGCGCCTCCCATCACCGTGCGCTGCGCACGGCCAGGGAAAGCCAGACCGCCGTCACCAACCTGTTCACCGGTCGTCCGGCCCGGGGCATCGTCAACCGGGTCATGCGTGAAGTGGGCCCGATGAGCCCGATGGCACCGGCCTTTCCCCTGGCGGGCGGCGCGTTGATGCCGCTGCGCGCCAAGGATGAAGCAGACTTCAGCAACCTCTGGGCCGGCCAGGCGTTTCCCATGGGGCGCGAGTTGCCAAGCGCCGAACTGACCCGGCGCCTGGCCGAGGAAGCACTAGCGTTGCTCAGTGCCAGGGGCCGGGCCTGAAGCGGCTGGTGGCCGACTGTTCACGAGAGCGGCAGCCCTTGCATCCTCGCTGCCGCTGATCCCGACAATATGCCGCGTTCCGTTTGCCAGCCGTTCGCTATATATTCCACTATATAGCGAAATAGCGAACCTGCCCCTACGGAGCCATCTCCATGCACCTGAACCACCTTGCAGCGCTGCTGCTCACCACGCTCTGCACCGTTGCTACCGTCGAGGCGGCCGAGGTGCAGGTGGCGGTGGCGTCCAATTTCACCGCGCCGCTCCAGGCCATCGCCGCCGACTTCGAGAAAGCCACCGGCCATAAGGTGGTCGCGGCCTACGGCGCCACCGGGCAGTTCTACACCCAGATCAAGAACGGCGCACCGTTCGAAGTTTTCCTCGCCGCCGACGACAGCGCCCCGGCCAGGCTCGAAACCGAAGGCGACACGGTCAAGGGCTCGCGCTTCACCTACGCCATCGGAACACTGGCCCTGTGGTCGGCCAAGACCGGCTATGTCGATGACAACGGCCAGGCCCTCAAGGACAACGCTTTCCGGCACCTGTCCATCGCCAACCCGAAAGCCGCGCCCTACGGCCTGGCTGCGACCCAGGTGCTGGACAGGCTGGGGCTGGCCACGCAGGTCAAGGACAAGATCGTCGAAGGCCAGAACATCACCCAGGCCTACCAGTTCGTGTCCACCGGCAACGCCGAGCTCGGCTTCGTGGCCTTGTCCCAGGTCTACAAGGACGGCAAGCTCACCAGCGGTTCGGCATGGATCGTTCCGGCCCGGTTGCATGATCCCATCAAGCAGGACGCGGTCATCCTCGGCAAGGGCCGGGACAACCCTGCCGCCACGGCCTTGATGGACTATCTCAAGGGGCCGCAAGCCGCCGCCATCCTCCAGGCCTACGGTTATCAACGCTAAATGCCACTGGACAATGCCGACTACGCCGCCATCTGGCTGACCCTCCAACTGGCCTCAGTGACCACGGTGATCCTGCTGCTCATCGGCACGCCCATCGCTTTGTGGCTATCGCGTACCCGTTCCTGGCTACGCGGACCGGTGGGAGCCGTGGTGGCCCTGCCGCTGGTGCTGCCCCCCACGGTCATCGGCTTCTATCTATTGCTGGCGATGGGGCCGAATGGCTGGCTTGGCCAGCTCACCCAGGCCCTCGGCCTGGGCACCTTCACCTTCAGCTTCACCGGGCTGGTGATCGGTTCGGTGATCTATTCCATGCCGTTCGTGGTGCAACCGCTACAAAATGCCTTCGCCGCCATCGGCAGCCGTCCGCTGGAGGTCGCCGCCACCCTGCGCGCCGGCCCCTGGGATACCTTCTTCAGCGTCATCCTGCCCCTGGCCCGGCCGGGCTTCATCACCGCCGCCATTCTCGGTTTCGCCCACACGGTAGGCGAATTCGGCGTGGTGCTGATGATCGGCGGCAACATTCCGGAAAAGACCCGGGTGGTGTCAGTGCAGATCTACGACCATGTCGAAGCCTTGGAGTACGCCCAGGCTCACTGGCTGGCGGCGGCGATGCTGGTGTTCTCTTTCGTTGTGCTGCTGGCGCTGTATTCCAGTCGCAGAGCCCGGACCGGCTGGAGCTGATCGATGATTCAAGCGCGTTTTCAGCTCGACCGCGGGGACTTTTCCTTCGACCTGGATGTGCAGTTGCCGGGCCGTGGCGTGACGGCGCTGTACGGTCAGTCCGGTTCCGGCAAGACCACCTGCCTGCGTTGCATCGCAGGGCTGGAGCGGCCGGCACGGGGCTTTATCGAGGTCAATGGCCAGGTCTGGCAAGACACCGATCGCGGCGTGTTCGTGCCGCCCCATCAACGGGCGCTGGGGTATGTGTTCCAGGAGGCCAGCCTGTTCGCCCATCTATCTGTAAGGGCCAACCTGACGTTCGGCCTCAAGCGGATCGCGCCGGCACAGCGCAAGGTGGGCATGGACCAGGCGACCGAACTGCTGGGCATCGGGCACTTGCTGGATCGGCGCCCGCAGCACTTGTCCGGAGGCGAACGCCAGCGGGTGGGCATCGCCCGGGCCTTGCTGACCAGTCCACGCCTGTTGCTGATGGATGAGCCTCTGGCCTCCCTCGATAGCCGGCGCAAGAACGAGATCCTGCCTTATCTGCAAAGGCTTCATGACGAACTGGACATCCCGCTGCTGTATGTCAGCCATTCCCAGGACGAAGTCGCGCGTCTGGCCGACCATATCGTGTTGCTGGACGCCGGTCGTACCCTGGCCAGCGGGCCCATCGGCGAAACCCTGGCGCGGCTCGACCTGCCGCTGGCCCTGGGGGATGACGCCGGCGTGGTGATCCAGGGCGAAGTCAGCGGCTACGATGCCGACTATCAACTGCTCAGCCTGACCCTGCCCGACAGCCAGCTGGACGTTCGTGTGGCCCACACGCCGCTGGCCCCGGGCCAGGCGCTGCGCTTCAAGGTTCAGGCCCGGGATGTGAGCCTCAGCCTGGCCAACGATACCCAGACCAGCATCCTCAACCGCCTGCCGGTCACAGTGGTCAGCGAACTGGCCGCCGACAACGCCGCCCATGTGCTCATTCGCCTGGAAGCCGCCGGCACGCCATTGCTGGCGCGCATCACGCGTTACTCTCGCGACCAGTTGCAGCTGCATCCCGGGCAACAACTGTGGGCCCAGATCAAGGCGGTAGCGGTACTGGCCTAGGCCGGGAATTTCAGCGGGGCGGGGGCATCAGAATTCTGGCACGACCGCAACGGGCTGCGGTCAATGACTTCACAGGCCACCGGATTCGCCAAGGATTTCCTTCATGCCCGACACCCTGCCACCCGCTTTGCCGGCCGACCTGCATTATGTCGACGACACCACCACGCCGGGCATCACCCGCCGAAAACTGCGGGGCAAGTTCTGTTATTTCGATCCCCAGGGCCAACGCATCACGGACGCCGCCGAGATCCAGCGTCTCAATGCCCTGGCGGTGCCGCCGGCCTACACCGATGTGTGGATCTGCCCCGACCCGCGCGGCCATCTCCAGGCGACCGGTCGCGATGCTCGCGGGCGCAAGCAGTACCGCTACCATGCCCGCTGGCGCGAAGTGCGCGATGCGGACAAATATTCCCGGATGCTGGAGTTCGGACGCACCCTGCCCCGCCTGCGCAAACGCCTGGAGGCGATCCTGGCGACACCCGGCTTCAGCCGCGACAAGGTCATGGCCACGGTCATTACCCTGCTGGACGTAACGCTGATCCGCGTCGGCAACACCCAGTACGCCCGGGACAACCGTTCCTATGGCCTGACCACCCTGCGCAGCAAGCATGTCGAGGTCAACGGCAGCGCCATCGCCTTCCAGTTCCGAGGTAAAAGCGGCGTCGAACACCAGATCACCGTAAAGGACCGTCGCCTGGCGCGGATCATCAAGCGCTGCCAGGAAATGCCGGGCCAGAACCTGTTCCAGTACCTGGACGAAAACGGCGAGCGCCACTCCATCAGCTCTTCCGATATCAACGCCTGGCTCAAGACCCTCACCGGCGCCGACTTCACCGCCAAGGACTACCGCACCTGGGCCGGCAGCGCGGCGGCGCTGGCCGGGTTGCGGGCGCTGAGCTGGGAAACCGAGACCGAGGCCAAGCGGCACGTCGCCGAGATGGTCAGGCAGGTCGCCCGGCAACTGGGCAACACGCCGACCGTCTGTCGTAAATGCTATATCCACCCTGCCGTGCTGGAAGGTTTCCTGCTCGGCGCCTTGAGGGACTTGCCCAGACCCCGTGCTCGCAAGGGCCTGAGCGAAGAGGAAGCCGCCCTGGCAATGTATCTGCAGCGCGTGCAGCAAGCCGCCAGCGCCTGCTGACCGAAGCGGCCAAGCCCTGGAAAGGCCTTGAGTGGCCCGCTACAAAAAGAGGAACATCCGACAGCCAGCGGACTCCCAAGTGTACGGCGCCACGATCCGCCGACACTTCAACGAATGAAGTCGACAGGAGTTTGAGATGTCCGAACACATTGTCCATTTTCATTGCCAGATCGATCAGGGAACCACGGAACGCTTCCGGGACAATTGCCTTGAAGCCATCGAAAAAGGCGCCGACTCGCTGATGCTCAACCTGTCTACCGTCGGCGGCAGCACCAACTTCGGCTTTACCCTCTACACCTTTATCAAGTCCCTGCCCGTGCCGGTGCGCGCCGTGAATGCCGGCAATATCGAATCGATGGGCATCGTCATGTACCTGGCCGCCAGCGACCGCACCACGACGCCTCACTCACGCTTTCTGATCCACCCCATGAACTGGTATTTCGGTCAGAAATCGGTGGACCATTCGCGCCTGCGCGAATACCTGTCCAGCCTGGATAACGACGTGGCGCGGTATGTGGAAATCTACGTCAAGGAAACCGCCGGCGCCGCCACCCAACTGGATATCTTCAAATGCCTGTGCGCCGAGGAGCGAGTCATTCCGGCAGAGAACTCCCTGGCCTTCGGCATTGCGCACCGGGTCGAGCAGGTGATATTCCCCGTGGAGGCCAAGCATTGGAAAGTCAGTGGCGGCGATGACTGAACCGCCGCAGGACATTGATATCTCCAATGTTTATCGCGACGTATATAAAAACAATCAATCCTGTACAACTTCCAAGCGCAACGGCTGTATAACTTTAATAACCGTTCGTCGCCAGCGAAACGTTTTTTTTAAACTTCCCACGGCGCTTTCCTTTCCCAATTATGCGAGGCAGTTACTCGCTTAACCAAAATGAGGAATCTCGAAATGGCTAATAGCGGAAACAAAAACCCAGGTAACTTCGCAAACGACCGTGAGAAAGCATCCGAAGCCGGCAAGAAAGGCGGACATGCTTCGGGCGGCAACTTTGCCAACGACCGGGAAAAAGCCTCTGAAGCCGGTAGGAAAGGTGGCGAACGCAGCCATGGCGGCGGCAGGAAATCGTAACCCGGAAAACCGTTGGGGCGCAGTCCTGCTGCGCCCTGGCGCTTGACTACCGAGGTCAGCATGGGCAACCACGAACGATTCATCGTCAGCTTCATCGCCAACGGTCAACCCGACAGCCGGGTGCTGGAGGCCGATTCCGAAACCCTGAGCGTCGACGAAGCCGAAGCGCTGCTGCGGATTTCTTTCAGCGAACTCAAAAGCGCCGAACTCAGTGATATCCAAGTTCAGAAGAGAACCAGGCCGACCGAAGAAGAACATGGCGTGCCCGGACATTTCAAACAACCCTGAGCAACTTCCGGTTTTCTTAACAATTCCGATATAACTTTATTACTTTCGTCGCTGGTGCGTTCTGGGCACTGTCCCTTCTATTCATAAGCAATAGGTTCTGCCTGGAATATATTCAGGCAGAACCTATTGCTCAGGCTGTGAACGAAAGTTACCAAGGGACCATCCGGCACTTCCCCTACGGAATCTAATGGGCATGTTCCCCCATGGGCCCCTCGATCTGCCACACCTTTCCATTGCGCCAGGCATCCGCGCCGGGGTCTATCGCTGGAGCGACGATGCCCGCCCGGGCGCGCTTTTTCGCCTCGCTGTCCAGGCCCATTCGGCTGTCACGCTCGCGCACGAGCTGCGGATCGATCTGGCCGTCCGCGGTGAAACCCATCATCAATTGCGGCACGCCGTAAGGCAGGTCCTTGCCATGCCAGGTATGCCAGGTCTTGCCGTAGGTACTCACCAGGTTCTGCATCAGGCGGTTCTCCGCTGCCTGAGCAATACCCGGGGCCACCAGTTGCCCGGATTTCACCTCGTGCACATGGCTATGCCACAGCTGTTTTTCACTGGCCGGCAGGCCCTCGAACAAACGCTTGCTGATGATGTACTCCACCCCCATCAGCTTGGCATCGACCGTATTGCCGTCGAAGATGGCGCACTGGAACACCTCTTCGTTCAACGCCGAGCAGTAGTGATGGGCCTCCATCTGCTCGGACATCCGCCCGTTATAGAAATGAAAGCCATCGAGGTAGGTGTTCAGGGCCTGCAGTGGAGGTTTGTCCTGCAGCATGTCCGCCCCCGCCTCCAGTATCGCGGTGGTCGGTGTCTTCGCGGCACCTGGCACATCCACCGGCGAATGGCTGTTGCCACCGGCACAACCAACAAGCCCCACAGCCGCAGCCCACAGCACAGCCCAGGTTCCGTGCGTCATTCGTCCTGACATGTCGTCTCTCCTTTGCATGACTGTTCATGAGAAAGACGCTGGGTGCCGCGGGTTTGATTTTCCTGATTGTGCAACCGACGAATGGTGGCATCTGGCATGGCCGTCCTACACGGGACCAAAGATATGAAACTTCATATATTCGATTATCCATATATACTCGACACGACCTGCCCTCTAGCCTATCGGGACCGCCAGATGAGGGTTCTTCACTATGCCCGAGAAGGCTCGCATCGGTACCTTTCTGATCCGGAGTTCCCATGACCGACCACCTGCCCAACCTCGATACCGCGCTGTCCCGTCCTATCCCCGGCGCCAGCGATGGCCCTCACAAGCCCCGTATCCTCCTGCTCTACGGCTCCACCCGTCCGCGCTCGTTCAGCCGTCTGCTGGTGCAGGAAGCGGCACGCCTGCTGGAGCATTTCGGCGCCGAAACACGCATTTTCAATCCCTCGGGGCTGCCGTTGCCCGATGACGCTCCCACCAGCCATCCCAAGGTTCAGGAACTGCTGGAGCTGATGACCTGGTCCGAAGGCCAGGTGTGGTGCTCCCCGGAGCGGCATGGTTCGATGTCGGCGGTGTTCAAGGCGCAGATCGACTGGGTGCCCCTGGCCATGGGCGCCGTGCGTCCGACCCAGGGCAAGACGCTGGCGGTGATGCAAGTGTCCGGTGGCTCGCAGTCGTTCAATACGGTCAACCAGCTACGAGTGCTGGGACGCTGGATGCGCATGTTCACCATCCCCAACCAGTCATCGGTGCCCAAGGCATTCCTGGAGTTCGACGAACAGGACCGCATGAAGCCCTCGGCCCTGTATGACCGGGTGGTGGACGTGATGGAGGAACTGGTGAGATTCACCGTGCTGCTGCGTGATCGCCCGGACCTGGTGGACCGTTACTCCGAACGCAAGGAGTCGGCACAGGCGCTGTCGCAGCGGGTCAATCAGCGCTCGCTGTAGCTGCGTTTCACCGCCTCGATCCAGGCCGGGTCCAGGCGCGACTGTTCGGTGTCCAGGCCCAGCGCCTGCATCTGCGCCAGATGCTCGTCGGCCTCCCGGGCCAGTGAGCCCTGGGCGCTGGAGTTGGCGTCCAGCCGATGCATCTGGGCCAGCCCCAGGTGATAGAACCGCAGCAGTTTCATGGCCGCCGGGTCCCGGGCCTGCACACCGGCCGTCACCTGGTGCATCATGTTGGTGACGCTCATCAGGCTGCGCTTGAGCTGCCAGCCATACACCGCGGCGGCCATCCACGGCTGCGACCAGAAATACAGGCGCATCAGCGCTGCCATCGCTAGCATGGCGGCAATGACCCCTGCGAGATTGAAGCGAAAATTATCCCCCCCGGGGGTACCGAACAGCATCACGGCCAGGCTGGACAGCAACATCGCCAGCGCCAGGAACGTCACGGCGACGATGAGGGTGCTGCGGCGGGTCTGCTTTCGGTAAAGCCCCGCATCCCACGGTTTGATCTCGAACATCGCGGCGCAATTTCCTTGTACGGCATCAAAAGAGTCCCGCATTATCGCCTGCCCGGTCGATTTAGCTATGCTGGGGCTCATTTTGCAGTGCAACGGACCCGAAGGATCCGGATCGAAGTCCATGGCGATAGCGCAAGGATCGTGCGATCTTCTTGCGTGGACGTTTTTTACAAGATGCCGTCGTTGTGTGCATGGCATCGTTTTCAAGGAAAGCTGAATGACTCAAAGACATGTAATCAATGCCTCGGTAAGCCCCAAGGGCAGCCTGGAGACCTTGTCCCAGCGCGAAGTCCAGCAACTGAGCGAAGCCGGTTCCGGCAGTATCTATACCCTCTTCCGCCAGTGCGCCCTGGCCATCCTCAATACCGGCGCCCATGTCGATAACGCCAAGACCATCCTGGAAGCCTACAAGGACTTCGAGATCCGCATTCACCAGCAGGACCGGGGCGTGCGCCTGGAACTGCAGAACGCCCCGGCCGACGCCTTCGTCGACGGCGAAATGATCGCCAGCACCCGGGAAATGCTGTTCAGCGCCCTGCGCGACATCGTCTACACCGAGAACGAACTGGACAGCCAGCGCATCGACCTGAGCACCTCCCAGGGCATCAGCGACTACGTGTTCCACCTGCTGCGCAACGCGCGCACCCTGCGTCCCGGCGTCGAGCCGAAAATCGTCGTGTGCTGGGGCGGTCACTCGATCAACACCGAGGAATACAAATACACCAAGAAGGTCGGCCACGAGCTGGGCCTGCGCAGCCTGGACATCTGCACCGGCTGCGGCCCGGGTGTGATGAAGGGCCCGATGAAGGGCGCCACCATCGCCCACGCCAAGCAGCGCATCCATGGCGGCCGCTACCTGGGCCTGACGGAGCCGGGCATCATCGCCGCCGAGGCGCCGAACCCGATCGTCAATGAGCTGGTGATCCTGCCGGACATCGAGAAACGCCTGGAAGCCTTCGTACGTGTGGGCCACGGCATCATCATCTTCCCGGGCGGCGCCGGTACCGCGGAAGAGTTCCTGTACCTGCTGGGCATCCTGATGCATCCGGCCAACCAGGACCTGCCCTTCCCGGTGGTCCTCACCGGACCGAAAAGCGCCGCGCCCTACCTGGACCAACTGCATGCATTCGTCGGCGCGACCCTGGGCGAAGCGGCGCAGAAACACTACCAGATCATCATCGACGACCCGGCCGAAGTGGCCCGGCAGATGACCCAGGGCCTCAAGGCCGTAAAGCAGTTCCGTCGCGAGCGCAACGACGCCTTTCACTTCAACTGGCTGCTGAAGATCGACGAAGGCTTCCAGCGCCCCTTCGATCCGACCCACGCCAACATGGCCAGCCTGGGCCTGCGCCGCGACCTGCCTGCGCATGAACTGGCCGCCAACCTGCGCCGCGCGTTTTCGGGAATCGTGGCCGGCAACGTCAAGGACAAGGGCATTCGCCTGATCGAAGAACACGGGCCCTACGAAATCCACGGCGACGCCGCCATCATGGAACCCCTCGACCGCCTGCTCAAGGCATTCGTCGCCCAGCATCGGATGAAGCTGCCAGGCGGAGCGCAATACGTGCCCTGCTACCGCGTGGTGACCTGAGTTCTCTGAGGACCACAGATCCAATGTGGGAGCGAGCCGGCTCGCTCCCACAGGGGGCTGCAGTGTCTGTGAACGACTCGCTCCCACCGAAGCGCTGCTGCGGTCACAGAATCGAAGGCAGTCGCATCAGGCCGGCCTCATCCACCTCAATGCCTAGCCCGAGGTAATTCTTGATCTGCGGATGAAGGGTGACCACGGGGTGCGTGTGCGTTGCCGTCACCACCATCACATCAGCCCCGGCGGCGTCGCCTGCCCGGATACCGGCTTCGGCGTCTTCGAACACCAGGCACTCCCGAGGCGTCACCTGCAGGCGTTCGGCCGCCAGGCGATAGCAGGCAGGGTTGGGCTTGCCATCGCTCACGTCCTCGGCGGTGACCATCACGTCAGGACGCGGGATGCCAGCCGCCGCCATTCGGCGCAAAGCCAGGGCCATGGGCGCCGAGGTGACGATGGCCCACCGATCTGGCGGCAGGCTCTGAAGGAACGCCGTCGCGCCGGGCACTTGCACCACCCCTTCCACATCGTCGATTTCTTCCCGGGTAATCTGCTCGGCCTCGGCCTCGGCATCCACGCCCGGTAAATGCTGGCAGGCAATGGTATCGACCGCGCGCACGCCATGGATGGTGGGCAGGAACGTGGTCACGTCCACGCCATGGCGCATGGCCCAGCGCGTCCAGATCCGCTCGGCGGCGGCGATGGAATTGAGCAGTGTGCCATCCATGTCGAACAGGAAGGCGCGGTAGGCAACGCGGGAGGGAAGACTGGCAGGCATCGAATCCTCGGTGTCGAGTGTCGGGTACGGGTAACGGCCACTGTAACATCGCCAGGCACCGAACCCTTGTGGGATCCGGTGGCGGGTTGATTACACCAACCGCTCAATCGGCTGATGCAGCCAGACCAGCTTGTAATACAGCGTCTGCAACAACAGCATGCTCAGGTAAGCCACGGGAAACGCCATCCACACCCCTTGCAGGCCGAAGTATGCGTCCAGCAGATAAGCCGCCGGCACCTGCACACCCACGATGCAGAAGATGGAAATCGTCACCGGCAGCAGCACCGTGCCGCCGGCGCGCATGATGCCGCCGACGATCGCCTGGAAGCCGAACACCAGCAGGCTCCAAAGCATGATATGCAACAGGTGTTCGGCCTGGACCCGCGCCGTCGGGTCGGTGATGAACAGCCCCAGCAGCCAGTGAGACAGCAGGTAGCCAAGCAGCACCAGTCCCCCGGTCAGCCAGAGGTTGATGATCAGACCCGTGCGCAGGATCGGCCCCAGGCGCTCCAGGCGTCCGGCGCCAATGGCCTGGGCACCGAGGATCGAAGCCGTGATGGCAATCGACAATGCCGGAAACTGCACGTAATTGACGATCTGCGTCACCGCGCCATAAGCCGCCGTGGCCTCGGACCCGTGGCGATTGACCAGCGCCAGGATCACCAGCTCGGACAACGAGATCACCACCATCTGTAACCCGGTGGGCAAGCCGATGCGCAACACCTTGGCGAGGATGGCCCTGTCCAGGCGCATCGCCGCGAACAGGGCCCGGTCGGGTGCCAGGACGTTCTGCCGACGGGTCAGGCGCCAGGCCAGCATTGCCATGGCCGCCGTCGTGCCCACCAGGCCCGCCATGGCCGCGCTCTGGATTCCCATCTGCGGCAGCCCCAGCCACCCGCGGATCAGCGCAGGTGTCAGCACCAGGCCGACACCCGTGGATACCAGCAGGGCCAACAGGGGCGACAGCGTATCGCTCACCCCGCGCAACAGCTGGGTGAACAGCACGAACACCAGCAGTATCGGCAGGATCCACATCATGACCCGGGCATAGGACACGGCATCGTCCAGCACATCCGCCGGTGTCCCCAGGCCGTGCAAGGCATCGCGGGCGAAGACGCTGCCAAGCACCGCCGCCACCAGCCCGATGATCGCCCCCAGCAGCAACGTCGCGCCGGCGATCGCCTTCACCTTGCCGGTTTCCTGGGCGCCATAGGCCTGCCCGATCAACACCCCGGCGCCCGCCCCCAGGCCGATCACCAGCGCGATGAAGAAAAACAGCACGGGGAACATGCCCGACACCGCCGCCAATGCCTGGGTCCCGAGCATCTGGCCGATGTAGATGCTGTTGAACGTACCGGACATCGATTGCAGGAAATTGGAGAGGACCATCGGGGTCAGGAACAGCAGGTAGGTTTTCCAGAGTGGCTGGGCAGGCATGGGGGCTCGTAATGGCAGGTTCGAAAATTCCGTGCCGGTAATTTAGCTCAATCCCTGACCGTGGCGAGGGGATTCATCCCCGCTGGGTCGCGAAGCGCCCCCCCTGCAAACTGCCTGACGCACTTGAGGGCAGCTTTGCCCCCAACGGGGATGAATCCCCTTGCCAGCGGTTACGCTCACCTCGGTGGTCACCTTCGTCAGTCCGATTCGACATTTCGCAGACTGGGTCTAATCTGAAGTAGCACAGTGCCACACCTTTGGCAGGCTGCCGACTGCGGAACCGGACGACCGGTCTTCAAGTTGGATCCGAGTTCGCAGATAACCAGTTAGTCGCCAACATCCTGCAAGCAATATTGTTCAAGGACCGAACCATGACGTCGTACCCACACGGTCATTCCTCTGTTCCAACCCAGCCTCGTATCCTCTGGAGCCCCGTGCTCGTGGCCATCGCCGCAGTCGCCGGCGTGCTGCTGATCAACGGTGCGGGCGCACAGAATATTGGCTTGAGCGCGGTCCTCCTGGTCCTCGGTATCGGTTCCGGGGTGTGGAGCGCGCGAGCCCTGGGTCGTCAGCTCGCCCCCGTCATCGCTGCCGACGCGTCCCGACGCGAACTGCAGGCGGCCCAACACGATGCCCATGCGTCCAGCGCGCAGCTCAACGAAGTCATCCTCGGTGCCATGCCTATCTGGGCCAGGCAAGTGGAAAGCTCCCGGCAGCAGACCGAAACCGCGATCGTTTCGCTGACCAGCCGCTTCACCGGCATCTCGTCACGCCTGGAAGAAACCGTGCACGCCTCGCAACTGGCGGCCGGTGAGCTGGCCGGCAACGGCAGTGGCGGCGCCGTCCAGGTACTGGCCCAGAGCGAAGGCGAACTGGTCCAGGTCATCAACTCCTTGAAGGCTACCCAGGCCAGCCGCGACGAAACCCTGGCCCAGGTGCGCAACCTCACTGCCTACACCGGCGAACTGCGGACCATGGCCGCCGATGTTGCCGCGATCGCCGCTCAGACCAACCTGCTGGCACTCAACGCCGCCATCGAAGCCGCCCGTGCCGGGGAAGCCGGTCGCGGATTCGCGGTGGTGGCCGATGCCGTGCGCAGCCTGTCGAGCAAGTCCAGCGAGACCGGCCAGCAAATGTCGGCCAAAGTCGACATCATCAATACCGCCATCACCCAGTTGGTCCAGGCCGCGTCCAGCGGTGCGGACCAGGACAGCCAGTCGGTGTCCATTTCCGAGGACAGCATCCAGCGCGTGCTCGAACGCTTCAAGAGCGTGACCGGACGACTCGCCGAATCGGCCGACCTGCTGCAGCAGGAAAGCTTCGGTATCCGCGACGAGCTCACCGAAGTGCTGGTCAGCCTGCAATTCCAGGATCGGGTCAGCCAGATCCTCAGCCACGTGCGCGACAACATCGAGGACCTGCATGTGCACATCCAGCAGGCCACCCAGTCGCCCGACCAGGCTGTCCCCATCGATGCCCGCCAATGGCTGGCCCGCATGGAAACCACCTACGCCACCGACGAGCAGCGCCGAAATCACCACGGCGACGCCGGCGCGCAGCAGACTTCACAGGAAATAACCTTCTTTTAGGAGAGCCGTTCATGGCTAAAAGTGTATTGGTTGTCGACGACTCCGCGAGCGTTCGGCAGGTTGTCGGCATCGCGTTGAAAAGTGCCGGCTACGACGTGATCGAGGCCAGCGATGGCAAGGATGCGCTGGGCAAGCTCAACGGCCAGAAAGTGCACCTGATCATCAGCGACGTGAACATGCCGAACATGGATGGCATCACCTTCGTCAAGGAGGTCAAGAAACTGGCCAGCTACAAATTCACGCCGATCATCATGCTGACCACCGAATCCCAGGAAGCGAAGAAGCAGGAAGGCCAGGCCGCAGGCGCCAAGGCCTGGGTGGTCAAGCCGTTCCAGCCGGCGCAGATGCTGGCGGCGGTGTCCAAGCTGATTCTTCCCTGATTGCCGGAGGTTGTGATGCCGTTGCTGTTCGAAACCGAGGATGACACCACCCAGGTACGCATCGACGGCGAGCTGACGATCTACACCGCCGCCGAGCTGGCCGCGCAGTTGCTGCCCAGCCTGGGCAATACGCCGCGCATGGCCCTGGACCTGTCGCAGATCACCGAGATGGACGGTGCCGGCCTGCAACTGTTGCTGATGGCGCTGCGCGAAGCACCGAAGGCCGGCACCGAACTGACCCTGACCGGTCGCAGCAAAGCCGTCACCGAAACACTCGAGCTGTGCAACCTGCAGGCCTAGGGTTTGTACGAAAAGTCGCGAAGGCAATTTTTCATACAAAGCCTGAGCCCCGCATCACCGGCCCGACACGACAAAGGAAATGAGCGTGAGCATCAATCTCGACCAGGCACAACAGACGTTCATCGTCGAGGCACGGGAACAGTTGCAGGCAATGGAGGAATCCCTGCTGCAACTGGAAAACGACCCGGGCGACGATGACGCCATCGGTGCCATCTTCCGCGCGGCTCATACCATCAAGGGTTCGGCCGGGCTGTTCGGCCTGGAGCCGATCGTCAGCTTCACCCACATTGTCGAAGACGTGCTCGATCGCCTGCGCAACGGCAGCGTCGAGGTGGATACCGGCCTGATCGCCGTGCTGCTCAAGTCCAGCGACCACATGCTGGAACTGATCAACGTGGTGGCCAACCAGGGCGGCACCCTGGCGCCGCAGGCCCTGAAGCGGGAAATGGAACTGTGCCAGGTCCTCCAGGAATACCAGGCGCCCGTGCCCGCCGATACGTCCCGGCCAGAAGCGCGAACCGCAACGGACGAACCCTCGGAAACCAGGCTGTGGCACATTTCCCTGCGCTTCGGCCAGGACGTGTTCCGCAATGGCATGGACCCGCTGTCGTTCCTGCGCTACTTGCAGACCCTGGGCGAGATCGTCCACATCGACACCCTGACGGACACCCTGCCGGCGGCCGACAGCTGGGACGCCGAATCCTGCTACCTGGGGTTCGACATCGAATTCCGCTCGGCCGCCAGCCACGGGGCGATCAATGAAGTCTTCGATTTCGTCCGGGAAGACTGCCTGATCGAGATCGTTGCCCTTGACGATGACCAGCGCCCCGACACCCAGGCGCCCACGAACACCGACCTGGTGGCGAGCACTCCCGCGCAGGGCGCCGAGTCCACCGGACTGGTCGCCAGTGGCGATTTGCTGCCCGACCAGCGCAAGACGCCACGCGTGCCCACCCAGGCGGTTGCCGAGCGACAAACCGTCGCCAGCGACAGCAAGGCCCGGGACGGCACCTATGTACGCGTCAACGCCGACAAGCTCGACGAGTTGATCAACCTGGTGGGCGAGCTGGTCATCGCCAGCGCCGGGGCCAGCCTGCTGGCCCGCACCTGCCACAACGATTCGTTGCAGGAATCGACGTCCACGGTGTCCGGGCTGGTGGAGGAGATCCTCGACGGCGCCCTGCGCCTGCGCATGATTCCCATCGGTGAAACTTTCAACCGGTTCCGTCGGGTGGTGCGTGATGTCAGCCAGGAGCTGGGCAAGGACATCGACCTGATCATCAGCGGCGCGGAAACCGAGCTGGACAAGACCGTGGTGGAGAAAATCGGCGACCCGCTCATGCACCTGCTGCGCAACGCCATGGACCACGGCATCGAAACTGCCGAAGCGCGGCTGGCCGCCGGCAAGCCGGCCAAGGGGCATCTGCACCTCAATGCCTATCACGATTCGGGCAGCATCGTCCTGGAAATCGCCGACGACGGCGCCGGCCTGAATCGCGACCGGATCCTGGAAAAAGCCCAGGAACGCGGCCTGGTCGCTCCCGGCGCGAGCCCGACCGACCAGGAGATCTACAACCTGATCTTCGAGCCCGGCTTTTCCACGGCCCAGTCCGTCACCAACCTGTCGGGACGTGGCGTGGGCATGGACGTGGTCAAGCGCAACATCACCTTGCTGCGCGGTACGGTGGACCTGGACAGCCAGCCGGGCCATGGCACCGTGGTGCGTATCCGCCTGCCGCTGACCCTGGCGATCATCAATGGCTTCCTGGTGGGCATCGGCCAGTCCACCTATGTCATTCCCCTGGACATGGTCCAGGAATGCATCGAGTTGAGCGAAGAAGACGGTGTCGCCAGCCGCGAACAGGGCTACCTGGACCTGCGTGGCGAAGTGCTGCCGCTGGTGTACCTGCGCGATCACTTCAACCATGAAGGCCCGGCCGCGCGCCGGCAGAACGTGGTGGTGGTGCGTTACGCCGACCTCAAGGCCGGGCTGGTGGTGGATGACCTGCTGGGGGAATTCCAGACCGTGATCAAGCCCCTGGGCAAGCTGTTCGGCGCACTGCGCGGCATCAGCGGCTCGACCATCCTGGGCAGCGGCGCCGTGGCATTGATCGTCGACGTCCCGGCATTGCTCACCCAGATCGCCCAGATAGAAAACCGCTACACCCCCACACAATTATCACAAGCCAACGCTCGCTGACGCTTTAGCAACTCCATGGAGAGGTACTTCCCAATGAAATGGTTCTACGATCTTAGAATCGCCACCAAACTGATCACTTCATTTCTCGTGGTGTTGGCCCTCACTGCCATCATGGGAGTGTTCTCGATCATCCAGCTGGGCCAGGTGAACGGCACCACCATCGAGATCCGCGAGAACTGGATGCCATCCATGCGGGCAGCCTCGGGCATGCGCTTCTTCGCGGCCAGCTATCGCCTCAAGGAAAACCGGCACATCGCGGCCGACTCCGAACAGGAGCGAACCACCCTGGAGCAGGAAGCGGAAGAAGCCAGGAAGGCCTTTGAAACGCGCCTGGCGACCTATGAAAAACTGCTCTCCAGTGCCGAGGATCGCCAACTGCTCGATGCAACCCGCACAGACTGGGTCGCTTACCTGGCGGTGAGCAAAGACCTGTTCGCGCTGTCCCGGCAGAACCTGACCCAGGAAGCCCAGGCGCTGCTCAAGGGCGAGTCCAAGCGTCACTTCGACCTGGTCACCGCCGACCTGCAGAAAATGGTTGAATTCAACGACGCCGGCGCCGGCGCGGCCAGTGAACATGGCACCGCGCTGTTCGAAAAATCCCGCCTGTCCATCATTGCCGTACTCATCGCCGCCCTGCTGGTGGGCCTGGGCCTGGCGCTGTTCATTTCCCGGGTGATCTCCCGTCCGTTGAAGCAGGCCGCGCTGGTGGCCGAGCAACTGGCCGAAGGCAACCTGAACGCGAAGATCGAAGGGGGTTCGAAGGACGAAACCGGCATGGTGCTCAATGCCATGCAGAACATGGTGGGCAAGCTCTCGCACATCATCGGCGAGGTACGTAACGCAGCGGACAACCTGGCCAGCGCGTCGGAAGAAGTCAGCGCCACCGCGCAATCCATGAGCCAGGCTACCAGCGAACAGGCGGCCAGCGTCGAGGAAACCAGCGCCTCCATCGAACAGATGAGCGCCAGCATCAACCAGAACACCGAGAACGCCAAGGTCACCGACGGCATGGCCAGCAAAGCCGCCAAGGAAGCCACCGACGGCGGCGAGTCGGTGCAGCAGACCGTAGTGGCGATGAAGAAAATCGCCCAGCGCATCAGCATCATCGATGACATCGCCTACCAGACCAACCTGCTGGCCCTCAACGCCGCCATCGAAGCCGCCCGCGCCGGCGAGCATGGCAAGGGCTTCGCCGTCGTCGCCGCCGAAGTGCGCAAACTGGCCGAGCGCAGCCAGATCGCCGCCCAGGAAATCGGCGAGCTGTCCTCCAGCAGCGTCGACATGGCCGAGAAGGCGGGCAACCTGCTCAACGAGATGGTGCCGTCGATCAACAAGACATCGGACCTGGTGCAGGAAATCAGCGCCGCCTCCGAAGAACAGGCCGCCGGCGTGGCGCAGATCAACACCGCCATGACCCAGCTCAACCAGGTGACCCAGCAGAACGCGTCCAGCAGCGAAGAGCTGGCCGCCACTGCCGAAGAAATGAGCAGCCAGGCCGAACAACTGCAACAGGCCATGAGTTTCTTCACCCTGGACACGCCGGCCAAGTCGGCCGTCCTGCCGGTGAAGGTGGACAACACCCCGAGTCCGTCCAGCCGCAAGCCGGCCCGGGCCACGGTGACCGTGTTGCCCAAGTCGTTCGCCTACAACATGGCCAGCGCACCGGACGAATCCGAATTCACTCGGTTCTGACGGCCGTCATCACTGGCTCGCTAAAGGAGAAAAAGGCATGGGCGCCATCGCGACCACTCGTCAAACCGCAATGGCGGTCGAGGAAGAAGCGCAATACCTGACATTCATGTTGGGCACGGAGATGTTCGCCATCGGCATCCTGTGCATCAAGGAAATCATCGAGTACGGCAACCTGACCGTGGTGCCGATGATGCCGTCGTTCGTACGCGGGGTGATCAACCTGCGCGGCGCGGTGGTGCCGGTGGTGGATCTGTCGGCCCGTTTCGGCCGGCAGAACTCGTCGATTACCCGGCGTTCCTGCGTGGTGATCATCGAGGCCAACAGTGCCGACGGCCAGGCCCAGGACATCGGCCTGCTGGTGGACACCGTGTCGGCGGTGCTGGAAATCCCGGCCTCGCAGATCGAACCGCCGCCGAGTTTCGGCGCGAAGATCCGCGCCGATTTCATCAGCGGCATGGCCAAGGTCGACGGCAAGTTCGTCATCGTGCTGGAAGTGGACCGGGTGCTGTCTATCGACGAGATGTCCCAGATCGCCCAGGCTGGCCCCACATTGGAGTTCGAAGGACAGTGAACACTCAGACCTGCACGGAACGCACGGCGAACGGGCTGGCGCTCAGCGACCGGGAATTCGGCCAGTTCCAATCCTGGCTGTACCAGGCCGCCGGCATCAACCTGTCGCCGGCCAAGAAAGCCCTGGTGGCCGGGCGCTTGTTCAAGCGTCTCAAGCACTATGAGCTGGACAGCTATGGCGATTACTTCAAGCTGATCATGAACGGCCAGCGCCGCGATGAACTGCAGGTGGCGCTGGACCTGCTCACCACCAATGAAACCTATTTCTTCCGCGAGCCCAAGCATTTCGATTTCCTGCGCCAGCATGTATTGCCCCATGCAACGCCAGGGAAGACCTTTCGCCTGTGGAGCGCGGCCAGTTCGTCGGGGGAAGAACCCTACAGCCTGGCCATGACCCTGGCCGAGGGGCTGGGCACCACGCCGTGGGAGGTGATCGGTTCGGACATCAGCAGCCAGGTCCTGGCCAAGGCGCGCTCCGGGCACTACCCGATGGAACGGGCCCGCACCCTGCCCCAGCCCTTGCTGGTGAAATACTGCCTCAAGGGCACCGGCAGCCAACAGGGCACGTTCCTGATCGACCGGTCGCTGCGCAGCCGGGTCAACTTCATCCAGGTCAACCTCAACGACACCTTGCCGGAGCTGGGGGAGTTCGATGTGATCTTCCTGCGCAACGTGATGATCTATTTCGACCAGCCCACCAAAAGCAAAGTGGTCGCCCGATTGATCCCCCGGCTCAAGCCCGGCGGGTATTTCATCGTGAGCCATTCGGAAAGCCTCAATGGCGTCTGCGATGCGTTGAAGCTGGTGGCTCCCTCGATCTATCGCAAGCCATGAACGCCGCAACCAAGCAAGTGGCCGAAGTGTACCTGGGGCCGGGGGAATTCCGTTTCGCCACCTGCCCGACCCGCCTGCGCACGATCCTGGGTTCCTGTGTGGCGGTCACGCTGTGGCATCCCGAGCGCAGGATCGGCGGCATGTGCCACTTCATGCTGCCCAGCCGCGTACGCTGCTCCACCGCCCTCAACGGCATGTACGCCGACGAAGCCATCGAACTGTTCGTGCGCCAGGCCCGGGCCCACCGCACCGAGCCCGAGGATTACCAGCTCAAGCTGTTCGGCGGCGGCGAGATGTTTCCCGAGTTGCAACGCCATGTGCCGTTCGGCGATGTGGCGCGGCAGAACGTCAACGCGGCGCTGGAAATAGCCTCTCTTTATCGCCTGGACCTGATCGCCCAGGACATGGGCAGCACCGGCTACCGCAGCATCATTTTCGACCTTTGCAGCGGCGATGTGTGGGTCAGACACCAACCGATAAGGACCCGGCATTAACCATGTCAAAAAAGATCAATGTTCTGCTGGTGGACGACTCCGCCGTGGTGCGCCAGGTGATGCTGGCGATTCTCAGCGAGACGCCGGATATCCATGTGATGGGCGCTGCGTCAGATCCGATTTTCGCCATGGACAAACTGGCCCGCGAGTGGCCCGACGTGATCGTGCTGGACGTGGAAATGCCACGCATGGACGGCATCACCTTCCTCAAGAAAATCATGAGCGAGCGCCCCACGCCGGTGGTGATCTGCTCGTCCCTGACGCCAACGGGCGCGGAAACCACCGCACAGGCCATGGCGGCCGGCGCGGTGGAAATCATCACCAAGCCCACCAGTGGCCTGAAGAACTTCCTGCTGGAGTCGGCGTCGGAACTGGTGACGGCGATCCGGGCCGCCGCCCAGGTCAATGTGCGCAACCTGGGCCGGCGCCCTGCCCCGGCCCCGTTGGTGCCGGCCGCCAAGCTCAGCGCCGATGCCATGCTGCCCGCCGCCAACGGCCATGCCATGGCGCAGACCACCGAACGCATCGTCGCCCTGGGTACTTCCACTGGCGGCACCCAGGCCCTGGAAGCGGTGCTGACCGCCTTGCCGCGGGTATGCCCCGGTATCGTCATCGTCCAGCACATGCCGGAAAAATTCACCGCCTCGTTCGCCGCCCGGCTCAACAGCCTGTGCCAGATCGAAGTGCGCGAAGCCCGCAACAACGACCGCATCCACCCCGGCCTGGCCCTGATCGCCCCCGGCGGCAAGCACATGATGGTGACCCGCAGCGGGGCGTTCTATCACGTGCAGGTGGTGGACGGCCCGCTGGTCAACCGCCACCGTCCTTCGGTGGATGTGCTGTTCCGCTCGGTGGCCAAGTTCGCCGGCCGCAACGCCACCGGCATCATCATGACCGGCATGGGCGACGACGGCGCCCGCGGCCTCAAGGAAATGCTCGACGCCGGCAGCGCCACCGTGGCCCAGGATGAAGCTAGCTGCGTGGTCTTCGGCATGCCCAAGGAAGCCATCAAGCTCAACGCGGCGCAACGGGTCATGGGCTTGCAGGAAATAGCCCAGGTGATCCTACACCGGTGAAATCGTCGCAAGAGCGCCGATCAGAAGCGTCAGCGCGAGAAAACCACCGAGAAAAATCGCCATCTTTGTCATGAGTTGTTCCTGAACGAGAATGCTGCGTTCAAACAAGCCACCCGCCCCTTGTGGGAGCGAGCCTGCTCGCGATGGTGTGTCAGGCAACGCTGTACTGTCTGCCAGTGTGCCATCGAGAGCAGGCTCGCTCCCAACGGGGGGTGATTTCAGGTTTCTGTCGCCATTGACCCGCTGTGTAGTTTGGCCAGGGGTACGAGCTCATTACAGACGCACCTGCCGGCGAAAAATGCGGATCAGCGATATACCAACGTATATTTTCCCGTCCCTAGTCATTCTGGCCCCGCCCGGGGGCTCCGATTAATCTTGCCGGGCGTTCAGCGCAGTCCCTCCAGGTCCTCCAGCTTGCTCATCAGAGAGGTGGTCTATGCGCCCTTCAATCCCAACCCCCGCATGGCTTGCTTTCAAGTACAACCAACAGGTTTGCTGGTGGGCCGATCTCGCCCTGCTGGGCCTGTTGATAGCGCTGGCCGTGTTCATCGCCTATGGCCTCGAACAAATGGACCAGCCCCTGGGGGCTCTCGATGCGTCGCCGCTGTCGCTGGACCTGGCCCATCTGCCGGGATACACACTGCGCACCACCTTGCGCATGTTCATCGCGCTGCTGGCGTCCTTTGTCTTTTCGCTGGTGATCGCCAGCCTGGCCGCGAAAAGTCGCAAGGCGGCCCTGGTGATACTGCCTGCCCTGGACATCCTGCAATCCGTGCCGGTACTGGGTTTTCTCACCTTCACCGTGGTCTTCTTCATGGGCGTCTTTCCCGGCAAACAGTCCGGCGTGGAATGCGCGGCCATCTTCGCCATCTTCACCAGCCAGGTCTGGAACATGACCTTCAGCGTCTATCAATCGCTCAGGACCATGCCCCACGACCTCTACGAAGTGAGCCGGCAATTCGGCTTTTCGCCCTGGCAACGTTTCATCCGGCTGGAGTTGCCATTCGCCACGCCGGGCCTGGTGTGGAACATGATGATGTCGATGTCCGGCGGCTGGTTCTTCGTGGTGGCATGCGAGGCGATAACCGTCGGCGATACGACCGTGAGCCTGCCGGGCATCGGTTCCTGGCTGGCACTGGCCATCGAACAGAAGAACGTCGCTGCGACCGTGTGGGCAGTGCTGGCCATGGTCGCCGTGATCATGCTGTACGACCTGCTGTTCTTCCGGCCCGTGGTGGCCTGGGCGGACAAGTTCCGCTTCGAACAGACCGCCGCCCAGAAACGCCCCCGGTCGAGAATCTACGACCTGTTGCGCTCGACCCGCCTGGTGCCGTTGACGTTGACCGCGCTGGGCAGCATCAAGGCCGCGTTGTACCTGCCCAGGCTGCCCAGGCTCCCCCCGTTTCGCTTCAAGGCCAGCGAGGGTTTCAATCGTGTCGCCGACCGGGCCTGGATCGCCCTGGTGGCCCTGGCCTGTCTGGCCGGCCTGCTGCAATTGGCAGGTTTCATCGCCAGCACCTTGGGCCAGGAAGATGTCATCGAGGCCTTCGGCCTGGGGCTGGTCACCCTGCTGCGGGTCGCGGTGCTCATCGTCCTCGCCAGCCTGGTCTGGGTGCCCATCGGCGTCTGGATCGGCCTGCACCCGCGCTGGGCCGAACGCCTGCAGCCCGTCGCGCAGTTGCTGGCGGCCTTTCCGGCCAACGTGCTGTTTCCCTTTGCCGTGATCGCCATCGTCACCCTGAAGCTCGACCCGGATATCTGGCTGTCGCCGCTGATGGTGCTGGGCACCCAGTGGTACATCCTGTTCAACGTGATCGCAGGTGCCAGCGCGCTGCCCAACGATCTGCGCGAAGCGGCGCGCAACTTCCGGGTGGGCGGCTGGCAGTGGTGGCGCGTGGTCGCACTGCCCGGGATCTTTCCGTATTACGTCACTGGCGCCCTCACTGCCGCCGGCGGTTCCTGGAACGCCAGCATCGTCGCCGAGGCCGTGTCCTGGGGCGACGAGCATCTCTACGCCCGCGGGCTGGGCGCTTTCATTGCCCAGGCCACGACCGCAGGGGACCTGCCACGGGTGGCCCTGGGAGTGACGGTCATGTCGGTTTTCGTCGTGGGTTTCAACCGCCTGCTGTGGCGCCCGTTGTACGGGTTCGCCGAGCGTCGGCTTCGAATTGATTGAGGGAGGTGAGCCAATGCAAGCACTCATGGACAAACGCTGCCTGGTGGATGTGCAACAGCTTCGGCATGTCTACGGTACCGCTGGCGGTGCCGAGCGACTGGTACTGGACGACGTCTGCATGCGCTTGAACGATGGCGAGATCGTCGGCCTGCTGGGGCGTTCGGGCTCGGGCAAGTCCACCTTGCTGCGGTCCATCGCTGGCCTGATCGCGCCCACGGCCGGCGTGGTCGACTTCCCTGCCGATGACCGCGGGCTGGCCAGCTCGGTACGCATGGTCTTCCAGAGCTTCGCCCTGTTCCCCTGGCTGACGGTGCTGCAGAACGTGGAAGTCGGCCTGGAAGCGCTGGAAGTGGCGGCGCCCGAGCGGCGCCGACGGGCCCTGGCCGCCATCGACATGATCGGCCTCGACGGTTTCGAAAGCGCCTTTCCCAAGGAACTGTCGGGTGGCATGCGCCAGCGCGTCGGCCTGGCCCGCGCACTGGTGGTCGCTCCGGATGTGCTGCTGATGGACGAGCCGTTTTCCGCACTGGACGTGCTGACGGCCGAAACCCTGCGCACCGACCTGCTGGATCTGTGGTGCGAAGGCCGGATGCCGATCAAGTCCATCCTGATGGTCACCCACAACATCGAAGAAGCCGTGCTGATGTGCGACCGGATACTGATTTTCTCCTCCAATCCGGGGCGGATCATGAAGGAAATCGTCGTCGACCTCAGCCAGCCGCGCAATCGCGCCGACCCGGCGTTCCAGGCGTTGGTGGAGCATATCTATGTGCAGATGGCCGGCGGTGGCCGGGACGGTTCAGCCCATACGGGTGCATTTGCAGGCACTGGCGTGGGCATGGTGTTGCCTTCGATTTCAACGAACGCCCTGGCCGGCCTGATCGAGGCGGTGCACGAGCAGCCCTACGACGGTCAGGCGGACCTGCGTGAACTGGCCGACACTTTGCGCTATAGCCCCAGCGATCTCTTCCCGGTGGCCGAGGTGCTGCAACTGATGCGCCTGGCCGATCTGCAGGACGGCCATCTCGCACTGCTGCCGGCCGGGCGGCGCTATGCCCGATCGACGGTCGACGAGCGCAAGCAATTGTTCGCCCAGCAGCTGCTCAGGCACGTTCCCCTGGTGGGCCATGTGCGCAAGGTGCTGGATGACCGTCCCACCCGCACGGCACCCGCCAGGCGCTTCCGGGACCAACTGGAGGACTTCATGTCGGAGCACGACGCTGCGACTACCCTCGATTGCGTCACGCAATGGGGGCGCTACGCGGAGCTGTTCGCCTACGACGAAGTGGCCGACCGGTTCAGCCTGGACAACCCTTCCTGAGCCACGGGCACAGAGGCGATATACACTGCGTGCCTGGGCCGGCCATTTGCGCGATGCGAGATGAATATCCAGTGAGAAGCACTCAATTGACCCTTCGCCTGCTGCTGTTGCTGGGATTGTCCCTCGGCATCGCGGCCATAGACACCGTCACCGACCTTGAAATCGCGGTGGGCGTCTTCCAGATCGTCGTGGTGCTGATTGCCGTACGAATCCTGCCGACCCGCGCCGTCGCCGGCCTGTCGGTCGCCTGCATGCTCCTGACGATCCTCAGTTATCGGCTCACCCGCTTCGGCGATACGGAGGCCGGGCTGGTCAACGTCCTGATCAGCCTCGCCGCCATCGCCGGTACCACCTACCTGGCGCTGCGCCTGTCCGCCGCCATCGGCACGGTGCACAAAACCCGCGCGCACCTGGCGCACATCGCTCGCGTCAACATGCTGGGGGAGCTGGCCGCGTCCATCGCTCACGAAGTGAACCAGCCACTGGCCGCGGTGGCCACCAGCAGCAGCGCGTGCCTGCGCTGGATGGCCAACGACCCGCCCAACCTGCCCAAGGCCCGCCAGGCCGTGGAACGCATCATCGCCGACACCCATCGGGCCAGCGAAATCATTACCCGCCTGCGGGGCATGGCCCGGCACCAGGCCCCCAGCAAGCGGTGGCTGAACGTCGCCGACACGGTGAATGCCGCGCTGCGGCTGCTGGCCGGCGAACTGAACGAGCAGAACATCAGCCTACGGGTGCATGTCCAGGAAGGCCTGCCGCCGATGCTGGCGGATGAAGTACAGATCCAGCAGGTCATCCTGAACCTGGCGATGAACGGGATCGACGCGATGCGGCAGGTCGATGTCGAGCAGCGCAGCCTGGAGGTCAATGTCGTACTGGAATCGGCCCAGCGCTTGCTCTTTTGTGTGTCAGACCAGGGCAAGGGCCTCAGCGGCAACGACCACGAACGGGTATTCGACGCGTTCTACAGCACCAAGCACGACGGCATGGGCATGGGCCTGGCCATCAGCCGTTCCATCATCGAGGCCCATGACGGTCGCCTCTGGGTCAGCAGCGATCCACAGTCAGGCGCCACCTTCCACTTCACCCTGCCGGCCGTAACCCGAGAATCCGATGACAGCCCATGACCCCAACGAATCGATGATCTATATCGTCGATGACGACAGTTCCGTGCGCGCCTCGCTGCAGGACCTCCTGGCTTCCGTCGGCCTGCCGAGCATGGCCTTCGGCTCGGCGCGGGAATTCATGGACGCCACGCTTGCCGATACGCCGGCGTGCCTGATCCTCGACGTGCGGATGCCGGGCTTGAGCGGCCTGGATTTCCAGCAGGAAATGGCCCGCCTAAACATCCAGGTTCCGGTTGTCTTCATCACCGCCCATGGCGACATTCCCATGTCGGTGAAGGCCATGAAAGGCGGGGCACTGGAGTTCCTGACCAAACCGTTTCGTGAACAGGACCTGCTGGACGCCATCGGCCTGGGCTTGAGTCGTGATCGGCAGCGACGTCAGCTCGCAGAAAAGATGGATGAGCTGAAACGTCGTCACCGCACCCTCACTGACGGAGAGCGGGAGGTGATGGATCTGGTGGTCTGCGGTCTGCTGAACAAGCAGGTGGCCGGGCGGCTGGGGTTGAGCGAAGTGACGGTGAAGGTGCGACGCGGCGCCTTGATGCGCAAGATGGGCGCCGATTCGTTGGCCACGTTGGTGAAGATGTCGGAAAGACTCAAGGACGCCAGCTGATGCGCCGCTGAACGAAGCGCACCCTGCGGCAGTCGGAACAACAAATCCCTGCCAGAGAACACTGGTTCATGCCCGTACGATCCGCTGCCCTCGCCGCTTTGCTCACCCTGGCCACCCACACCCTGGCTGCCGCGCAAGAGCCGCTGCGCCTGGAAGTCCTGAAGCGCTGCGGCGACCTGCTGCAAAGCCAACGACAGGACTGGTGCCTGACCGTGCGCGGCCTGGGCCAGGACGCCCCACAACTGAAGCTGGGTGACAAGGCGATACCGGCGCAAGCCGTCCAGCGCGACGGGGCCAACCTCCGGTTGAGCCTGGACAGCGCCGACTACCAGAGCGGACCGCTCTGGCTGCAGGAGGGTTCGCGCACCAGCAACGCAGCCTGGCTGACCCTGCGCAACAGTCACGTCCTGGCCGCTACAGCGGACGAAGTGGCGAAGAACATGGACGGCCTGACCACCTACGTCAACCTGGTCAGCGTGCTGATCGAGGAAGATCGCGAAGGCTTGCCGGAAGCCCAGCGCCTGGCCAGCAAGTATGGGGCGAAGGTGGTCGGCAGTATCGCGCCGCTGAACGTGTACCAACTGCGCTTGCCCGCCAGCGACCTGGTGCAGCGCGACGCGCTGGTGCTGCGCCTGGGCAGCGAGACCAGCGTGGATGCCGTGGTGGTGGAAGAATCCGCCGCAGAAGAAACCGAGCAGGCTACCGCCCGCCCGGCAGAACCGAAGAAACCGGCCCAGGACTCCGATGAATGGGCGGCGAACCGCTTTCTCGATGCGGTGAATTATTACCAGCGGCGCATTCCCGGCCAGCAGGCGCCCATCCGACCGCAGCCGGTGCGCATCGGCCTGATCGAGCGCGACGTGGACTTCGACACCGCGGATTTTGCCGATTACCTCGGTCCCTGCTCGGCGCCGCGCACGTGCGTCTACGCACGCGATGCCGATAAGCCGGATAACCATGGCACCACCGTCGCCGGCATCCTCGCCGCGCGCTGGGACGACGGCGGCAATACCGGTTTTCTGAGGGGGCTGGACAAGACCAGCGGTGGCTTCGAGGTCATCGTCGAACGCAATTCGGACGCGGGTATCACCGCCAACATCGCCGCCTCGGTCAACCTCGTGGAAGACGGCGTGCGAGTACTCAACTGGAGTTGGGGCATTCACCGGGTCGGCGCCAAGGATGTCAAAGGCGACGACGTGGATTCGCTGCTGCGCTCGGGGATCGCCATGGGAGGCTACGAGGAACTGTTGGAAGAATTTTTCCTGTGGCTACGCAAGGCTCATCCCGACGTGGTGGTGGTGAACTCCGCCGGCAACGGGTCTTCGTTCTCGGGCACGGACGAATACCGTCTGCCCTCCTCCTTCATCACTGAGCAACTGCTGGTCGTTGGCGGCCACCAGCGCAGCGAACGCACCGGAGTCGCCGTCCAAGACCCGGCCTATGCGGTCAAGCGCGACTCCTCCAACATCGACATGCGTGTCGATATCACAGCCGCCGCCTGCGCCCACGCCTCGACGCCCCAGGCCGGCCAGGAAGGCGCGGTGCATTGCGGCACCTCCTATGCCACCCCCATGGTGGCGGGATTGCTGGCGGCGATGC
Organism: Pseudomonas sp. NFACC43; assembly: GCF_900119645.1. Classification (NCBI taxonomy): domain Bacteria; kingdom Pseudomonadati; phylum Pseudomonadota; class Gammaproteobacteria; order Pseudomonadales; family Pseudomonadaceae; genus Pseudomonas; species Pseudomonas sp. NFACC43. Next base: position 50,183 of record NZ_FPKK01000003.1, read on the forward strand.
TGTCCATCAATCCGCAACTGCAACCCGAACAGTTGCGCATGCTGCTGCGCCGCAGCGCCATGACCATTGGCGATAATCACGACTTCGAGGCCATGGACGGCGAGGATCTCACCGCGCCCATCCTGCCATCGGAGCGCCGTTATCAGCTCAACGACAAGGACGTGGGCCGCTCGGCGCGGCTGGACATGCAAAAGGCATTGGACCTGGCCGCCCAGAGTCGCGAGCGGGTGCGCTGAGTCCGGCCAGGTTGGCGATGGGAGAATGATTGGATAGGCGCCATCGCGGCAGGGCGCCTGTCTGGCGACATTCCAGGGTCTATACTGAGTTTGTCCCTTCAGTCAGCTGCGCTCTTGAATACCGACCAGGCCACCAGGCAGAACACTTGAAATATTCCATATTCGCCGTTGCGCTGCTCTGCCTACTGCTCGGCACGCCGGTCAGGGCCGAGTCGTACCTGGTCGTCACCGAAGAGTGGGCGCCGTACAACTATCTGGAAAACAATCAACTGACGGGCATGACCACGGAAATCGTCCGGGCCATCATGACGTTGACCGCAGACGACTTCCCCATCGAAGTGCTGCCCAGCATGCGCAGTTCACGGGTCTTGAAGACCCGGCCGAAGACCATCTTGTATTCCATGTTCCGTACCGCCGAACGCGAACCGCTGTACAAGTGGGTCGGGCCGATCGTCGAGGAATCCATTTACCCCTATCAACTGGCCAGTGCACAGCAACCGGTCAATACACTGGAGCAACTGTTGCAGGCGCCCCAGATCACCACACGCAATGCCGGCCTGATTCCCGAAGTGCTGCAATCACGCGGCTTCAGGAATCTGGACAAGAGCGCCACCGGAAGCCTGCAGCTCTACCGCATGCTCCTGGCCGGGCGAACGGAGATCATCGTCGGCGATACCCCGGCGGGCATGGCTTACTACAGCCGTCAGTTGAAAATCCCGCCTGGCCTGTTGCGGCAGGTGCCTGTCGAACTCTATCGATCCTCGCTGTACATCGCCTTCAGCCGCGACTCGGATGACAGCGTCGTCGCCGCCTGGGCCCGCGCCCTGGAGCAACTGCGCCGCTCGGGCGAGCTGGAGCGCATCCAGCGCCGGTACGCCCAGCCCAGGTAGTCACCGCGTACCGTCGAGCCTGCGCATCGGCTCATCGTGCTTCGGCAAGCCTCATGAAACCGGGTCGCGGGACAAGTGATCGACAAGTCGATGCAGTCGCGGACGGCGACGTTTCTCGAATCGGCGGCTCGCCACAGTCAGGCTGAAGACTTCTCGGTGCCTTCGAAAGTCAGGGAAAGGTCCGGGTATCGGGCGCAGATGAAGTCCACGAATGCGCGAACCTTGGGGGGCGCAAGACGCCTGGAGGTATGCAAGACCCAAAGCGCCGGTTCGGCGCCCACCATCGTGCCCCACTGAACCAACTCGCCACGGGCAAGCTGGTTCCAGGCGATGGATTGTGGAATGAGCGCTGCACCGCCACCGGCCACAGCGGCATCCCGGACCATCAAGAAGGAGGAGAATCGCATGTTCGGGTTCGGCTCCAGGACCAACTGCCCACCATCGAGAACCCACTGGGTGGGCTGGAAGGTCGAGGTCACGATGCCGGGAACCACCCTGACGTCCCCGGGCATGGGCTTGGGTATGCCCGGCGCGGCCACGACCACCAACCGGTCCCTGGCGAAGCAGCGGCCGACCAGATTGCTGTCCGGACTCGGGTTGATCCGGATGGCGACATCGAATTGCTCCTCCACCAGATCCACCTTCCGATCTTCCGCCACGACTTCAATCTCGACCTGCGGGTAGGCCCTACAGAATTGCGCTCCGATGCGTCCCATCGCGAGCTGGGAGAACAGCACGGGGGCCGCGACCCGCAAGCGGCCACGAGGTGTCGAAACGCCTTCCCGAGCTGCCGTCATGGCTTCGGCCACTTCACCCAGTGGCCCCTCGGCCCGAGCCATAAGGCCCTGGCCGGCTTCGGTGAGTTTCAGGCCGCGGGCGCTACGCTCGATCAGCCGCACCCCCAGTTGCTCTTCAAGCTCCGCAATACGCCGCGACAGGGTGGCCTTGGGGATACCGCTCGCGCGGCTGGCCTTCCCCAACCCCTCATGGGTGGCGACCAGAAAGAAATCCAGCAACGCATTCAGGTTCATGGTGTTCCGTTTTTGAAACGAGGTGTCTGGATTCTGCCGTCTTCGTTTTTCAAGTGCAACGGAATACCTTCTGCACATCGAACTTGTTCGAAGCGTCCAGAGCAGCGCCGTCAACGCGGCTCCACTGACCCACTACAGGAGCGTCAAAATGAGCATTCTCGTCATCGGTGCCACGGGCACCATCGGTTCACTCGTCACCCAGGGCCTGGCCAACGCGAACGTCGAGGTCAAGGCCCTCGTGCGCCAAGCGGGCAAACGGGCGTTCCCGGCCGGCGTCACCGAAGTCGTCGCCGACCTCACTGATGTCGCATCGATGCGCACCGCGCTGTCGTCAGTGCGTACGCTGTTCCTGCTCAATGCCGTGACGCCCGATGAGGTCACCCAGGCCCTCATGACACTGAACCTCGCTCGCGAGGCCGGCATCGAGCGCATCGTCTACCTGTCGGTGATTCACGCCGACACGTTCAGCAATGTCCCGCATTTCACCGGCAAATATACGGTCGAGCGCATGATCGAGCGTCTCGACATCCCCGCCACCATCCTGCGACCGGCGTATTTCATGCAGAACGATCGCATGGTCCAACAGACGATCCAGGACTATTCGGTGTACCCGATGCCCATCGGTGCGGCGGGCGTCTGCATGATCGATGCGCGGGATATCGCCGATGTCGCCGTGGCCGAGCTGTTGCGCCGCGACAAGGCCGCTGCCGCGCTGGATAGGCTCACGCTGGAATTGATCGGGCCGCAAGCGCTTACCGGTGCTAGCGTGGCGAAGATCTGGAGCGCCGTGCTGGGTCGCGAAGTCGCTTATGGAGGGGATGACGTGGTCGCTTTCGAAGGGCAACTGGCGTCACACGGGCCCGCCTGGCTGGCCTATGACATGCGCTTGATGATGGAGGGAATCCAGGCAGACGGCATGCGGGCAGCCGAAGGGACGGTAGAACGACTCCAGACCCTTATCGGCCACCCGCTGCGCACCTATGAAGATTTCGTGCGCGAGGCGGTTGCCGGGGTCTGAATGGCGGTGCCAAAGGAGGCGGTTCAGCCTCCTTTGGGCATGATGAGTTGATCACCTTCTACGCCTGTCAATCCTCCGGCAGCACCCTGTCAATTTAGTTTTTCACGATGACCTGGCCGGCAACCAACACAAAAGTATCGGCCCGACATAAACCGCTCATCGTCGTTACACAGTCATAGTGTCCGAAGGTCATCAGGAACAAACAACAGGCGCTACCCAGGCCTTATCGAGCCGGGTATCGAGTGCAGTGTCAATCGCTCAATAAAGCGTATTGGCGACACGCTCCGGCAGGGCCTTGTCGTAAGCATCGCCATCAACCTTGGCAGGACAGATGCGTTTGAACACTTCGCCTGCCGAGGGCAAGGCGCTGCGCTCGACCTGTCGCTCCCTATCCCATAACCCTGCCCTGACCACCGCCCTGCTGCACTGGAAATAGACGCAGGAAACGGTGACTTCCAGAACGGTCCGAGGGCGCTGCCCTTTCACCTCGAACCGGGCCAGCAGCCCGGGCTCGACCGATATCCTGGCCGTACCGTTCACCCGCAAGGTTTCCCCCACGCCCGGCACCAGGAAAAGCAGCGCGACCCGGGGATCCTCGACAATATTTCGCAGCGAATCGATACGGTTGTTGCCGCGCCGGTCGGGCAGATACAGCGTCTTGCTGTCATGGACATGAACGAATCCCGGCGCGTCGCCCCTCGGGGATGCATCCAGCCCGCCGGGCCCCGAGGAAGCGAGGATCACGAAGCAAGCCGCTTCGATGAAGGGCTGGTAGACCGGATGGATATGGTCGACTTCCTTGAGCAGCGAGGGCGTCGCGACGGCGCCATAGAGGCTTTCCAGCGCTTGTGTCGTGGTGATGTAGGCGCTGCTGTCGTTGTCGCGTTCCATGCTTGTCTCCGTTGCAGGTATTTGAAAAATCGTCTTCAGGTGACTGACCAGACCATTGCACAGCGGCTGCCCGGAGCGTATCCGCGTTGGTATTCGGCGCTCAACAGGGCCGCCAGTCGCGGCTGCAGGTCTTGGGTGGCTTGAGCCTGGAAACCCATGCGGGCATAAAACGGGGCATTCCAGGGCACGTCGATGAATGTCGTGAGGGTGACCAGATGCAGCCCGTTGGAGCGGGCATGCTCCTGGGCAACCTCTATCAGACGCCGCCCCACGCCCCGGCCCTGCCAGGGCCGCGCGACGGATATCTCATGGATATGAAGAGCCTCGCCGTAGCGCTCGGCACTGAGAAACCCTTGCGGCGCGCTTTCGTCATCGAGGGCGACCCAGCATGTCGATAGCGCAATGAGCTGGCGATGTCGCTCGACGGACATCGGCGGCGACTGCGCCACCCAGCTCAACTCATCAATGCTTCCGAACGCCAGGGCGGCGGACGCCTCGATGGCGGGCAGGTGTTGTGCGTCGTCCGCAACGGCGACACGAACAGTCACAGGCATAGGTTCCCTCGGTTCTGTGAATGGACCGGCCCGATCAAGAGCCTGGCGGGCCGCGCCCATTCGATGGCGCAGCCTGCGCAAGCATCAGCGCAATGCCCCTTGTGGTCAATGCGTCTCCCCCATCAGCCCGGCCATCGCTTTCTCCAGAAAGCCCAGGCAGTGCTCATCCAGCCAGGTGCCTTCGGCGAGGCTGGGTTCTTCCAGCTCACCCACTCGAAGCAACATCGTTTCCAACGCCTGTTTCCTTAGACACTGCCCTTAAGGCTTGGCATTCATGCGCCCCTGGATCGCCACGCGCAGGCAACCCCAGGCAATAAAGCCGACGATCACGCCCTCAGCGATACCCACCAGCAAGTTGAAAGAAAAACTGAGCGGTTGCTCGGCCCAGTAAAACGTCGTCGAGCCCGTTCGAAAACCACTGACGCGCAGCCGTCCGGTAAAAATGGCCGGCACCAAGGTCATGACGTTGGTCAGTTCCAGCACCGCAAAGAAGGCGCCCAACAGTGTGAGCAAGGCTCGTGCGGGCAAGCCCAGTTTCTCGACTGGCTCAGGCGAAGGAGTGTCGCCGCTTTCCCGGCGCTGACGGGCTGCCCTCACCGCCTTGCCGCTGGTAGGGGCCGGAGTTGGCCTGTAGGGCACCTTCACAACCGGCGCCGCCCCCTCGACGACCTCGTTGGGCAACGCCACGCCCAGGTAGTCGGCCAGCTCCCGCAGCCACAGGTCCGTGCGTTGACTGCCCGGCACCACCGGAACGTTGTCGGTGGTCAGGCGATGCGCGGTGCCATCGCGCAGTATCAGCCACAGCTGGGTGCGGGCTCGCTCAACCTGCGGGAAGCGACGCAGTTCGAGGGATTTGGCCGCCTCGATCCGAAAGACCGATTGCACACGCTCGCGGCGCCCGAAAAAGTTACGGGTCAGGCGCTTGCCTTCGCCGTCGACCCGCGACAACACCAACGTCTCGTGGACGCCGGTGTACACCACCAGCAGCAGGCCAAGGGCAGGAATCAGCAGCCACAGCAGCACCATCAATAGAGCGGACAGTGGATGCACCTCAGCCATCGACGAGGCCCCATCAACCATCACGAACACGGCAAACGCCATCGGCAAGATAAAGGCCAACGCCCCTATCACCCATACGACCAAGCTCTGCACCACGTTGCGCGAATGGATGTGCAAGTCACCCTGCGCGGTGCGCTCGAACCGATGTCCTATCAACATGCATGCCTCCTGGTGCGTTGTTTTGCAGACCGTTCGAGGGGCTGGGAGACGATCGGAACGCCTCGGGCCGGGATGGTGTTTCAGGGGGCGGAGAATACCCGATGTCGGGAGGGCTCAGGGGTCGGGTGGGGTTTTCTCCGGCGTGAGCAATTGGTCCTACGGAAATGGATCACGTCGATTGGTTTCCTTGGAGAATTCTCATGATTCCTACGAAGGCGTCGGAATCTCTCACCTTGTTCGTCTTGTGGGCGCAAATCTATAGTCAGTCCCGTCGCCAACCATGGTGATCAGGTTTGGCGACCTGCGTATCGGATAAGCCCTCTAACCAAATGGAGCAATCCCATGCAGAGATACATCCCCATCACCGGCATCGACTGCACCCCAGCCGCCCTGCTCATCGATACCCAGGCACCGCTTGACGTGCTGCACGCAACTGCCGATTACCGTATCCGCACGGTGACCCAGGTATTGGAAAACATCGCGTTTCGCTCCGAGATTGCCAGCGATACGGTGGTGCTTTCAGATTTCGCGCAGCTTTTGGTGATTCCGTTGCGGGATGGGTGTGATTTGCTGGAGGTGATTGGGCGGCGGCTTCAGGAACAGGTTGGACGTTAAGGGATTATGGGCGCTTAAGGCGCCCGTTTTGGATTTGACAGGGAGTGGCTGGCGAACAGTTGACCTGTAGCCGACGATACGCACGAGGCTGAGGAGAATCGATGTACACAGTGACCGTCGTTAGCGAACGACCCGACTTCAGGTGCTTCCTGGATATGCTATATGGCCCTGGGCGAAACGTAGACACAGAGGGTAATTCATACCCTGTGAACAACCGCTCCTGGACATGCCTGTATGTGAAAGACAGGGAGAGCGATGACCCTTGCATAGAAATCCAAGCGAGCGAGGTAGATGGCTCTAGGTTTACCGTGCAGTCCGACTCGTCGAGGCTGGAGGCGCTGTGTGCGTTGTACCTGTACCTGACCTGTGGTGGGGCGATTTCCTCTTCAGATCAGGCGCTTGATAAATCTGCCATCGAGATGTTGTGCAACAGATATTCCGTCGAGCTCAGCCGAGCCCATGGCTCTATTTGGCATCAGTCGACAGATGAAGCGCCTTATCCACAGGAGTGAACGACGGCTTGTTTCGAAAAACGGGACAGATTTATTATCAAAAAAATAAGTCTGTACCGTATTTTCCAAGCTAAACAAAGTGGTCAACCAACCTCTGAGCTCGCCTTCAGGACACGCATTATTTCCACGACCACAGGCTTCGTGTATTTCGCACCGGCATCAGTCCCCGGTGGGTCTTCACTGCGTAACCACTCACCTTCATCGAATGCTTGGTAAAGCGAAAAGGCGGGCTGTGGCATGACCCCAGTGACGCTCAGGTCAACTATCGCATTTATGATCCCGTTCATACTCCATCACAAAATGCGTAGGTAAGCGACCCATCCAGATAGCATTCCGCAACCGCAATGGATAGTTCGTTCAGGACGTCTGTGGGGGCAACGCAGTACCTTTCACAAATAGGGACAATCTCGCTCAGCGCCAAACCCTCCGCTTCCGCCGTCACCGCCAGCCTATTGAGTTCATTCATTGGTAAAACGCTGATCATAAATGTTGTCCGGATGAATACGATGGTAGCTGCTGCGTCATTGTAAAACGTCCGATTATTAGGATTGTGCGCACAACGCCGGCATCATCCAACGCCTTTCTTATCATTGCATCGGGTCGGTCAATCTTTGCTGGATCCAAAGCCTGCTATGGGTCGGTAGCTGCTGCTCAGTGAAGGTGTAAATCCTCAAGATCAAGCCGAAGCTTCTTCGCCTTCTGCCTCGTAAAGGCTTCGCAACGGAGCCTGGCCGGTAAGTTTGTGTGGTTTGAAATGGTCACAGAACACTTGACCCGGTCGCTGTTGCTCGAAGCCCCTCGGCTCCACAGCCGGACGAACTCTCCATAAGCAGCACGTTCGATCTACAACGAAAAAAGAAGACAGATTTATTATCAGAGAAAAGTCTGTCCCATTTTTTCCGGATCTACTGCCGCATAGATAGACCTCCATCCAAGATCAGGCGCCTATCAGAAAAGCTATCGCTCTACAGCGACGCATTTGATCTCCACGAGAAGGCCGGGGCGAGCCAGTTCACTGACACCTATGCATGTCCATGCACATGTACTCCTGGGAAAGACCTCATCTTTCACGCGTCTGAAAATCGGCATGTGGCGGTGCATATCGACGTGATAGGTTGTCATTTCGACGACATCTTCAAATTCGCAACCGCCGGCTTTCAAGACGATCCGGAGATTTTCCCATGCAGCCAAAAACTGCTGTTCGGGGTCTTCGATAACTGATAAGTCCGGCGTCCGGCCTACCTGACCAGCGCAGTAAAGGGTTTTTCCTACCTTTACCGCTGGTGCATAACCAGCCTGCTCGCAGAGCAATCTCATGGCATCTGGAACAATGATCTGACGATCAGTCATGGTTGTGGAGCCCAAAATAAACGGATACGCAAGCTAACCCAAGTGCCAGAGCGGCGTCCACACGGGCCACTCCGCATTAATGAATCCAATCTGGCAGGTGCGTCGATCCGCTTAACTTTCAATAAAGCTTCGTCTCGCTATGAGAAGTGAGGCGGTTGCGGGAGCGACGCGATCATTCGATCAAAGGCCTCCACCGAACACCTTCGATCAACGTTTTTCAAGGTGGGCATTTCTGAAGGAAAGCCAAATCGCACGGTTCCGGGAAGCACTTCACTCATGGCTGAATACCAAGTCAGCAGAGCGTGTTGCAGGCGTACGTGTAACTCGAATCTACTCCGGCGCCGGGTCGTGTCCGCTTTGGCTCGCTCGCGGGCGAGCTGAGGTTCTATGCAGCCAATGATGTAATGGTCAGCGAAGCCAATACGGCCTTGTGAAATAGTTTCTCTTGTGGCGTCCAACTCTGTTCGCCAGTCTTGTTCGCTCGCCTCGCCGATCTGCCAAAGGCTCCAGATATAGTGGAGCTTGAGAGGATCACTGTCACACAAAGCCCACGAAGAAATCTCTTCCATGGCCAGCGCCGCTTGCCAGCGGTCCACGTTTCGCTCTGCCCAAAAAGCGGCTGCTCCCGCCGGATCCAGCTTTCGATCCGGCTCGTTTTCAAAACGGCCGTTTTCAGGAATGACATGCGGCCCCCCATGCTTGGTGCACCACGTGGTTTTCCCGCTGGCGCTGATACCTTCAACAACCAAAATCATCGTTATGGCTACTTCCTGATTGCATCATCCCTGTGCCTTAAAGAACTGGGGCTTACTTGGTCCTCTTTTTCCTTCGCGTGCTGACTGGATGAGACACATATTCACTGCCGCCCGTTTGCCGCTGAGCAGTGGTCCAGCATCGCGTCTGCGCAAGCCCAACTTGCTCATATTTCAGTACTTGCCTGGAAGAAGAAAATCTACTTCGTATATCCCCCTTGCCGCGCGGACAATGGCAGGGTGTGCGACTGGCCTCACGTGACTCAGCTCCCAGGCTAACCAGCCCTCTTCAAAATAGCTTGCACAGGCTGCTTCCATGTCAGCCAGGAGGAAAGGACGCACGACTTTAACGCGCACGATTGCGACAGCGATACCGTCAGCATCTTCGTCTCCGTCGGCGTGGAGAAATCGTTTGTTTTCGACAATCAGCAGATCCTCGGCGGGATCTAGATCTGGATGCCAACGACGAACTTCAAGTGTTTTCTCGCCAGAAGCGATTCGACCGCCACTGGGTCGAACTATTGATAAGGCTCTGATGGATCTCTCCTGAAAGTCAGCGTACGACTGAACCGTTTTTCGAAAGGGATAACGTGAAGCTGGGACAAGCCACGATTTTGAGTTCACCCGCGAAAAAGGAAACAGATTTTTTATCAGAAAAACAAATCTGTTTCTTTTTCCAGAATACCGTCCGAATAGAAGCAGCAAAGCTTGGCGCGAGGTGCAGGTAGCGAAGGATATTGTTCTCAAAAGGCACAGGGGTCGGCGGATGTTTGAGCCCCCTCCCCCGGCGCCGAGTGATCGAGCGCCAGGGGAGTCGGCGGCAGAGGCGTCAATTGGTACAGCCCGTCCCTATAACCTGGTACTCCATGATGTGCCGATCGCCTCTGGAGTCGTCGTAAGTCATCTGCACCGGCACTACATCGCAGATATTGGGTATCGGCGTCATCGCCACAATGTGCGCGATATCCAGTTTCTGAGCGTATTGATAGGGCTCGACTGTAACTTGCGCAGCCCGAGTATCCTGTTCATCGGCCATGGCGACAGAGCCAAGGCAGGCCAGGAATAAGACGAGTAACCGTTTCATAGCAATCACCTGTAATGAAGGCGTGAGAAGGCCAAAGCACTCAATTTGTGCTCAGTCGTGATAAAGGTTTCGGGTGTAGCCCGGTCGCCGCCAGACGCCGGGCTGACTTGCATCAGAAGGGCTTGGTAGGCAGGTACTTGCCGTCCAGGGTGATCACGGCGCGATGGCCGCCCTCCGGATCTTCGACTTTCTTGATGTCCAGCTTGAAGTTGATGGCACTGATGATGCCGTCGCCGAACTTTTCGTGAACCAGAGCTTTGAGGGTGGTGCCGTATACCGAGATCATCTCGTAGAAACGGTAGATGGTCGGGTCGGACGGTACGCCGTCAAAAAAGCTGCCGCGAATTGGCATCGATTGCAGCAAGGCGATCTGATCGGCATCGAGGTCGAGTTTCCTGCCCACGACATTGGCGGCGCTGGCAGGCAGCGGATGCTGGCCGAGCAAGGCAGCAGTGACGAAGGCTTCGGACAAGCCGGTGCCGTCAACGATCTCGGCGAAGGACAGGTCTTTGCGAGCCTTGGCCAGAATGATGGTTTCAGTCAGCTCCTGGCGAGCGGTGCGGGTGGCTTGAGTCTGGATCATGGCGTATCTCCTGGGTTAGCAACGGTGCAGGTACAGGCTTCAGGCAACGTGCCTGGCTTGTACTTCGGGGTTCTCGGCGAGGGACACGAAGATCCCGGTACGGCCATCGAAGGCGTCGATACGCCCGCTCTCGATGTCATAGACCCAACCATGCAGGGTCAGGCGGCCTTCTTCGAGAGCCAGGCGAACGGATGGGTGTGTCTGGATGTTGGCCAACTGCGCGATGACGTTTTCGCGCACCATGGACGCTACTTTGCTCGGCAGATCCGGGTGTTTGCGGGCTTCGTTGACGACCTTGGCCGAGTCGGCGTAACGGAGCCATCCGGCGACGGCAGGCATGTGATCCAGGCACTTGCAGGTGGCCACGGCGGTCATCGCGCCGCAGTCTGAGTGGCCGCATACCACGATGTCTGCGACCTGAAGTGCGGCGACTGCGTATTCAACGGAGGCCGAAACGCCGCCCGGCTCCGGCCCATACGACGGCACGATATTGCCGGCATTTCGAATGACAAACAGATCGCCTGGCTCGCGCTGGGTGACCAGCTCCGGCACCAAGCGGCTATCAGAACAGGAGATGAACAGCGCTCTCGGGTTCTGCTGATTGGCCAGGTCCTTGAACAGTTTGGCCCGCTCAGGGAAGGCGTTTTTTTGGAATTTCAGAAAACCGTCGATGATCGCTTTCATGGTTGCTGTCTCAATGTCGCGGGTGTGAAACAAAGACTAAGCAACGCGTTACATAAGGTAAAAGTCTCATTTATTATGAGATAGATCAGATTACCTTATGGTCAAAACCATGCTTGCTCGACACGTCCAATATTTCCTCGCGGTGGCGGAACATCTCAGTTTTACGAAGGCCGCGGCGGCGCTGCACGTCTCTCAGCCGGCCCTTTCGCAGCAAGTGAGGCAGTTGGAAGAAAGCCTTGGAGCCCAGTTGTTCGACCGCTCAGGACGCACCACCCGTCTGACTGACGCGGGGGACGTCTATCTTCTGTATGCGCGCCGTGCTTATCAGCAACTGCGGGAGGCCAAAAGCGCCATCCATGATGTGAGCGACCTCACCCGCGGCTCATTGCGCCTGGCCGTGACGCCGACGTTCACGACCTATCTGGTAGGGCCGGTAATCGAAGCATTTCACTCCCGGTACTCTGGAATTACCCTCAATCTGAAGGAGATTTCCCAGGAGCGCATTGAGGAGCTGCTTTTGGCAGGCGAGTTGGACGCCGGAATCGCGTTCGATGAAATAAATACACCGAACATTGATGCCATCCCCTTGCTGAACGAAACCCTCGCCTTGGTGGTAAGTCGCAAACACCGCTTGGCCGAGGAGCGGTCCATTGGATTGCAGGACCTGAATGCTGAATCCCTGATTCTGCTCAGTCCAGAGTTTGCAACCCGCGAACAAATCGACCGCTACTTCCGCAAACACGCGATTCACCCTCAGGTGCAGATGGAGGCCAATGCCCTCGGCGCCGTGATCGAAATTGTTCGCAGAACCAATCTATCGACTTTATTGCCTGCCAAAATCGCGTTGGCCCATGATGATCTGGTGGCTATCGCACTGGAGCCCGAGCGCTTGCAACGCACCGCAGTCCTGATGCGGCGCAAGGATGCCTTTCAGAGCGCAGCGATGCGAGTTTTCATCGAAGTGGCTCAAGAGGTAGCCGTTCAACTGAACGTGTAATACCTGTGCTCGTCGAGCTTGACGGGGCTGAGCCGAGCCTGTGGCGTGTAATAGCAGGCTTGTGGAAAACGACAGACTGCCCCTTTTTACGGAGCGCTGCCGGGTGCACGAAGATAGGCTCGGATGCCGCGATTGCAGTGGCGGTTTCTGGCTGACTCCAGCCGACGACAGAGGCCGCAAATGCAGCCTCTCGGAGCGTCTGGCAAAACCGCCTTTCGCATAATCACACAACTTGCGACGGCGCCTCGTTAATCGCCGGCAACCTCAGAAATCAACAGTAGCCGACACCTTCAGCATACGCGGCGCCCCTTGGGTCAGATAACCACCATTGGCCGAGGCCCAGTAGTTCTCGTCGGCGACGTTCTCCAGCATCGCGTTGAAGGTCAGCGCGCGGCCATCCATCTTTGTTCGATAGCGTGCGCCCAGGTCGACGCGGGTCCAGGCGGGGATGCTGTATTCGTTGGCGCTGTCTACGAACTGGCCGCCGGTGCGCAGTAGCAGGCCGTTCAGGCTCACCCCGGGCAAGCCGGGCACATCCCAGTCGGCGCCCAGATTGAACTGGAATTTGGGCACCCCCACCGCCTGGTTGCCATCGTCGCGCCCGCCAGCGGTGCCGCGCAGTTCGGCTTTGGTCCAGGTGGCGCCGCTCAGCAGGCGCAGGCCGTCCAGCGGTTCGCCGAACAGGCTCAATTCCACGCCGCGATTGCGCTGCTCGGCATCCACCCGGTAGTAGCCGTCGCCGCCGAGCACGCCCTGCGGCTGCTCGATGCGGAACAGGCTGAGGCTGCCGCCGAAGGTGCCCCAGTCGAGCTTGGCGCCCACCTCGGTCTGCTTGGAGCGATAAGGCGCGAACATCTCGCCGTTGTTGAGTGCGGCGGCAGGCGCAGTCGGGCCCTGTTGCAGAGACTCGACGCGGTTGGCATAGAGCGACAGGTACTCGGTGGGCTTGATCACCAGGCCATAGGCCGGCGTGGTAATACTTTCCTGATAGTTGGAGGTGCGGGCACCGCTGGCCGCGTTCCAGGCATCGGCGCCGATGGACTGGCGGCGTACGCCCAGGGTCAGCAGCACGCGGTCGTCGAGCAAGCCCAGGGTGTCGGACACCGCCAGGCTACGGTTCTGCACCTTGGCGGTGGTGTCCGGGTCGTGGATATCGCCGGAGACGCTGGTGGCCGGCGGCTCGGCCACGGGCTGGCCCTCATACAGGTTGCCGAAGCCACGACTGCCCGCCGCGGTGGACTCGAACGCGTTGCGCTTCTCTTGCCAGATGCCATTGGCGGCCAGGTTGATGCGGTGGCTGACCGGCCCGGTGGCGAGTTCGCCGCGCAGCCCGGTGACAGCGCTGAGGGTTTCCTGGTCCAGCGGCGAATAGAGGCGACCGATACGGGCGTCGCCATTCGCGCCATAGACATAGTTCGAGGCGTAGACACCGTTCTCCCGCGTGTATTTGCCGCCGGCGCTCAGGTAGGCGGTCCAGGTGGGCGACAGGTCATACTCGGCGCTGAACATGCCATAGGTGTCTTCGAGCTGCGACCAGCTCCAGGGTTGCGCGTAGTTGTGGTCGGAATCCGGTGCCGACGGCGTCTTGCCATTGAGCCGGCTGGTCGGCCCCGTCGTGGTCAGGTAGACCACCGAGCGCCCTTCGTTGACCCGCTGCTTCTGGTAACCGAAGTCCGCAGACAGGCGCAGACGGTCACCGCGGTAGTCCAGACCGAGGGTGGCCAGGCTGAAGCGCGAGTGTTCATCGTCCACCGCGGTCTCGCCCTCGCGCTGGGCCAGGTTCACCCGCACGCCGAAGCGGTTGTCCTCGCCGAAGCGCTGGCCCAGGTCGAGGTGGCCGCCTACCCGGCTGTTGCTGGCATAGTCCAGGGTGGCGCTGCGCGTGGGGGTGTCCTGGGCACGCTTGGAGACCACGTTGATCGCCCCGCCGACACCGCTGCCCGACGGCGATACGCCATTGACGAAGGCGTTGGCCCCCTTGAATACCTCGACCCGCTCGACCGACTCGGTGGAGATGATCTGGCGCGGCAGAATGCCGTACAGGCCGTTGAAGGCAATGTCGTCGCTGAACAGCTGGAACCCGCGCACGACGAACACCTGGGAGAAGTTGCCGAAACCGAACGACTGACGCACGCCCGGATCGCTGGCCAGCACATCGGCCAGGGTCTGCGCCTGGCGCTTCTCGATCAACTCGGAGGTGTAGCTGGAGAAAGCGAAGGGCACATCTTGCATGTCCTGGTTGCCCAGCACACCGATGCGCGCACCCCGCGCCGCCTCCCCGCCGGCGTACTCGGCCGGCAGGTCGACACGGCCTTCGGTGATTCCATTGATGGTGGTCGAACCCAGCTCCAACACGCCCTGCTCGGGCAGCGGCACCAGCGTGATGGTGCCGTCGCCGCCGGCCTGGAAGGTCAGGCCGCTGCCCTCCAGCAACTGCTGCAGACCGTCGACCACCGAATAATCGCCCTTGAGTGCCGGCACCATGCCGCTGCCACGGGTCAGGCCGGCGTCATAGAGCAGCCGTACATTGGCCTGCTCGGCGAAGTCGGTGAGCGCCGAGTCGAGGCGCTGGGCCGGCACGTCGAGCTCGACGGCCTGCGCCTGTGCGGCAGTAATGGCCAGGGGGAGAACGGCTAGCGCCGCGAGGAAGGAAGTCGACCGCATGCTGATGTCCTTGGCTATCAATACGAAGAAGTCGCATTTGCAGGAACGGAAGACGAAGGCGGCGATGATTTCTGAACCATCGCCGCCCAAATATTTTCTTTTTTCTTGAAGGTACAGGCGCGGCGCGGGTCTCAGCGACGTGACGCGACCAGGATCAACCCCGGCAGGCGCACCAGGCGCACAGGCAAGGTGGTTTCCACAGCGCTCAACACCGCCTGCGGATCGTCAAGGGCGAACACGCCGGTCACCTGTAGGCGGCGAGCGGCGTCATCGACAAACAGCACCCGCGCAGACTGGCTGCGCTCGAGTTCGGCGAACACTTGCTCCAGGGGCCGGTCGCGGAACACCAGTTTGCCGCGCTGCCAGCCCAGGCGCTGGCGCGCATCCAGTGCTTGCGGCGCCTGCAGCGCCCCGCCGCGCCACTGCACCTGCTGCCCGCCGACCACGGGCCGCGGCTCGCCGCCCGCGCTGGAGGCCAGCACTCGGCCCTCGCTGACTGCGAGGTCGACACCGCCCTCCTCCAGACGCACATCGAAGCGCGTGCCGGTGACGCGGATGCGCGCCTCGCCGGCACTGACCATGAACGGCCGGGCCGGGTCATGGGCGACCTGGAAATCCGCCTCGCCACGGTACAGCCTGACCTCGCGACGACCGTCGACAAACTGCCAGTCCAGCGCCGAATCGCCGTTGAGGGTCAACAGCGAACCATCGGCCAGACGCACCTCGCGCACCTCGCCCGGCTGGGTGCTGATGTCGGCATACAGGCCAATCCAGGTGCCGCGCGGCAGCCACAGGGCGAGCAACAGCATCGCGGCGCAGGCCAGCGGAGCCGCCCACAGTCGACGACGACGCAGCACGCGCACCTGAGGCTGCTCGGCCGGACGTTCTATCTGGCCGAGCAACGACCACAGCCCTTCCACCTCACGCAACGCCTGCTCGTGCTCGGGCGCCGCCTGGCGCCAGGCCTGCGCGGCAGCGCGATCGGCAGCGGTGGCGCGGCCGGAGTGCAGCAGCACCTGCCACTGTCGGGCCTGGTCGAGAAGCGAAGGATGATTCACGGCTGCGGGTCCATCTGCTGCTGGCAGTGTTCGAGGGCCTTCAGGATATAGCGTCCGGCCATACTTTCCGAGACACCCAGGCGCTCGCCGATCTCACGCTGGGTCAGCCCGTCCAGGCGATTCCACAACAACGCCTGGCGCAGGTGCGGGGGCAAACCCTCGACCACGCGCTGCAGTCGCTCCAGGCGCTGGGCGTCGCTTGCCGCTCGCTCCGGACCCGGCTGGGCACTGACCAATTCGATGGATATCTGCTCCTCGACCGGGCGGGATTTTTGCTGGCGGCGGTAGTCGATGATCAGGTTGCGCGCGATGCGGTAGAGAAACGCGCGAAGATTGCCGATTTCCGTCCCGGACTCGCGCCGACGAAAGCGCAACCAGGTTTCCTGGCGCAGGTCGGCCGCCAGCTCTTCACACTTCACCTGACGTGTGAGAAAGCGCAGCAGTTCGTTCGAATGGCTCTCGAACTGGCCGTCGGCGGAATGAGGATCGGATGGCCAGGACACGCATGCGACTCTAGCAAGGAAGAATCGCGAGAGTATATCAAATGATAATGACTTTCAATTAGTCAGAACTTGCGGCATCCGTCCCCTTGATGGGTGTAAAAACGGGGCGACCCAAGGTCGGATGGGGAGCAAGCCCTGAGGGCAGCCACTCGGTCAAAGTCTGGTCAGAAAGGGCGAGCAGTGCACGATCTGATCCAGCAGACCTACGTCGATTAGACGGTGATATGCCAATTGATCGTCAGGTACCGCTATCAGGTTGTAAGCATGTCCACGAGCTCTTTCAATGTTTCAATGGAGCGCTCCGCTGGTGCTATGTTCGCGGGCCACGGATGGAATCCACTCAACCAGACGGCAAGCATTCCGGCGGCTGTGGCACCCAGGTAATCATTCTGCGGGTGATCCCCCACAAACCAGCAATGCTCGGGACGGGCCCCCAATGCCTTCGCTCCCTGATGGAATATTTCAGGCGCCGGTTTCGAAACATCCCACGTTTCAGAGCAAATCATCGTCTCAATGGCATCCCCGAAGGGCAGTGCCTTCAGGGTCTGCCGTCGCGAATGCTCGGCGCCATTGGAGATGACACCGATGGCAATTCCCTTGCGACGAAGCGCTTGAATCATCGCGCCAGCGCCTGGCATTTCAACCGCAGCGCTCGGAAAGTGATTGATCCAATGGGTGATCAATCGCTTGGGATCGATTGGCCCGCGCCACTTCAACTCCTGAGCCAACGTGTACCCAACCGCCTCACGGATGGAAGAGTATTCAGACTCCGGTCGCAGATACCCACCGTTATCGGTGCGTGCGATCAGATGGGAGATCCGACGGGGGTCCACTCCCGAGATTTCACCCTTGAACTCATCCAGAAATCGCTCAACGTAGCGGTCAATACTGAGCGCACGATGGGTGAGCGTGTTGTCCAGATCGAACAGAATAGCTTTCGGTGCCAAGCTCCCTCCTAGCGATCAAGATGCTGATGAAAAATCCTCACGCCATCATCAAATCCAGATTCTCCACCGCCGCGCCAGCGGCCCCCTTCCCGAGATTGTCGAATACCGCCGCCAACAGAACCTGTCCCGTCTCGTCATTTTCACACACCACTAAACGCAAACCGTCAGTCCCGTTGAGGGCCTGGGGATCAAGGTATGTCAGCTCCTTAGCCTCTTGCATCGACATGACCTGTACAGAGGGGGCGTCGGCGTAGTGCTGCATCAGGCAGGCATGCAACCGCATCGCATCCACGCCTGGCGCCAGCAAGCGAAATTGCAACGGGATGGTCAGCACGATGCCCTGGCGAAAAGCCCCGTAGGCCGGTACGAACATCGGCCGCTCCGTCAAACCGCTGTGCTGCTGTATTTCCGGAATATGTTTGTGCGCCAACCCCAGACCGTAGACCTGGAACGCGGGAGCCTGCGATGCGCCCTCACCCTCATACTCTTGTACGCCGACGCGCCCTTTTCCGGAATAGCCCGACACGGCGTGAATGCTCATCGGGTAGTCCGTGGGAAGCAACCCAGCCTCCAGCAATGGACGCAGCAGCCCTATCGCTCCCGTGGGATAGCAACCGGGGTTGCTGACCCGCCGCGCCGTGGCGATTCGTCTGGCCTGCTGTGCGTTCATCTGCGCGAAGCCGTAGACCCAGTCTGGATGGGTACGGTGCGCGGAGCTTGCGTCGATCACCCGTACAGCGGGGTTTTTTATGCTCGCTACCGCGTCGCGTGCAGCCGGGTCGGGCAAGCAAAGAATGGCGATGTCGCAGTCGTTGATGATTTCAGCGCGGCGTTGCGGATCCTTGCGATGTTCGGAGCTGAGCGTGACAAGCCGCAGATCGGTCCGCCCGCTTAAACGCTGATGGATTTGCAACCCGGTGGTGCCTTGGTCGCCGTCGATGAACAGGTGAGGAATCGCCATGGAAAGCTCCCGGACACAGGAAATCAGGAGATTCCATCTTCAGGGAACGGCTAAGATTGGAAAAGTTGAATTTCCAAACGATTGAATTCAGTTTTCCTGAATATGGAATGACCCATGCGTGAAATCAGCCTGGACCGCCTGCGCACCTTGGTAGCCATTGTCGACCTGGGCTCGTTTGCCGAGGCCGCTCGTGCCTTGCACCTTGCGCCCCCCACCGTCAGCTTGCATATCACCGATCTGGAGTCGCGGGTTGGTGGTCAGCTGTTGTCACGTACCCGTGGACGCATTCAGCCTACGACGATTGGCGAAACACTGGTGGACCGCGCGCGGCGCCTGTTGGCGGATGCGGAACAGGCGCTTGAGGACGTCGAGCGTCAGGTACAGGGCTTGGCCGGGCGTGTGCGGCTGGGGGCCTCCACAGGGGCCATCGCCCAGTTGCTGCCGCAAGCGTTGGAGACGTTAGACCAACGCCATCCCGCTATCGATGTGCAGGTCGCCGTGCTTACCTCCCAGGAGACGTTGAAGAAGCTTGCCGAGGGCTCGTTGGAAATCGGCCTGGTCGCGCTGCCACAGCCCCCGGTGAAGGGGTTGCGGATCGAGCCATGGCGACGCGACCCGGTCATGGCCTTCTTGCCGGCTCGCTGGGACTGCCCGGACATCGTGACACCCGGTTGGCTGGCCGCCCAACCCTTGATTCTGAACGACAGCACCACACGGCTTTCGCGCTTGACGTCGGAATGGTTCGCCAATGATGAACGCCAGCCTACGCCGCGAATTCAACTGAACTACAACGATGCGATAAAAAGCCTGGTGGCTGCCGGCTATGGCGCAACGTTACTGCCCCATGAAGCCTCCACGCCATTGCCCGATACACGAATCGTCATGAGGCCATTGCAGCCCTTGTTGTGGCGTGAACTGGGGATTGCCCACCGGGGTGGCGAGGTCGAGCGGTCTACGCAACATGTGTTGGATGTGTTGAGGGGGTTGGGTGCTGGGTAGGTGCAATGACCAAGGCCAGCGATCGACCTAAAGCTGCCCTATATGGAGGTCTTCCACGCGCATAGCGCCTTGGACCGCTCAGGAATCGGCCCAAGGCAAGGAATGACCAGGTTGGCGTTCACACCCAGAGGTCAGTCACTCCGATCAATTGGAAGACTTCATCTCCCGCAGGCTCGGCGAAGATGATGTCCAGGTTACGGTACCCGGAGTGGTCCCCTGCCAGGCTCAACTCGAATCGAGCTCCATTGGCGTCGGCTTCGTAGCTCTTCAAGTAGGTCAGGTTCTTGGCTTCATTGACAACCACGTCCAACGTGCCGTTGTAGCCATTTCCCAGCCGGGTAAAGCCCAGGGCGGACAAATCGATGGTGTCTTCACCCACCGTATAGTCAAGCAGCCGATCCGTGTGGTTTTCGGTGGCGGTACGGTAGCTGTCGCTCAGCGCGTCGAAGCGGAACACATCGTTGTTACCGCCACCTGCCAGCAGGTCCCGGCCCTCTGCGCCTACCAGCACATCATTTCCCAGTGCGCCATAGAGGCGGTCATCCCCCGCGAACCCTTCGATGATTTCGCCTCGGGCGTTGCCCTGTAGACGATCGGACTCTTCGGTGCCCGTCAACCTGGCTTGCTGGAACAGGATATTGGTTTCATTCAGCGTTTGGCTCAAGTCACCGTCGAAGACCAATTCGAAGCGTTCCCCCTCCGCGTTGGCATCGAAACTCTTGAGGTAGGTCCGCGTTCCGCTTTCATTGACTCGTATCGCCAGCGTTCCGTCATGTCCATTGCCCAGCCCGAGGAAGCCCAGGGATGAGAGATCGATCGTATCGGTGTTGGGGTCGAAGTCGGTGATTCGGTCGCTATGGGCCGTGGTTACGGTTCGGTAGCTGTCTGCGACTGACTCGTAACGGAACGTATCGGCCCCGACGCCGCCCGTCAGCAGGTCGCGACCTTGCTGGCCATCGAGCAGATCGTTACCGGCCCCGCCAACGATGGCATCGTCGAACGAGTCGGTACCCAGCAAGAAGTCATCATTCTGGCTACCGTCAAGGTGGTAATAGCCGTCGTCGGGATTGCCGAAGCTGTGATCCAGGCTACCGTCGGGGTTCAACTGAACCAGGGCGGCCAGATAACCGTCCGCCTTCGTCCCCTGGCTTCCCCCAATCAACACCCTGCCGTCGGCCAGCACCACCATGTCGGCGACTGCGAAAGGCGCACTTTGCGAGCCCCAGCTCACCTGCCCCTGATCACCGAACCCGGTGTCGAGCGAGCCATCGGCGTTGAGCCGCGTGACCGTCGCCACGCCGCCCGAGGCGCCCGCCAGCAGGATTTTGCCGTCCTCCTGGATAACGAGGGCGTTTGCATGAACATCCAGGGCCAGGCTGCCGCCGTTGGCAAAGCTGCTATCCAGGGTACCGTCCTGGTTAAGGCGGGTCAGGGTGTCCTGCCCCGTGACCAGTACTTTTCCGTCTTCCTGCAAGGAAACGTCGATCGTACCGCGGGGTTGAATGCCGACGGATGCTGGCAGGTGCAGGACCCCGCCCTCTGCGAAAGACGAGACCAGGGCCCCCGTCGCGTCGAAGCGGGCGATATAGATTTCCCCAGTGGGATACGCAGCGCTCGCGAAAAAGCTGCCGTCGCGCTGCACGGAGAACGACGCTTGCTGGCCTAGAGATTCATTCCAGTAGAACGGCACGGTCGCGGTTCCGCCGTTGCCGAAACTCGTATCGAGGCGGCCGTCAGCCAAGGTACGACTTACGCCCGACACCCAGGCATCGCCGACTTTCACGTACTGAGCCACCAGGTAGCCCCCGCCCGGCTGCACCGCGGCATTACCGCCGTCCTCGATATCGAGCGACACAGGCAGGAGGGATTTGCCGTCTGCACTGTAGCTGCGGTCCAGGCTACCGTCGGCATTGAACCGGACCAGGCTGCCGGTGAAGCCCGAATCCTCTTCGCCTCCCAGGCCCAGGCGGCTGTAGGCGCCAAGCCAGATGGCACCGTCCGGATCGACCGTGATGCCGCCGATCTTGTCCGAGCCCCATAAGGCTGTGGCTACCATGCCCGTGTTCCCCAGCGCCGCAGCGGTGGGCGAAGTGCTATGACTCATGTCCATGCCTCCCGTAGCAATTTGTCGCCCAAAACAATAGACACGGCTCGGTCTGGTTGCCAGTTATGCAGCGAAGAGAGGTTCTGAGGTGGCGTTTTAGTTTGTTATCAGTGCAACTTCTACGGACGATATCCGCTGCAAGCGTAACTGGCATATGTTTCCAAACCCGGCCCTCGCGCCGGGTTTACTGTTTTCGTTTGGCAGCCGACGGTTTTCTGGATCTAAACCTGGGGACCAGCGGAGGTTTGGTCGCGGGTTTTCCAAAGCGACAGCAGCACACCGCCCAACAGCAAAGCCACCGTTACCCCCAGAGAAAAGACTGCCGGAATCTTGCCGATGATGCCGACCATGAAGATCTTGCCGCCGATGAACACCAGTACCAGCGCCAAGGCGTACTTGAGGTAGGCGAAGCGGTGGATCATCGCCGCCAGAGCGAAATACAGCGCACGTAGGCCGAGAATGGCGAAAATGTTCGAGGTGTAGACGATGAAGGGGTCCTGGGTGATGGCAAAGATCGCCGGCACGCTGTCCACAGCGAATACCAGGTCGGCGCACTCGATCAACACCAAGGCCAGGAACAACGGCGTCGCCCAGACCACGGACTTGCCATTGGCATCCACCTGGCGGACGAAGAAGCGCTCTTCATGCAAGCGATCGGTGACCCGCATGTGTTTGCGCAGGAACTTCACCAGCAAGTTATCGCTAAGGTTCGGGTGGGCATCGATCTTGCTGAACAGCATCTTTACCCCGGTCAACAGCAGGAAGATGCCGAATACATAGAGAATCCAACTGAACTCGGCGATCAGCGCTGCACCTAGGCCAATCATGATAGCGCGCAGCACTATGACACCGAGAATGCCCCAGAACAGCACCTCGTGCTGATACTTACGCGGAATTGAGAGAAAGCTGAAGATCATCGCCATGAGGAAAACGTTGTCCATCGACAACGATTTTTCGATAAGAAAGCCGGTGTAGAAATCCATCCCGGCATCACCGCCCTTGACCTGCCAGACCCAGAGGCCGAACAGCAAGCCAGCCGTGACATAGCCGGCAGACAGTAACAGGCTTTCACGAACGCCGATTTCTCGATGCTCACGGTGCAGCACCCCGAGGTCAAAGATCAACAGGCTCAAGACGATGCTGACAAAAACGAGCCACAACCAGCTGGCGGTGCCGAGAAACTCGGCAAGAAAGAACGCTTCCAGGGCAGTCATGAGCCCCCTCCTCTGATGTCGAAGTTGTACAAACTGCAACTCCGACATGGCAGCGATTCGCTGTCAGAGGGGCCCGGCGTTGTGAGAAAAAATTTAGAGAGGCGCGTGCGGTTTCTCAATCACTCAAGGGTTGCAAGTTATTTCAATGGAAGGCCGCACCTGAGGTCGGAATGACATTGACAGAAATTGCACAGCCTGGCTCTCTGGAGAAGTAAAAGACTGCCATCATCGTCGGAGCATACAGGTCAGCCTCTATGCGCAGATCAAGACTCACTCACCACCTCCCCAACCTGTAAGCACACCTCAACTGAGCGTATTCATCGCTACCCAACGCTTACTGGTCATCCCCCTCCGCCGAATCCCCAGCCTCACCCGATGGTGCTCCATAAGACTCGCCGATCTCCACCCGATCCGCCCTCACCCAACCGGTAAAGTCATCTCCGCTCTTGGCGATGAAGTTCACTTCCAGCCATGACTCGTCTTCAAGGCTGGAGTAGAGGGTGAGGGAGTCGCCGGGTATGACGAAGATTTTCTTGTTGGCGCAGGCCTCGTCCGGGGCTTCGTGGAAATGCAGGCGGCCGCTGCCAATGACCTTGCCTTGTAGCGGCGGATGAAATTCCGGCACCGTCCCCGATAGCTTTTCCGCCAGGGCTGAACAGTCGACGGCTGCCTGGGTCAGGCCACTGAAAAGACACAGGCAAAACAGGCTTGAACGCAAATGCATGTTGAGAAATTCCGTTGGGGTTACAGCGGGATCGGGCCCTGCCTGCATGATTGTGTGGACGAGTCCTTGCCTATTGCACAACCCCGTTATAAACCGTCACCTCACCGTCCTCCTTCTTCACCAGCAACTTATTCCCCTGCGCCTCAACCTCCACCCGTTCCGAGCAACCCTTGACCTCTTGCTTGCCATCGACCCGCTCGGCCTCGGTGTCGAAGCTCAAGACATAGGTGGACGCCGGGCAGGCATTGCCGCCCTCGCCGGTGGACACGACCACCACGTACCGGCTCGGGCCAAATGTGAAGGCCCTTTCGATGGTCACATAGCCGGTGTATTCGGCCTGTTCGACGACCGATTCCATGACGTTGATCACACCGGCACGGGATCGGTAGTTCAGCGCGGTTCCCGTGCCCTGGGGCTGGGTCGTGAAGGGGCCTGCACGCTCCGTATTGATGGGCAGCGCCTGGTAGGCTACGCCGGGCGGTGCCGACGGTGCGGCTTTTTGGGTGGTGGTGGTTTTTGCCACGGGGCTTTGTTGCGGCTGGGGCAGATCGCACAGGCCGTTCTTGCAGATCAAGTCACCTTGGCAGTCGATGTCTTGCGTGCATTGGTTGGTTTCTTCGAAGGTGCTTTCTTCGGCGTTGGCAAAGCCGGCAACAGCCAGCGCCAGGAAGGTACAGGCGAACAGACGCTTCATCGGTGAAGTCCTTTTCTGGATGGTGGCGTCATGATAACGGTGGCGCGGGATATTGTCCCGGTGATCGCCTTCGATTTGCCATGCGGGGTGGTCTGGGTTGGGTTTGACGGCTAGCCTTGCGGATGCCCTTGTACGCAAGTCGAGGAAAGACATGACGGATCGCGAGCGACTTCATCGCGATGGCTACGCGCTGCTTCGTCGGGCGATCCCGGCCGGGTGGCTGGAGGCGCTGCGCAAGGCTTTCGATGCCGGCGTGAGGCCGGCGGATCAATGGCCGGTACCGCGTGGCACGGGCTGGCGTTATTCGATGCTGGATGACAATGAGACGGTGCAGGCAGTGTGTCGTTTGCCCCAGGTGCTGGCGGTAGCAGGCGAGTTGATCGCCGAGCGGTTCTTTCTGTCCCAGGTGGAAGGACGCGAACCTCTTGCCGGTGGCGGCCATCAGCCGTTGCATCGGGACCTGTCAGCCAAACGGCCCGGCGACGTTGCGATTGCCCTGGCTTTTTTCGATGACTATGGCCTTGGCAACGGTGCGACCCGTCTCGTTCCCGGCAGCCATCGCCCCGGGCCGGGGGAACCGGCCTTCGACTTCGCCGATGAGTCACGCTCCGTGCAGCTGGCGGGCTGCGCCGGTGACATCCTGGTGCTCGATGTCGACCTGGTGCATGCCGGCAGCCTGAATTCCATGGGCACGCGCCGGCGCTCCATTCTGATCAGCTATTTTGCCGAGACGTTATACGCCTCGCACCTGGAGACCGTGGGGCTGCGCAACGTGCGCATGGACACTGGCGAGCGGTTCGAGCCTTCGGATTTTTCCTTGCAGAACCCGGGATTCAGCAACCCCGGTACCTTGGTGTAGGATCAGCGCCATTGAAAAAGCGGTGCACCTGCCCCGGCGCATCCGCTCCCGCCCTCCTGCAGGCGCTTGCCCTATGAATCCAATCGATCCGCTGTCGTTTCAACGTATCACCAAGGCCCATGGCACGTTCGAGGGCGCGACGTATTTCGATGCCGAGGAAAGCCTCGTCCATGATGTGTTTCCAGACCGCATCGTTTTGCAGACCAACTACCTGGACCACACCAGCTATGCCGTCCATCTTGCCGAAGGTGAGGTTCGCGTGCACAAGACGCGGCTGGATAACTACCAGCGCGGGCACAAGGCCCAGGTGATCGACGATGAGATGGACGAAGAGGACTGGCAGGAGCTGGACAGCCTCTGGCAGCGCTTGAGCCGCGACCTGGACACCCAGGCGCAAGGCCCCGGGCTCGATGTGGCCGATACGCTGGCCGACCTGTTCCATTGCCTGTTCGACGAGGTCCACGCCCAAGCGCTCGTCGAGAACCTGCCGGCGCCTACCGCGCAGTGGGACTGGGCGTGGACGCAGGTGGCCTCAGCACTCACCGCGGCCAACCAGTTGGCCGAGTTCGACTGGAAAGCGTGGTCGTCCTGCGGGATCCATGCGGTCAATGCCCTGGCCCCGCTACGGCAGTCGGGTATCGAAATCCCCGCGCCTGAGCGTGACACCGTCGATGCCGTCAACCGTGCCAGCGATTGGGAGCGGGCGGTGCTGCAATATTTCAATGCCCGGCTCGACGCCCACGATCTGAAGTTGCTGGCCCTCGGCACGCATTTCGATGAATACCAGGCCTTCGCCTGCCTGCCCATGAATGGCCTGGGCCTGGTCGATGCCTTGGAAATCATGGGGCGGCTGGGCATCGTCCATCGATATTGAGCGTCTGCATGCCGCAATGCGTGAGGGCTCGGGGAGCCCTCGACCCAAGCGCAGCGCAGCTATCCGTTTTCCTTATAGTCGCTATCGATAGCATGCAGTTCTCGTCCCCCTCCACTCTCTCTAATCTGCCCACCAACGCGATCGATGACGACCGCCGCAGATCGAACCACACCCCTTATGGAGAGAGAAACGATGAACACCTTCAACCGCACCCTGGCCATTGCCACCCTCGCACTCGCCACCCTCAGCGCCCATGCCGCGACGCCTGCCCAGGCCGGTACGACCGTGTCCGCCGTCGGCAGCGTCGTCCAGTCCGCCAGCTACATCACCACCCGGGATGGCGTGCAGCTCTACTACAAGGACTGGGGCCCTCGCAACGGCCAGGTAGTGACCTTCAGCCACGGCTGGCCGCTGGACTCCGACAGCTGGGAAGCGCAGATGATGTTCCTCGCCTCGAAGGGCTATCGGGTCATCGCCCACGACCGCCGCGGCCATGGCCGTTCCAGCCAGCCCTGGGAAGGCAACGACATGGATCACTACGCCGACGACCTGGCAGCGGTGATCGAAGCGCTGGACCTGAAGGATGTCACCCTGGTGGGCTTCTCCACCGGCGGTGGTGAAGTGGCGCGCTACATCGGTCGCCACGGCACCGCGCGAGTGAAGAAAGCCGTACTGGTCTCGTCCGTGCCACCGCTGATGCTCAAGACCGACACCAACCCCGGCGGCCTGCCGATCACCGTGTTCGACGGCCTGCGCAAGGCGTCCCTGGAAAATCGCTCGCAGCTCTACCTGGACATCGCTTCGGGCCCGTTCTACGGCTACAACCGCAAGGGCGCCAAGCCATCTCAAGGTCTGATCCAGTCTTTCTGGGCGCAGGGCATGATGGGCGGCAGCAAGAACACCTATGACTCGATCGCGGCCTTCTCGGCCACGGATTTTCGCGCCGACCTGAAGAAGTTCGACGTGCCGACGCTGGTGATCCATGGCGACGACGACCAGATCGTGCCCATCGATGCCGCCGGCCGGGCTTCGGCCGCACTGATCAAAGGTGCCCGGTTGATCGTCTATGCAGGTGCGCCCCATGGTTTGACCGAGACCCACAAGGATCGCCTCAACCAGGATCTGCTGAAGTTCCTCCAGGAATAAACCCTGTAGGCGCGAGCCGGCTCGCGCCCACCTGCCCCTCGCAAAAGCCCTTCCCTGGAAGGGCTTTTGCGTTACCCAGACCCTCGCCGGAAGCGCCCGGAGCAACGCTCATCGATTGCTGTGAACCTCGCCGCCGTCCGGCCCTCGGATACTGAGGACGTACCACGGATGATCCCCATGGCAATCGAAGACACGTTGTTGCGCCAACGCAAGGTACTGGCCGAGTTCGGCGAGCTGGCCCTGGCCTCGGATGACCTGGAGCACATCCTTGACCAGGCGTGCCGCCTGGTGAGCGAGGCGCTCGACACGCACCTGGCCAAGTTCATGTGGCTGGAGGAAGACGGCGTGACGTTCCTGGTGCGCAACGGCGTGGGCTGGACACCGGATGTCGTCGGCCAGGTGCGCGTACAGGCGTTGCCGGGGACACCGGAGCGCTATTCGCTGCAGACCAGCAGCCCGGTCATCTCCACGGACATCGCCACCGAAACCCGGTTTCGCTACCACGACTTCCAGATACGCAACGGGGTCCGGGCCTTCGTCAACGTGCTGGTGTACGACGCCGGGCAGAAGCACCCGTTCGGCATCTTCGAAGTCGACAGCCGCAGCCCCCGCCTGTTCAGCGAAAGCGATATCGACTTTCTGCGCGGATACGGCAACCTGCTCGGCGCGGCACAGCGGCGGGTCAACGCATTGCAGGCCATGCGCCGCTCTGAAGAAAAACTGCGCGAAAGCGAGCGACACTATCGAATCGCCGCCGAGCTCAATCCCCTGTGGCCCTGGACCGCCGACAGCCTCGGCGCGGTGCTGACCCTGGATCAGCGCTGGTACGAGTACACCGGGCGCTCGCCGACACAAACCCTGGGCCGCCAGTGGCTGAACGCCGCCCACCCCGATGATCGAATCGCCTTTGCCCGGCTCTGGACGCTGTCACTTACCACCTTGCAACCCTTCGACACCCAGCTGCGTTTGCGCAAGAGCAACGGCGAATACCGCTGGTTCAGGATCCGGGCGCTCTGCAGCCTGGGCCCTGCCGGAGAGTGCGAGCAGTGGTATGGCACCGTTGAAGACATCCATGAACGCGTCCAGCTGGAAAACGCGCTGAGGGACTGGAACGACCGGCTCGAGGAACGCATCGCCAAGCGCACCGAGCAGCTCGAACGCGAGCAGCGGGAACGCACCTTGGCCGAGTCCAAGCTGCGCCAGAGCCAGAAAATGGAAGCGGTCGGGCAACTGACTGGCGGTATCGCCCACGACTTCAACAATCTCCTGGCCGGCATCACGTCGAGCCTGGAACTGATGCAACGGCACATCGACCAGGGCCGGTACGACGAGCTGTCACGCTACAACTCCGTCGCCCTGACCTCGGCCACCCGCGCGGCGGCATTGACCCAGCGCCTGTTGACCTTTTCAAGGCAGCAGTCGCTCCAGCCCGAAGTCTTCGAACCACGGATTGTCGTGGCGGGCCTGGAAGAAATGATCCGGCGCTCCGTGGGGCCCAGTATCCAGGTCGAGTGCTCTTTCAGTGGCAACGACCCGATCCGATGCGATCCCAACGGGCTGGAAAACGCCCTGCTGAACCTGGCGATCAATGCCCGGGATGCCATGCCCGGGGGCGGCGCCCTGAAGTTGAACGTGCACAGTCGCCTGATCGATGAACAGTCCGCCGACGAGAAGATGCTGCCGTCGGGCCCCTACGTCGACATCTCGGTGGTGGACACAGGCACCGGTATCAGCGCCGACATCCTGTCCCGGGTGTTCGATCCGTTCTTCACGACCAAGCCCATTGGCGAAGGATCCGGCCTGGGCCTGTCGATGATCTACGGGTTTGTCCAGCAGTCTGGCGGACAGGTCAGGATCCGGAGCAGCGTCGGGGTGGGTACCACCGTGACGATGTATTTCCCGGTGGTCAGCCAGCCGTCCGCCACCACGCCACAGCCCGGCTCGGAGGAGACGACGTCGTTGCAGCCGGGCAACAACGAAACCATCCTGCTGGTGGACGACGAAGCCGCCATCCGGCAGATGGTGGCCGAATTCCTGGCTGAAACCGGCTACCGCGTCATCGAATCGCTGGACAGCGTTTCGGCCTTGAAGCAGGCCGAAAAGACCGGCCCTGTGGATCTGCTACTGACCGACATCGGCCTGCCCGGCGCCATGAACGGCATCGCCCTGGCCCGGGAAATGAGAGCCAGGCATCCACGGCTCAAGGTGCTGTTCATCACCGGTTTCGCCGAGGGCGAAAGGCTGGTGACGGCCGATGCGCACACCCGGATATTGACCAAGCCGTTCAGCTTGAACGAGCTCGGCCAGCGGGTGAGTTCGCTGATCCAGACGGGCAATGACGGCGCGGGCCCGGCGTAGCAGAGCCTGTCTTGCTCTATCGTCCGTCAGGTTCGCGCAGCTAGCCCGGTCGATGAAGCCGATCAATCCTCGAACCGCCCCTGGCCGTCACGGTCCCGTGAGTAATGGTGTGCAAGCGGAAACGGCGGCAGCCAGCCTTCGCGGCGCACGGTCCAGCTTTCGTAGGTAGGCGCCAGTTGGTCGGGAGCGTCGAGGGTGCCCAGGTGCACTTCGATTTCATCGGAGCTGCGAGCGAACAACGACGAACCGCAGCGGGGGCAGAAATGTCGCCCGGCATATTCCCGTGTCTGGCCCTGGATCGTCACCGCGTCCTGGGGGAACACGGCCGCTGCGAAAAACAGCGCGCCGTGATGCTTGCGACAGTCCAGGCAGTGACAAAGGCCGACTCGATAAGGGCGCCCCGAAGCCTCGATGCGCACATCGCCGCACAGGCAACCGCCGGTGAATCGTTCCATCATGTTCTCCTCTGCAATCGGATTCGACTTACAACGGATGACGTTCAATGATAGGCGCATGTTCCGCCATCAGCTCCGACACCCAGGCGATGAACACCCGCAGCTTGGCGCTGATGTGCCGGTTCGGTGGGTAGGCCAGGTAAAGCGGCATCGGATCCAGGCGCCAGCCGTGGAACAGGCGCACCAACTCGCCCTGGGCCTCGTGGCGCCTGGACATGTATTCCGGCAACCAGAGCACCCCCAGCCCCGCCAGGCCGGCGGCCAGGTAGGCGTTGCCGTCGTCGACGGCCAGGGCATGGCGTCCCTTGATATGCAGCTGCTCGCTGTGATTGCGCATGGCATACGGCACGGCCTTGCCGGTGCGCGCCCACAGGAAGCCGACGATGCGATGCGGCGCCTCTTCCAGCTCTCGCGGATGCACAGGCGTGCCCACCCGTGCCAGGTAGTCCGGCGAGGCGAAGACCCCCAGGGCCAGATCGCCGATGCGGCGGGCGATCAATGACTGGTCCGTCAGCTCACCGCCGCGCACCACGCAATCGACGTTCTCGTCGATCATGTCGACGATGCGATCGCTCACCCCCAGGTCGATCTGGATGTCGGGGTATCGCGCGTAGAACGCCGGCAATGCCGGCACCAGGATCAGGGCGGCCAGCGGGCTCGGCACGTCCACCCGCAGCCGGCCCCTGGGCAAGGCCTGGGCACCGGACAGGCTGGTCTCGGCATCGTCCATGTCGGCCAGCAGGCGGATGACCCGCTCGTAGTAGACGGCGCCGTCGGCGGTCACGTTGACTTTGCGCGTGGTGCGGTTGAGCAGCCTGACCCGCAACCGTGCCTCCAGTTGCTGCACCAGCTGGGTCACGGTGGTCTTGCTCATGTGCAGTGTTTCAGCCGCCTTGGTGAAGCTGCCCGCCTCCACCACGCGAACGAACGCCTGCATCGCATCGAAACGGTCCATGGTTGCCCCGGCTCATCGGATTGTTTGGATTTTACAAACAGTGATCGCCAAGGTTGCTCGTTTATCGCCTCGGCACAAGCCCCTAGAGTGCCTTCATCGTTGATTTCGGGTCAGGTCCGACCTTTTTGATGGAGGTATCTATGACACAGCGTGACGTTGTTTTCCCCCCTGGACGCCAGGCGCTTTACGAGCGCAACCGCTACTCTCCAGGCGTGCGCTCCAATGGGTTTCTGTTCGTATCGGGACAAGTGGGCAGCCTGGAAGACGGTTCGCCGGAAGCCGACCTGCAAGCCCAGGTCCGGCGCGCCTTCAACAACCTGAACGCGATCCTGGCAGCCGCCGGTTGCACCTTTGACGATGTGGTGGACGTGACCGTTTTCATGGTCGATCCACAGTCCACCTTCGAGAAGATATGGGAAGTGGTGCCTGAGTTCTGGGGCAACGCGCCGCACCCGACGGTGACGGCGGTGGGCGTGACCTGGTTGTATGGGTTTGAGTTCGAGATCAAGGTGATCGCCAAAGTGCCTGACGCCGCTGGGGGCTAAGTGGGTCGGCGCAGGCCAGCGGCGCCATCGCGAGCAGGCTCGCTCGCGCAAGGAATCGGCGGCGCCGGTGATATCGTGTCAGCCTTTGACCGCCGCCTCGATCGTCGCGATGTCGATCTTGCTCATTTGCATCATGGCTTCGAACGCGCGCTTGGCGGCGGCTCTATCGGGGTTGGCGATCGCGTTGCTCAGGACCCGAGGCGTGATCTGCCACGACAGCCCCCACTTGTCCTTGCACCAGCCACAGGCGCTGGCCTGGCCGCCGTTGTCGATAATCGCATTCCACAGCCGGTCCGTTTCGGCCTGGTCATCGGTGGCGACCTGGAACGAGAAGGCCTCGCTGTGGGGAAACAGGGCGCCGCCGTTGAGCCCGAGACAAGGAATGCCCATCACCGTGAACTCCACGGTCAGCACGTCGCCTTCCTTGCCGGCCGGATAATCACCGGGAGCGTGATGCACGGCATCCACCGTGCTGTCGGGAAACGTCGCGGCATAGAACTGCGCGGCGTCCAGCGCCGCACCGTCATACCACAGGCAGATTCTGTTCTTGTTCATCCGGATTCTCCGAAATGGCACGGGTCGGCAAAGTCTAGCAGTGCGCCCGTTGCGCCATGGTCGGTGTGATGAACGGCCTGCCGCAGCGACATGGCACTGCGGCAAGCGGATGGGCGCGGCCCGGCCTCAAGTGAACAGGTCGACACCCAGCTGGAACGCGACCCACAGCGCCAGGCCGGTGGCAAAGGCCAGGGCGATGTTCTCGAACAGGTTGTTGCGGTACTCCTTGCCCAGCAACGATTTCTGGTTGGACATGATCAGCAGTCCGAGGGAAATCACCGGCAAGCCGATGATGTTCAGGGCACTGACCCCGATGGTCAGCGTGACGAAGTCAGGCATGCCGGGGAACGACCAGATCAGCGGCGTGACCAGGATGAACAGCATGAACCACTTGTGCATCGGATCGCGGTGGAACTCCTTGCCATACCGCTCCCGGCGCTCGGGCCGCACGTGCTGGAAGGCATCGGTGATGAGCATCGGGAAAGCGGTGGTCTTGCCGGAAATACTGGCGAACAGCGTGGCGAACACGCCGACGAAGAACACATACCAGCCGATCGGGCCGAAGAACAGTTCCAGGGCCTTGCCCAGGTCGCCCAGGGTTTTGACCTCTATGCCGTTGGGCCGCAGGATTTCCGCGCCGACGATCCATATCGCCAGGTTGATGACGATCCCGACG
This sequence comes from Pseudomonas sp. NFACC43, assembly GCF_900119645.1. Lineage (NCBI taxonomy): Bacteria > Pseudomonadati > Pseudomonadota > Gammaproteobacteria > Pseudomonadales > Pseudomonadaceae > Pseudomonas > Pseudomonas sp. NFACC43. Next base: position 82,889 of record NZ_FPKK01000003.1, read on the forward strand.
AACACCGCGAACAGCAGGTCGTTGCGCTGGATGCGCTTGTGCTCGGGACCTGTCCAGCCCTTCTGGCGCATGACATAGGGGTGCACGAAGTTGGCGATGGAGCCGGCGACCGCACCGATGACCGAGACGGCCACCAGCAACGCACCGTGTACGCCTTCATCGGGTGGAATGCTGAAGCCGATGGTGCCCCGCACGATACCGGCGACATCCGGGCCGGACATGACAGCCAGGGCGATGAAGGCCAGTGTCATGATTGCCAGCAGCGCCTTCATGACGCCTTCGATCATCGAATAGATATTGCGCCCGACCAGCAGCCACACCGCCAGCACCACGGCCATCGAGCAAGCCAGGGGGTAATCCACCTTCAGCAGCATGGCCAGGGATTCGCCGGCGCCCTTGATCATGTAGGCATTCATCAGATGCCCCATCAGCAGCGCGTACACCAGCAGGAACCAGGCGAAGAACGGGTTGAGCTGGGCATAGCCTTGCAGGATGGTCATGCCCTGGTTATTGCAGAGCTGGAAACGCGCGATGATGTTGACGATCAGGTAGCGCAACAGCAGCGACACTGCCAACACCCACATCATGGCGTAGCCGTAGTTTGCCCCGGCCACGGAAGACGTGATCAGGTCGCCTGCGCCCAGCCAGGACAATACTGCGATGATTCCAGGACCAAGAAGCTTCAGGATGCGGACGAAGCGGCTTTGGGTAGACGCTGCGGCCTGACCCTCGACGGTAGGAATGCTCGTCATGAGATGGAGTCTCCGTTTATTTTTTTTGTAAGAAACGGAGCTAGTCGAACACACTACATACGACGTCGTACAACCTTTATTGTCGACGAAGTGTGTAAAAATGTTTCTAGACACGGACGGCCAAATCCGCGCCGGTGCACGAAGCGTTCCCACCGCCAGGCAAGGCTGGCGGCTACGCCCTCACCCGCTCTCCATGCTCGGTCATCCAACGTATCAGGGTCGCCATCGACACCTGATGATGCTGGACGATGCACTCACCGCCTTGCTCATGGTGGTAGCGCTCGACGTAACGACTGAGCAACACATGATGGCCATCCTCGGCCAGCCGCAGCTCCACCTCACGACACTGCAGCCCGCCCCGGCTGAGGGTCTTGGTGTGTCGTCGCAACACCAGCGCCTGGTTAGTCATCGGCCTGTTCCTGCGCGCATTGCGGGGTGACCGCCCCCAGCTTGCCTTGTGCGACAAAATCGGCGCGCTGTTGCGCCACCGCGTCACGCAGGGCCACGTAGTAATCCGGTTGGGTGCGTAACTGGTCGGTTTGCGGGAGCGCCTGCGCACGACCATCGACGATGCCGCCTGCGGTGTTGATCGTACCCAGGGTGTCCAGGGTGTCGCTGTCGCCTGCGAACGGATCGACCACGAAACCCACCACCTTGCCCGTGGCGTCCCTCAGGTTGGCGGTGCCCAGCAACGGCAGCTCGACGATGGGCCCCGGGGCGAGGTTCCAGACCCCGAATGTCTGGCCGAAATCGGCTTTGTGGCGCTCGATCCCGAGCTTGCCCGAGACATCGATCAGCCCGACGATGCCTGCGGTCGAGTTGATGACGAAACGTCCCAGGGTATTGACCGAACGTTGCGCATTGCCTTGCAGCAGGTCGTTGATGAACACCTTGGGCTCGCCGAAGTTGGCCACGAAGTTGTGCACGCCTGTCTGGACCGCGTCCGGCAGCTTGCGATACCCGCGGGCCACCGGGGCCAGCGCATAATCGTCCACCGTGCGGTTGAAAGCGAAGATCCCACGGTTGATGGGCTGCGCAGGATCGTGGACGGTGTACGGAACGCTTTCGCAACTGCCGGGCTTTGCAGCGGGTGTACTGGTGCAGCCGCTGGCGAGTGCCGCCAGTGCAATGACCAGGGAGGATCCAACACGTAGCGGCGCGGGTTTGAACTTCGGCATACGAGGCTATCTCGGCAAGGAATGGAGAGGTGTCGCCCAACGCCCGCCCAGAACCGAACCCGTGGTTGGCTGATCGACTGGCAACGGCGCGATCCTGCCGCTGTTTTCTTGCCTGGAGATTTCCGCAATATTGCCCGCCTGCAACTTTATTTCCGGATTGAAATATATGACGCAGGCCACGGATTGACCCTAGTATCGCCCCCTGTATCCATCACCCTGCGTACTCGCCGTGAGCCATTTACTACTGGTGGACGATGATCTCGAAGTCCTCGCCCTCTTGCGCAAATTCCTCGAACAACACGGCTACAGCGTGGAAGTGGCCGCCGACGGTATCGCCCTGTGGCAGGCGGTGGAACGCAGGATGCCGGAGCTGATCATCCTCGACGTCATGCTGCCGGGGGACAACGGCCTGGTACTGTGCCAGCGCCTGCGGGCCGAGCACCGGGTCGGCATCATCATGCTCACCGCCATGGGCGAGTTGAGTGACCGCGTCGTCGGCCTGGAGATGGGGGCGGACGACTACCTGACCAAGCCCTTCGACGCCCGGGAGCTACTGGCCCGGGTACGTGCCGTGCTGCGGCGCACCGGCGAAGCCAGGGGCGTGCCGGGCGACGCGTCGCGCCCGGTCCTGGAATTCGAGAAATGGCAGCTGGACGTCGCCCGGCGCGAGTTACGTTCGCCAGACAAGGTCATGATCCCGCTGTCCACGGGGGAGTTCGAACTGTTGCTGGTGTTCGCCGAACACCCGCGCCGGGTGCTGAGCCGCCAGCAATTGCTGGACCTGGCCCGGGGCGAAACCTTCGACGCCTTCGACCGCAGCATCGATGTGCAGGTCAGCCGCTTGCGTCGCAAGCTGGAGACCGACATCGGCGGCGCGTCCATGATCCGCACCGTACGCAACAGCGGCTACTACTTCAGCCCCCAGGTGCTGAAACGATGAGACCTTCACCCACGGCCCCCCGCCGGCCACGGGACACGGTGGCCCGCTGGATCGCCCTGACCACCCTGCTCGCCATGCTGACCCTGCTGGCCTTGAATGAATTGTTCAGCATGCTCGCCGGTGCCTGGGCGCGGCCGCCGCTGATGGAGACCGGCCTGATCGAAAAAGTCGCCGCCGTGGCCCGCATCATTGACACGGCACCCGTTGCACAACGGCCCGACATCGCCAGGGCGGCCAGCGACGCCGGCTTCAACGTGCAATGGTTGCAACGCCGTGAGGAGGCCCGGCTGCCGGTGATCGACGATCCGGAATTCAGCGCAGGGCTGGACTTCCTGCGCCAGCAGTTGGGCAGGCCGGATGCCCCCGTGGAAGCCTACCAACCCGGCGACTGGCCGAACGATGACCCGGCCGCACGCTACGCGGTGATCATCGGGCTGGCCGACCAGACGTGGCTGGTGCTGTCTGCCCCCTCGCGCAGTTGGGGGCTGGACGAATGGGAGCGCAATCTGATCATCATCGGCTTGATCCTGCTGTCGACCTTCGTCGTCGCGCTGGTGGCCACGCGGCACCTGGCAACCCCGCTGGAGCGCTTCGCCGAAGGCGCCAGGCGCTTTGGCGTGGATCACCAGGCGCCGCCCATCCCCGCGGTCGGCCCCTATGAAATCCGCCAGGCGATCAGTGCCTTCAACGCCATGCAGGCCCAGCTCAAGCACTACCTGCAGGATCGCACGCAGATGCTCGCGGCCATTTCCCATGACCTGCGGGCGCCCCTGACCCGCATGCGCCTGCGGGGGGAATTCATCGAAGACCCCGAGCAGCAATCCCGGCTGTTCAGGGATGTGGACGAGATGCAGGCGATGGTCAATTCGGCCCTGGAATTCTTCCGCGACGACGCGCGGCTCGAACACGCCACCGCGTTCGACCTGGCGGAGTTGCTCCACACCATCGTCGACGACTTGAAGGATGCGGGCGCCGAGGTGTCTTTCCAGGGCTCCCATCGCCTCGTCTATCTGGGCCGGCCCATCGGCATCAAGCGCGCCCTGGTCAACCTGATGGACAACGCCATCAAATATGGCGGCGAAGCGACCATCACGCTGGAGGCCGATGCCAACCGCGTGGACATCCGCATCCTGGACCAAGGCCCCGGCATTGCCCCCGAATACCTCGAGCAGGTCTTCACCCCGTTCTTCCGGATCGAAGGCTCGCGCAACAAGCACACCGGCGGTGTCGGGCTCGGACTGTCGGCGGCGCGGGCCACGGTGCTCGAACACGGCGGGACGCTGACCCTCGGCAATCGCCCCGATGGCGGCCTGGAGGTCAAGGTCTCGTTGCCCTTGACCTGACCATCCCCGCAATGGTCGACGAACTAAAGCCTAAACAACTGTCGCCTTCCTCGGTAGGATGTCCGGCCTTTTGCCTGGACCCGCCCTGGAATTGCCGATGATCCTGATCGTTTATGCCCACCCCTACCCCGACCAATCGCGGGTCAACCAGCAGATGCTCGAGCGGGTGTCCGGTCATCCGGACGTAGTCGTGCGGTCCCTCTACGATCTCTACCCGGACTTTGCCATCGACGTCGAGGCCGAGCAGCGTGTGGTCGAGCAGGCGCAACTGGTCGTCCTCCAGCATCCGATGTATTGGTACAGCATGCCGCCCCTGCTGAAACTGTGGATCGACAAGGTGTTCACCCACGGCTGGGCCTATGGCCGGGGCACCACGGCCCTCAAGGGCAAGAGCCTGCTGTGGGCGGTCACCACCGGTGGCGACCAGGCGCATTTCCAGATCGGCGCCCATCCGGGTTTTTCCGTGCTGGCCCAGCCCCTTCACGCAACGGCCCTCTATTGCCACATGCGCTGGCTGGAACCGGTGGTGGTGCACGGCGCCTATGCCGCTGAATCCGCTGCGCAACACGCACAAATCGAACATTACGCCGCCCGCCTGGCCGCCTGGAAGGAAGATTGATATGGAGACCCACAGCCTGATTGAGATGCTCATCTACCTCGGCTCGGCGGCGTTGATCGTGCCGATTGCCGTCCGGTTGGGCCTGGGGCCCGTGCTGGGCTACCTGCTGGCCGGGTGCGCAATCGGCCCGTGGGGGCTGAAGCTGATCACTGACGTGAAGGCGATCCTGGAATTCGCCGAGATCGGCGTCGTGCTGATGCTGTTCATCATCGGCCTTGAACTCGATCCCAAGCGTCTCTGGGCGCTGCGACGGATGGTGTTCGGTGGCGGCGCCTTGCAGATGCTGGCCTGCGGTGCCGCCATTGCAGCGTTCTGCACAGCCCTGGGCCTGGGCTGGACGGCGGCGCTGCTGGTGGGGCTGACCCTGAGCCTGTCGTCAACGGCCATCGCCATGCAGGCGATGAGCGAACGCAACCTGACCGCCACCGCCGTCGGGCGCAGCAGCTTCGCGGTGCTGCTGTTCCAGGACATCGCGGCCATTCCGCTGGTGGCCATGATCCCGTTGCTGTCGGCCCACGGCGAAACACCGTCCGGTACCGCCCTGGTGCTGTCCATCGTCAAGATCGTCGCGGCCATCAGCGCCGTTGTCCTGCTGGGACGCTACGTGACGCGGCCGTTGCTGCGCTTCGCCGCGCGCTCGGGCCTGCGGGAGATCTTCAGCGCCGTGGCCCTGTTCCTGGTGTTCGGCTTCGGCTTTCTCCTGGAGGAAGCCGGCCTGTCCATGGCCATGGGGGCGTTTCTCGCCGGGGTGTTGCTGGCCAGCTCCGAGTACCGCCATGCCCTGGAAAGCGACATCGAACCGTTCAAGGGGCTGCTGCTGGGGCTGTTTTTCATCGGCGTGGGCATGTCCATCGATTTCGGCACGCTGATCGACGCGCCGCTGAAAGTCATCACCTTGACCCTGGGCTTCATCCTGATCAAGCTGCTGGTGATCAAGGCTGTCAGCCGCTTCCTGAATGTCCCCGCCGGGCAACGCTCCTGGCAGGCGGTCTTGCTCGGCCAGGGCAGCGAGTTTGCCTTCGTGGTGTTCGGCGCCGCGACGCTGGCGGGTATCCTCACCGACCAGTGGGGCAAGAGTCTGACCCTGGCAGTGGCCCTGTCCATGTGCGTGACGCCGTTGCTGATCCTGCTGCTGGATCGACTGGAATCGGCGAGCAAAAAGGGCCGCCAGGAAACCGACCTGGTGGATCAGCAGAACCCACGGATCATCATCGCCGGGTTCGGCCGTTTCGGGCAGATCGCCGGCCGCCTGCTGATGTCTTGCGGCGTGGAAGTGGTGGTCCTGGACCACGACCCCGACAACATCGAGACCCTGCGCAAGTTCGGCGTGAAAGTGTTCTACGGCGACGCCACGCGCCTGGACTTGCTGCACGCCGCCGGCGCGGCCCAGGCCACTGTGCTGATCAACGCGATTGACGATCTGCAGGACAACCTGACGCTGACCCGCCTGGTCCAGGAGCACTTCCCCGCGCTGAAACTGATCGTGCGGGCCCGGGACATGGGGCACCTGATCACCCTGCGCCAGATGGGGGTCGAGGTGGCCGAGCGGGAAACCTTCGAGAGCGCATTGTCGCTGGGTCGCCGGGCGCTGGTGCAGATGGGTGTCGGCGCCTACGAGGCGCGGGAGCGAGCGGATCAGTTCCGTCGCCTGAACCTGCAGATGCTGGAGGAAATCGTCGCCCAGCCGGAAGACGACCTCAAGTTCCGCCACGACGCCTACCGGCGCGCCAATGCCCTGCTCACCGAGATGTTCAACGAAGACCGAGCCCACCCCGTCGACAGCTGGCCTGAACATCATCGCAACGAAACGGAGGAGGCGCGCAGCTAGACCGCCCTCCTCACACACGTGCGAACTGACGCCGGTACGCCATCGGCGTCAGCCCGGTCAGCGCCTTGAACATCCGTTGCAGGTTGGAACTGCTGCTGAAACCCAGTTCGGCGCCGATGCTGGCCAGAGGCAATGACGTCATTACCAGGCGCTCGCCGACCTGGTTCAACTTGATGCAACGGGCGTAGGCGGCGACGGTCTGGCCGGTTTCGCTGCCGACCTTGCGAGCCAGGGTACGCTCGGACATGGCCAGCCGATCCGCCAGCGCCTTGACCGTGATCTGCTCCGCCGGCATTCGCTCCACCAATCCATGCAACCGCCGCAGCAACCCGTCGGGCTGCTGGATCAGCGCGATGCCCTGGAATGCCGCGTGGGGGACGGCCGGGCGCGGCAACACCATCAGCCGGGTGATGTCGCGCAGCGCATCACGGCTGAGACTTTTCTCGATCAGGTTTTCGGCCAAGGGCAAATAGCCGTTCACCCCCGACGCAGTGGCGTTGCGCTCGTTGAACACGCAGATGCGTTCGTTTTGCCAACGCACCTTGCGATACCGCGCTTGCATCGCCTGCGCCAGCCACCAGGTCACCGTCGCGCATTGCCCATCCAGACGGCCGCAGGCAGCCAGCAGGCAGACGCCGGTGCAGTAGGCCCAGAGCTGACGGTCCCGGGGACCTTTGGACAATGCCTTCACCAGCAGGGCCTGGGCGGCAACGAGCGCATTCACCTGTTCGGCCGATTCGGCCCAGAAGCCGGGAACCAGGACCGCGTCCAGATCGGTCTCGCCCAGGGCCGCCTGCGCCTGGAGGCTGACGCCATGGGCACAGTCCACCGGACCGGCCTGCAGCGCGACGTACGTCGCCTCGAACAGATCCCGGCCCCTGCGACGGTTGGCCGCGTGCAGCAGATCGGCAAATGCGAACAGGCCGGCAGGCATGCAGCCGGGGAACAGGAGTAGACCGACACGGATTGGCTGGGGCATGGCATGAAATGAATCAATGATGTCAGACTCGGCCATTATGCCCGCCCCCCCGGATCGGCACCATGAAGCGCTCGCCTTGAACAGGAAACCTTCATGAAAATCCAACAGATCCGCAACGCCACGATCATCCTGGAGTCCGGTCCGTATCGCGTGCTTGTCGACCCGATGCTGGCCGGCAAAGGCACCCTGCCGCCGCTTCGCCTGTTCGGTGCCACCCAGCGCAATCCGCTGGTGGAGCTTCCAGCCTCTGCCGAAAAAGACCTGGAGCGCGTCACTCACTGCCTCATCACGCATTGCCAGAAAGGCCATTTCGATCATCTTGACCGCACGGCGAAACGCTGGCTGAGGGAAAAACGGATCCCGGTCATCTGCACGCCCCACGATGCCGGCTACCTCGCCAAACGGGGCTTGAATGTCCAGCCGCTGGCCGAGGACCACGAGCGGCCCGTGTCCTTCCTGGACGGCACTCTTCGCTCCGTCAGATGCACCCACGGCCGTGGCCTGGTGGGCAAACTGATGGAACACGGCGTCGGCTACCTGATCGAGCTGCCCGGTGAACCCAGTGTGTACCTCGCCGGCGACACCGTGCTCACCCCCACCGTGCGCGAGTTCGTCCTGCGCCATCAACCGCAGGTCAGTGTGATTCCGGCCGGCGGCGCACGCTTCGATTTGGGCGGCGATATCATCATGGGAATCGAGGAAGCCATCGAGTTCACCCGTTTATCGGGTGCAGCCGTGCTCGCCAATCACCTCGAAGCGATCAGCCACTGCCCCACCACGCGAAAGGCACTGCGCGACGCCGCCATGACAGCCGGGCTCGGAGCGCGACTGCATGTGCCGGAAGATGGCCAGACGCTGGAGTTCCAGCCTGCCTAGGCTCTGTACGGTCAATTCGAGCCCTCGCCCAGGGCATCCAGCTCGGCCAGCAATGGCGCCGGGATCTGCAGCTCGCTCGCCGAGAGGTTCTCCTGCAGGTGCGCCACCGACGACGTACCGGGAATCAGCAGGATGTTCGGCGCACGTTGCAGCAGCCACGCCAGCGCCACGCACAGCGGTGACGCGTCCAGGCGCGCCGCTACGGCCGAAAGGGTGCCCGATTGCAGCGGTGTGAAACCGCCCAACGGGAAGAACGGCACGTAGGCGATACCCTGCCGGCCCAGGTCGGCAATGAGTGACTCGTCACCGCGATGGGTCAGGTTGTAGTGGTTCTGCACGCAGACCACCCTGGCAATGCCCTGGGCCTGCTTGACCTGCGCTGCCGTGACGTTGCTCAACCCCAGGTGACGGATCAGGCCTTGACGCTGCAGTTCGGCCAGTGCGGTGAACGATTCTTCGATGGACGCCTCCGTGGGCGACTGCATGTCGCCCCAGGCCCGCAGGTTGACCACGTCCAATACGTCCACACCCAGGTTGCGCAGATTATCGTGGACGGCCTGGGTCAACTCGGCCGGGCTCGCGGCGGGATTCCAGGAAGCGTCGGCGCCACGAACGGCACCCACCTTGGTGACGATCACCAGGTCCTCGGCGTAAGGGTGCAGCGCCTCACGGATCAGCCGGTTGGTGACGTGGGGCCCATAGAAGTCAGCGGTATCGATATGGTTGACCCCTGATGCGAGCGCCTCGCGCAGCACGGCGATGGCCGCCGCCGGATCCTTCGGCGGCCCGAACACGTGAGGCCCCGCCAGTTGCATGGCACCGTAGCCCATGCGGTTGACCGTACGGTCTCCCAACGAAAAATGACCTGCCTTGTCTGCCTTGCTCATCTCGTACCCCTTGGATTGATTGCCTGAAGCCGACTATAGGCGTTGACCACTCCACTGATAATCAGGTGCAATCCGCACGGGCTGTACGGTGGAGAGAACAATGGCGACGGATATTCAGGACCTGCTGGCCTTCGTGGCCGTGGTCAATGCAGGGGGATTTCGAGAAGGCTCGCGGGCCAGCGGCAAGTCCGCTTCCAGCCTCAGCGATGCCGTACGCCGGATGGAAAGCCGGCTCGGTGTCCGCCTGCTCAACCGCACCACCCGCAGCGTGGTGCCGACCGAGGCCGGCGCCCGCTTGATGGAACGCATCGTGCCGGCCTTGGGCGAGGTCGAGTCCGCCCTGGATGTGGTCAACGATTTTCGCGACCGCCCTTCCGGCACCCTCAGGCTGAACGTACCGGTCAGTGCCGCACGCCTGGTGCTGCCGTCCATCATCACACCGTTTCTGAAGAGCTACCCTGACATTCGCCTGGAAGTGATCACCGAAGAAAGCTTCGTCGACATGCTGGCGGCCGGGTGTGATGCGGGCATTCGCTACGACGAGCGCCTGGAGCAGGACATGATCGCCCTGCCCATTGGCCCACGCTTGCAGCGCTTCGCAACCGCCGCCTCGCCGGCATACCTCGATGCCAGGGGGCGTCCCGAGCACCCAAGGGATTTGCTGGAACACGCCTGCCTGCGGGGCAAGTTCCCCAGCGGCGCCATGCCGTTGTGGGAGTACGAGCGTGACGGCGAAACCGTCAGCGTCGATCCGAGCGGCCCGTTGATCACTCGCATTGGCGGTGCGGTGGACCTGTCGGTGCAGGCCGCGGTGGACGGGCTGGGCATCGTCTATCTGTTCGAAGACTGGCTCCGCCCCTACCTGGACAGCGGCGCCCTGGAGCCGGTGCTCGAACCCTGGTGGCAGGGCTTTACCGGACCGTTTCTCTACTACCCCGGCCGCCGCTACCTGCCCTCGCCGTTGCGGGCGTTCGTGGATTTCATCAATCAGAACCGGGGCCGCTGAGCGACCGCGAATAGAGCCGGTCGATCTCCGACCGGGCGTGACACACGAACGCCGCAACCTGCCGGGGTCGGCTGGCCAGGTCATCCCGGGCCTGCCCCCGGTAGACCGCCCGGGCCGTTTCAAGTACAGGCCGATGGGCCAAGGGCAAACGCTCGAGCAGCCATGTCGCTGCCCCGTCCTTGGGAACGATGTGGCCCGTGGCGAGGGTCAGCCAGATGCGAGCCAGGGCCAGCACCACATTGCATTGTTCATCCTGCCAATCGGCGTCTTCATTCCATTGCGTGGTGGTGTCATAGAGCGCCCGCAGCAAGTCGGCCTCGGGTATCGGCTGGATGATCGCGGTGGCCGCGGGCCCGAGCAGACAGACGCTGTGCTGCCTGGCCTTGGTCAGCAGGATCGCCAGGTCGTGATCGGCCATGGGCGGTTCGAAATACCCGGCCTGCAAGTCCTCGCGCAGCCATTCGCCGAACTGCAACTCGCGCACCGGCGGATAGCGCCACGGCACCAGCGCCGCTTGGGCGACCACCGTCACCTCCAGCGGCCGCAATGACTCGGTCGGCGGCCAGGCCGATACCGATAGCAGATCACTCATCAACCCGTGCCGCAGCGATTGCGGCAGTGGCTGGTGGACGATCACCAGCAGGTCGATGTCGCTGCCGGGCTGCAACCCGCCGTCCACCGCGGAACCGAACAGGTAGACGGCTTGCAGTCCATCGCCGAGATGAGCCGCCAGCACCTGGAGAGCACGGGTGATTTGCTGGGAAATTTCAATTGGTGTGTCAGTCATGAGCAGCCCGGTGGTTGGCAGAGACCTGCCAGTATTTTTCCATTGCCCGTGCCAGGGCAAGCCGTTACGCACCGAGACGGCGGCAGGCCCAGGAGGCACGGACCGCCGCTCGTCTCCCCGTCACGAGGATTTTCGAACCAAGCATCGGCCCACGGCTCGGACTTACATGGCCCCACTGAAAGCAATGACGGCGCGCTTGGACAATCGGGACTCGTCAGGCGCATCGAGGGTCCTTTGCGCTTCACTCCAGGGAGTTTTCACTATGTGTGACGGTTTTGTTCAGCACGTTTGCTCAAAGGACTCCCTGGCGTATTTTGCCCAGCGAGACACTCCCGGCGAACGTATCGATACGCACCTGACACGCATGGACCTGTTTCGGACGACACCCGTCAGGCCACCGGAGCGGCACAGCCTGATCAAGCCGAACATGCAGGTCAGCGCCATTCGTCGTCGCGGCGGTCACTTGGAGTCCATCAAGGTTCGCTGGGGCTGGTCACCCATCTGGTCAGTGGGAACGATGCCGCCCCTGACGCATCTGCCGCTGCATCTGGTGATGCGTTCCAAGGTCTTCGACGCGATCAAGCGCGAAGGCCGCGTACTGGTTCCCGTGGAAGGCTGGTACGAGACGCAGGTCCCCTCCTCAAGCCAGGCACAACGCCTCACGTACACGACGTCCCGGCATTCGGCCCCGATTTTCCTTGCGGCCCTGGCCCAGGCCAGCGAAACCCCCTTGGGCTGTGACGGCCTGAGCCTGGTGACCTATGGCGATATCGCCAGCCAACAGCAGTGCGTACTGGCCTTGGGCACCGAAGACGCGCTCGATTGGTTGGACCCGGAGTTCGGCTGGGAGCAGGCGCAACAATTGGCCGAGCGCCTGAACGGCGTGGAACCGCACCTTGAACCGGCGATGTCCGCCCAGGTCCAGGGCAATCTTTGACCCAGGCAGAACGGTTGGTCCTCGGGATAAAGGAATCCGGGAACGAGGCGGCATTGGGCGGTAAACTGCGGCGTCTTTTCCTAACTCATGAGGCGCCGCATGACCCACCCAGACATCACGTTCACTCCCGACCCGGATGCGGATTCCATTTCGTCCGACGTCGCCGGCTTCGGCGGCCTGCTGGTGTCCACCCAGATCCCGACCCGCGCCGACGGCAGCCTTGAACTGGGGGACATCACGCTGCAGAGCGAATGCACGCTGCAGGCCCTCAAGTCCGCGCTGGAGCGTGCCGGCAGCTCCATGGACCGCGTGCTGCACCTGACCATCTACCTCACCGACATGGCCGATCGCGCGGCTTTCAACGAAGTCTACAAACGCTTCTTCACCAAGCCATGGCCGGTCCGGGCGGCAGTGGGCGTGGCTTCGCTGGCGGTCGAGGGAATGCGGGTGGAAGTGACGGCGATGGCGGCCAAGGGCTGAGCGGCAAAGAACGTTCGTGGACCTGCAAAACGCTTTGTGGCGAGGGGATTGAGCGAAACATCGCCCTCTCGCCGCAAATATCCCGAACATATCTCAAATGCGCGTTTCCCACGCAATTCGTCAGTTACGCACCTAGCCCGCCCCCTGCGCGGAGGCTAAAGTGCGCCGTTTTCCTTGTTCACGGCGTACTTATGAATCTCTGGTTCCGACTGTTGCTGATGCTGTTCCGCCGCCCGTGGCGCAAGCCCGCGGCGCCCTTGGGTACTACGGTGGTGCGCATGCGCGTGTGGCCGCTGGACCTGGACCTCAATCGCCACGTCACCAACGGGCGTTATTTCACCCTGGCCGATGTGGGACGCATGGATTACGTGCTGCGCAGCGGCGCCTACAGGGTGGCGTTGCGCAACCGGGCGGTGCCGATCGTGGGGGATGTGTGGGGCAAATTCAGGCGGGAATTGAAGTTGTTCGAAGCGTTCGAGGTACACACCCGCATGCTCGGCTGGGACGAAAAATGGACCTTCATGGAGCACCGTTTCATCAGCCGGGGACGTGTGGTCGGGGTGGTGATCATGCGAGGCCTGTTCCGCTCAGCCAAAGGCACCCTGGCGCCGACTGAATTCGTCCGCGAGCTGGGCCTGGCCGAACAGTCGCCGGCCATGCCCGACTGGCTGGTCGCCTGGTCGCAAAGCTGCGACGGCTTGAGTCTCGGACTTCGCCAGGAGGAAGGTGAGCGCTGACCTGCGCTGGCCAGCACACCACTTGCGGCAAGGGCGCTGGCCTCCCCTTGGAGCCTGCCCCTCGCCCGCGCGCCAATCCCCCCGCCAATACCCGCCTATACTCTTGTGCCAATCCCCCCGGGGCCTGCACTTCCAACAATAAAAAGCAGAGGTGGAACATGGTTTGGCAACAAGTCTACGATCCCTTCGGTAATGCGGTGCTGTCGACGATCCTGGCGGCGGTTCCGGTGGTGGTGATGCTGGCGTCTCTGGCGTTCTTTCATATCAAGGCGCACCTGGCGGCATTGTATGCCCTGGCCTCGGCGCTGCTCATCGCGATCTTCGCCTTCGGCATGCCGGCCGACATGGCCGGTTCAGCGGCGCTCTATGGTGCCGCCAACGGCCTGCTGCCCATCGGCTGGATCGTGCTCAACATCATCTTCCTGCACCGACTGACCACCGAAAACGGCTCGTTCAAGGTGCTGCAGGACTCCCTGGCCCGCATCACCGATGACCGACGCCTGCAACTGCTGCTGATCGCCTTCTGTTTCGGGGCGTTCTTCGAGGGCGCGGCGGGCTTCGGCACGCCGGTGGCGGTGACCGGTGCGATCCTGATCGGGCTGGGTTTTTCGCCATTGGCCGCCTCCGGGCTGGCCTTGATCGCCAACACCGCGCCGGTGGCGTTCGGCGCCCTGGGCACGCCCATCATCACCCTTGCCAAGGTCACCGGGCTGGATGAAATGGAGCTGTCGATGATGGTCGGTCGGCAGTTGCCGTTTTTCTCGGTGATCGTGCCGTTCTGGCTGATCTGGGCGTTCGCCGGGTGGCGCAAGATGCTTGAGGTGTGGCCGGCGATCCTGGTGGCCGGCGTCAGCTTCGCCATCCCGCAGTTCCTGGTCTCCAACTACCATGGGCCGATGCTGGTGGATGTGATTGCCGCGTTGATTTCCATGGCGTGCCTGACCGGTTTCCTCAAGGTTTGGAAACCGGCCACGGTGCACACCTCGGCGGCGCTGTCGGGCCGGCACGATGACTCGAAGATCGACGCCAGCGAGCAACAGCAACCGGCGGCCAGCGGCGCTTTCGCCAGCGACACCCGCCCCGCCGTGCTGCGAGCCTGGATGCCATGGATCATCCTCACGGTCTTCGTGTTCGCCTGGGGCACCCAGGGTTTCAAGAACCTGTTCGATACCCGCCCGGCCATCGATCCGCAGACCCAGTCGGTCCGGCTCGACCCCCAGGGCAAGCCGATGCGCGAAGCCAATCCGGTCTTCTCGCCCCTGCTGACCTTCGGCACCATCCACCAGCAGATCGAAAAAGTCCCGCCGGTGGTGCCCCAGCCAAAAACCGAAGAAGCGGTCTACAAGTTCAACTGGTTCACCGCCACCGGCAGCGGCATCTTCCTGGCGGCCATTCTCGGCGGCCTGCTGATGGGCTATTCCATCCCGCAACTGGTGCGCCAATACCTGCGAACGCTGTGGGTGGTGCGCTATTCGCTGATTACCATCGTGGCGATGCTGGCGTTGGGATTCCTCACCCGTTATTCCGGGCTGGACGCCACCATGGGCCTGGCCTTTGCGGCCACGGGCATTTTCTACCCGATGTTCGGCACCTTGCTGGGCTGGCTCGGCGTGGCGCTGACCGGTTCGGACACGGCGTCCAACGTGCTGTTCGGGGGCTTGCAGCGGGTGACGGCGGAACAGCTGGGGATCAGCCCGGTGCTGATGGCCGCTGCCAACAGTTCCGGCGGGGTCATGGGCAAGATGGTGGACGCCCAGTCGATCGTGGTCGCTTCAACCGCCACACGCTGGTACGGCCACGAAGGGGAAATCCTGCGGTATGTGTTTTTCCACTCGGTGGTGCTGGCGATCCTGGTGGGCGGGCTGGTGACGCTGCAGGCGTATGTGGAGCCTTTCAGTCACATGGTGGTGGGAGGAAGGTAATCCGCTTTGTGGCGAGGGAGAGCGAGAGCTGGCTCCCTCGCCACGGGTCAGGGCTCTGACCTTGCGAGCGTGGGTCTTTACTGAACGTTCTTCAGCTTGACCACGTCGCCGGACACCGAAGTGGTGTAGCCGGTCAGGACCCAGGCCCAGAACCAGTTTTCCTGCACTTGGGTGTTGATCATGGCGTCGCCGCCCTTGGCCTTGATCGCCGCATCCTGGGCACGCACGAAGCGGTTGTTCTGGCGAATCGGGATGAAACCGAACAACAGCAGGCCAGTGGCCTTGGCTTCACTGTGACCGACAACGGTGTACTGGCTGCTGTCGTACTGCTGGGTCTTCATCGCGGTACCGGTGCAACCCGCCAGGACCAGGCCCAACAATGCGCCGGCGACAACTTTGCTGAAATGCTTCATCAACTACTCCATGGGATAACGCCCGGGATCCATCTCTCGGGCGGCGCGTACTCTACCCCATCGACTTCAGTTTGACATCAGTCACGCCAACCCGCGAAAACGCCGGCAAGGCTCGGTGCAGAGCCATCCGTCAGGTGCCTCTCCAGCGAAACAGGCCTGGGTCGATAACATGGACACTGTGCCATGGAAGGCAAATTTGCCATTACGGCCGAGACCACGGCCGACTCCATGGGAGTACCCGATCATGATTGACCTGACTGTCTGGAACATCACCCTTCCCGTGCAGACCCCGGCGCAAGTGGTGCACACCAAGGCCATGCCGAGCCTGCAGAACAAGTACTTCAACCGCAGCGGCGAACGCATCGTGTTCTGGGCGCCGGTGACCGGTTCCCATACCGGCAAGAGCGAATTCCCGCGCTCCGAGCTGCGGGAAACCGGCAAGGACGGCAAGCTGCGCAACTGGCGCTACAACAGCGGCATCAATACCCTCAAGGGCACGCTGGCGGTGAACCAGGTGCCTTCCGAAGGTCGCGTGGTGGTGGCGCAGATCCACGCCAAGGATGCCCCTACGCCGCTCTTGAAACTGGTGTACCGCTACGCCAAGGGCAAGGGCAATGTGGATGTGGAGTACCGGGTCAAACCCAAGGACAAGAAGAGCCCCGTGCTCTTCAGCGTACCCAACGTGGCCCTGAACAAAGTCTTCAACTACTCGCTGCAGATGGACAAGCAAGGCAAGCTCACCGTACTGGTCAACAACGTCGGCAAGCAGGTGAAGCTGGACTCGTCCTGGCATCCCTATGACTTCTACTTCAAGGCCGGTGTCTACACCCTGGACAACGTCGGCAACGCCAGCGAAGGCGGGAAAGTGACCTACACCAAGCTGGACGTCAGCCATAAATGACCGACGTCCCGCCCGGCCTCATGCCTTCGAGGTCGCCGCCAGCGCTTGCCGGCCACTGAAGGTCAGCAGGAAGAACACCAGCACCACCAACGCGAAACCGGCCGGGAACAGCCAGATGCTGTTCCAATCGTGGCCTGCATCCACGACGAAGCGATCGGTCACCTGCCCCGCCACCCAGAAGCCGATCAGCATCCCCACCCCATAGGTCGCCAGGGTGATCAACCCCTGGGCCGAACTGCGCAGGTGCTTGGGCGCCTTGGCGTCGGTGTAGATCTGCCCCGAGACGAAAAAGAAGTCATAGCAGATGCCGTGCAGCGCAATGCCGGTGAACAGCATGAATGCCAGGTCCCCGTTGTTGCCGTAGGCGAACAACACATAGCGCAACGCCCACGCCAGCATCCCCACCAACAGCGCCAGCTTGATGCCGAAGCGCTGGATGAACAGTGGCAGCAGCAGCATGAACAGCACTTCGGACACCTGCCCGATGGCCATCTTCGCCGTGGGGTTGGCCATGCCGGTTTCGGCCAGGAACGGGTTGGCGTTCTGGTAGTAGAACGCCAAGGGGATGCAGATCAGGATCGAGGCCATGAAGAACACCAGGTAGCTGCGGTCCTTCAACAGTCCCAGCGCGTCCAGTCCCAGCAGTTGCTTGATGCCGCCACCGCCGGCCTGCTCCTCCAGCGGCGCCGTGGCCGGTAGGGTGAAGCTGTAGAGCCCAAGGACCAGCGAGGCAATGGCCGCCATCAGGAAAGTATTGCGCAGTCCGCCCGCGGCGATGGACTCACGCGAGTCCCAGGCGAACACGAAGCTGATCACCACCCCCGCGACGATCCAGCCCAGGGTGCCCCAGACCCGGATGCGCGAGAACTCCAGCGCCGGGTCGCGCATCTGGCGAAACGCCACGGAATTGACCAGGGCCAGCGTCGGCATGTAGACCACCATGTACGCCAGCACATACGGATAGAACTCGCCGAATTGCGCCGCGCCATACAGCTGGTACAGCAGCACCGCGCCGATCAGGTGCAGCACCGCGAGGATGCGTTCGGCGTTGAAATAACGGTCGGCGATCAGGCCGATCACCAGCGGCGCGATGATCGCCCCCCAGGACTGGGTGGAGAACGCCATGCCGACCTGCCCGCCGCTGGCGCCGAGGGTGTTGGAGAGAAAGGTCCCCAGGGTGACGAACCAGCCTCCCCAGATAAAGAACTGAAAAAACATCATCACGCTCAGGCGTGCATTCATCGTGGTCATGACCGTCACCGTTCTGATTGTTGTTTTTGTAAAAGGACCGTTAAGCAACCAGGCCATGGGTTTATCCAGTTCATAACCCCTCTGGAGCCAGGCAAGCTCCCGATGGCGAGGGGATCTATCCCCGCTGCGCTGCGAAGCGGGCCCGAGGCCATGGACTCCATGAGCCTGACACGCCGAAGTGTCAGGCCTGGGACCGCTTCGCGCTCCAGCGGGCGTGAGCGCCCTCACCACACGGGTGCAGGTCTATTTCAATAGGCCCAGCAGCCGCCGATTGGATTCTTCGTCCGCCGTAACGCCGGCAAAATCGTCGAACGCCTTGCGGGTCTTGCTGATCATGTGCCGCTGGATGAACGCCGCGCCTTCGGCGGCGCCCTGCTGCGAATCCTTCAGGCAGCACTCCCACTCCAGCACCGCCCAGCCGTTGAAATCGTATTGGGTCAACTTGCTGAAGATCGATCCGAAGTCGATCTGTCCGTCGCCCAGGGAGCGGAATCGGCCGGGTCGATCGACCCAGCCCTGATAGCCGCCGTAGACACCGGAACGAGCATCGGGGCGGAACTCGGCGTCCTTGACGTGGAACATGCGGATGCGTTCGTGATAGCGGTCGATGAAGCCCAGGTAGTCCATCTGCTGCAGCAACAGGTGGCTGGGGTCGTAGAGGATGGCTGCCCGAGGATGATGGTCCACCGCTTCCAGGAAGCGTTCGAAGGAGGCGCCATCGTGCAGGTCTTCGCCGGGATGGATCTCGTAGCACAGGTCCACGCCGGCCTCGTCGAAGCGATCGAGGATCGGCAACCAGCGCCGGGCCAGCTCGGCGAACCCTTGTTCCACCAGCCCGGACGGGCGCTGTGGCCACGGGTACATATAGGGCCACAGCAGCGCACCGGAAAAGGTCGCGTGGGCCTTGAGTCCCAGGCGCCGGCTGGCCCGGGCGGCTAGCTTCAGTTGCTCGATGGCCCACTCGGTCCGCGCCTGGGGCTGGCCGCGCAGGTGGGCCGGGGCGAAGTCATCGAACAGCGCGTCGAACGCCGGGTGCACCGCCACCAGTTGCCCCTGCAGGTGCGTCGACAACTCACTGATTTCGACCCCGGCCTGGGCGCAGGTGGCCTTGAGCTCATCGCAATAATCCTGGCTCTCGGCGGCCCGGGCCAGGTCGATGTAGCGCGTGCCCAGGGTCGGCAACTGGATGGCCTTGTAGCCTTGCGAGGCGGCCCACCGGGCGATGTTCGCCAACGAGTCGAACGGTGTCTCGTCGGACATGAACTGGGCCAGGAAAATAGCCGGCCCGCGCAGGCCCATCGGTGTTTCTTCGGTGGTTTTCACAACAGCGATTCTCCGGTTTCCAGCGCGGTCCACTTCGCCTCGCCGCGATGATTGATGATGGCGGCCTCGATGAATGCCATGGTGCGCAGGCCGGTCTCGATGCCGGGTACGCCAGGCACGTCGGGGCCTTCGACCCGCTCGCGAATGGCCCGGGCGAAATCGCCATAGAGGTTCGCCATGGCTTCCAGGTAGCCCTCGGGGTGCCCGGCCGGCAAACGCATGCGTCGCGTCGCCGCTTCGCTCAGCCAAGGCTGGCCGACACCACTGCGCAGGATGCGCAAGGGTTGGTCGACGGCACGATGAATCAGGCTCGAAGGTTCTTCCTGGCGCCATTCCAGGGCGCCCTTGTCGCCATAGACGCGGATCTTCAGCGGATTCTCTTCACCGCTGCAGACCTGGCTGGCCAGCAACACGCCACTGGCGCCGCCTTCCATCCGGAACAACATGGCGACATCGTCATCGAGTTGCCGACCTGGGACATGGGTGCCCAACGCGGCGCACAGATGTTGGATCGGCTGGTCCGCGACGAACTCCGCCAGGGAAAACGCATGGGTGCCTATGTCCCCGATGCAACCGCCCAGCCCGGACCGGGCCGGGTCGTCGCGCCACTCGGCCTGCTTGTTGCCTTGCCCGGCGAGGTCCTGGCTGAGCCAGCCCTGGGGATACTCGACGAACACTTTGCGCACCCTGCCGATGACACCCGAGCGCACCATTTCCCGGGCCTGCCAGACCATGGGATAGCCCAGGTAGGTGTGGGCCAGACCGTAGAGGCAGCGGCTGCCTCGCAGATCGTCCTTGAGCGCCAGCAATTGCTTGAGGTTCAGCCCGGCGGGTTTTTCGCTGAACACATGGAAACCGGCCTTCAGTGCCTGGCTGGCAATGGGGGCATGGAGGTGATTGGGGGTGACGATCACCAGCAGTTCCATGCGCTGATCCAGAGGCAGCACCGCTTCGGCATCGAGCATTTGCTGCCAGTCGTGATAGCAACGGGAGGCGGGCAGCCCCAGGGACGCGCCGGTCTGCCGGTTGTTATGGGGGTCGCGGCTGAACGCACCGCACACCAGTTCGAAGCCGCCGTCCAGGCCGGCGGCCTGGCGATGGGCCTGGCCGATGAAAGCGCCCTCTCCACCGCCCACGAAGCCCATTCTTATTTTGGGTGCCACAGGGTTCATCACGACGCTCTCATGCAGGATTGATATGGGATGTAACCGGTTACATCATGGCCGAATCTAGGCCCGGTTTCGTGCCGTGTCAAATCCAGGAGGGACGCCCCCCGGACGTTTGTGCGCCGTCCAACCTGCGGTAAGCTGCGCAGCCGTGCCCCTATTTCCTGGCGCTGCGTCGAGGTGCGTTTGTCCAATATTCGTGAAGTGGCCCGGCTGGCTGGCGTTTCCGTGGCCACGGTGTCCAGAGCGCTGAAATCCCCGGAGCGGGTGCTGCCCCAGACGCGGGACAAGGTGAACGCGGCGGTGGAACAGGCCGGCTATCGACCGAACCTGATGGCCGTGCAGTTTCGGTCCCGGCGAACCGGTAACCTGGTGATCCTGGTCCCGACCATTGCCAATACCTTTTTCGCCCGGGTCATCAGCGGCGCCCAACAGGCGGCGCAGGCGGCGGGTTACCGATTGCTGCTGTGCGACACCCAGGGCCGGGAAGACATCGAGCAGACCTTTGCCGCGCTGGTCTACGCCCATCAGGCCGATGGGGTCATACAACTGCGCGCCTGCGACCCTTTCGTATCACTGCCCCCCGGCACCGACCCGCTGCCCCTGGTCAACGCCTGCGAAGTGGTCAAGGGCGCTTCCTACCCCACCATCAGCCTGGACAACCGCAGCGCCGCCCGGGCCATGACCGAATACTTGCTCGGGCTCGGCCACCGCCGCATCGGCATCATCAAGGGGCCGCGCAGCAGTCCGTTGACCCTCGACCGCGTGGCCGGTTACCAGGACGCCTTGCACGACGCCGGCATCGCCATCGACCCCGAGCTGATCTGCCATGGCGACTTCACCCTCAAGGCCGGATTCGAGGGTGCCGGCGCGATGCTCGCACTGGCCGAGCGCCCCAGTGCGCTGTTCTGCGAAAACGACGAGATGGCCATCGGCGCCCTCAAGCGCATCAAGCAGACGGGCCTGCGGGTGCCCGAGGACATTTCTCTGGTGGGGTTCGACGACATCCCTTTCGCGGCGTATTGCGATCCGCCCCTGACCACCATTTCCCAACCGGCCGAAACCTTCGGCCAGATGGCCGTGGACATGCTGATCGCCCTGATCGAGAACAAGCCCATCCCACAGCGGCATGTGCTGCTGCCGTTCGAGTTGACGGTGCGCGGCAGCAGTGCGGCGCCAGGTTCCGGTATGACCTGACCAGGCACATGGGCTTTATCGACTCGCCATCAGGCCCGTTTCAACTACAGTGGAAAGACTCTGCATAAAGCCATAACAAGACGGAGAGTCTCCCCATGCAAATCAACAAGCACTTCATCTCCCTGGCCACCGCCGCAGCCTTGATGGTGGCCAGCACGGCCTACGCAGCCCCGGTGTACATCAACATACTGACCGGGGGCACCAGCGGTGTCTATTACCCGATCGGGGTCGGGCTCTCCCAGATCTACAGCAGCGGCATCAAGGATTCCAAGACTTCGGTCCAGGCTACCAAGGCTTCGGTGGAGAACCTGAACCTGCTCCAAGCCGGACGCGGGGAATTGGCCTTTGCCCTGGGCGATTCGGTGGCGGACGCCAGCAATGGCGTGGAAGACGCTGGCTTCAAGGCCCCCTTGACCAAGTTGCGGGCCATCGCCGGAGCCTACCCCAACTACATCCAGATCGTCGCCAGCCAGGAGTCGGGCATCAAGACCTTGGCCGATCTCAAGGGCAAGACCGTTTCGGTCGGCGCGGCGAAATCCGGCACCGAGCTCAATGCCCGGGCGATCTTCAAGGCCGCGGGCCTGACGTACGACGATATGAAGGTGCAGTACCTGCCCTTCGCCGAGTCGGTGGACCTGATCAAGAACCGCCAGTTGGATGCCACGCTGCAATCCTCCGGCCTGGGCATGGCGGCCATTCGCGACCTGGCGTCGACGATGGCGTTGAACTACGTGTCGATTCCGGTCGATGTGGTAGGAAAAATAGGCAACCCGGCTTACCAGAGTGCCCAGATCCCCGCCAATACCTACGACGGACAGGCCGACGCAGTGCCCACTGTTGCCATCACCAACATCCTGGTGACTCGCGAGGACGTGCCGGACGAAGTGGCTTATCAAATGACCAGGCTGCTGTTCGACAACCTCAATCGCCTGGGCACCTCCCATTCGGCAGCCAAGGACATTTCCCTCGAAAACGCCGCGAAGAACCTGCCGATCGCCCTGCACCCCGGTGCCGAGCGCTACTACAAGGAAGTGGGCGCACTGTAGTTTCCCGGGCTGCAATGGCACCGCGCCGTTGCAGCATTGCGTTCCGCACCCGCTGCAGACAACAGGCAGGTACCTATGAGTGAAGACCAGCACGGCATCCCCGCAGATCCTCGGGATTGGCCCAAGGCCCTGTTTTGCGTGGCACTGCTGTTTTCCGTATTCCAGATCATCACGGCGGCCTTTTCCCCAGTGTCCAGCATCGTATTACGGGCTGTGCATGTTGGTTTTCTATTGTGGGTGGTATTTCTCAGCTACCCGGCCTACGGAAAACAACGACCGTGGCAGCCACTGGCCTGGGCCTTGAGCCTGGCGAGCGTGGCGACGGCGCTATACCAATGGATATTCGAAGCCGACCTGATCCAGCGCTCCGGCGACCTGACCACGACCGACATGGTCATCGGCAGTCTCCTGATCATCCTGGTGTTCGAAGCCGCACGGCGCGTGATGGGCATCGCGCTGCCGATCATCTGCGGCCTGTTCCTGGCCTATGGCCTGTTCGGCGAATACCTGCCGGGCGACCTGGCCCATCGCGGTTATGGCCTGGACCAGATCATCAACCAGTTGGCGTTTGGTACCGAAGGGCTCTACGGCACGCCGACCTATGTATCGGCCACCTATATCTTCCTTTTCATCCTGTTCGGCGCCTTCCTGGAAAAGGCCGGCATGATCAAACTGTTCACCGACTTTTCCATGGGCCTGTTCGGCCACAAGCTGGGCGGCCCGGCGAAGGTGTCGGTGGTGTCATCGGCATTGATGGGCACCATCACCGGTTCGGGCATCGCCAATGTGGTGACCACCGGGCAGTTCACCATCCCGTTGATGAAGCGCTTCGGCTACAAGGCTGCGTTCGCCGGTGGCGTGGAAGCGACGGCCAGCATGGGCAGCCAGATCATGCCACCGGTGATGGGCGCCGTGGCGTTCATCATGGCCGAGACCATCAACGTGCCCTTCGTGGAAATTGCCAAGGCGGCCTTGATACCGGCATGCCTGTATTTCGGCTCGGTATTCTGGATGGTGCACCTGGAGGCCAAACGCTCCGATCTCAAAGGCCTGCCCAAGGACCAATGCCCGAGCGCCTGGAGCGCGGTCAAGGAGAACTGGTATCTGCTGATCCCGCTCGCGGTGCTGGTCTACCTGCTCTTTTCCGGACGCACACCACTGTTTTCCGGCATGGTGGGGTTGGCATTGACGGCTATCGTGATCCTCGGCTCGGCGATCATCCTGAAAGTCTCGAACTATGCCCTGCGCTGTGCGTTCTGGGTCGCGCTGGGTATTTTCTGCGTCGGTTTTTTCCAGTTGGGGATCGGTATCGTCTTTGCAGTCATCGCTGTATTGATGATGGCCTGCTGGTTCATGCAAGGCACCCGGGAAACCCTGGTCATCTGCTTGCATGCCCTGGTCGACGGTGCCCGCCACGCCGTGCCGGTAGGAATCGCCTGCGCCCTGGTCGGCAGCATCATCGCCGTGGTTTCCCTGACCGGCGTCGCGTCCACTTTTGCGGGTTACATCCTCGCCATCGGCAAGGACAACCTCCTGCTGTCACTGATCCTGACCATGCTCACCTGCCTGGTGCTGGGCATGGGCATCCCGACCATTCCCAACTACATCATCACCAGCTCGATCGCCGCGCCCGCCTTGCTGGAGCTAGGGGTGCCGCTGATCGTGTCACACATGTTCGTATTCTACTTCGGCATTCTCGCCGACCTGACACCGCCGGTGGCCCTGGCCTGCTTCGCCGCCGCGCCCATTGCCAGGGAAAGCGGCCTGAAGATCAGCTTCTGGGCCGTACGTATCGCCCTCGCCGGTTTCGTCATACCGTTCATGACGGTCTACAACCCGGCGCTGATGCTTCAGGGCGACAACTTGTGGATGACCGCCTACATGCTGGTCAAGACACTGCTCGCCGTCGGCCTGTGGGGAATGGCATCCACCGGTTTCCTGCAACAGAAGATGCCCCTCCTGGAACGGCTGGCCTGTTTTGCCGCCGGCGCACTGCTGGTGGTGGCGCTGCCGCTGACCGATGAAATCGGCTTTGTCCTGGGTGCGCTGTTGATCGGCCAACACCTCTGGCGTGCCCGCCGTGTCGGGCGGGCCTTGGCTTGATTGGCCTATGCCTGGGACTCTCCGGCGCAGTCTGGGCGCAACTGGAGCTGCGCGACTTCACGCTGGCCTGGGATCACACCATCGAAAAGATCCGCTGGGAAGAGGACTATCACATCACAGAAGAAGGCCTGGTCCTGGGCGAGGCCAGGGTCAAGGGCAATGGGGCCGGCATGGAAATTCCCGAAGGTGCCCGGCTGGCAAATGGCAGTTGGCGCTTCCATCGCCAACTGCCACCGCTGCAACCGCTGAAGCTGGGGCGCACGCCCCAAGCCGGTGACTACCAGCTGTGTCATGCCGGACACTGCCAGCCGATGAGCCATTGGCTGGGACCGGCTAGCCAGGCTCGACCGGCTGTGGAGCTATGGAGCTGCGCGCTCCAGTCGGCGACCGATCGATGAACGAGAGGTCGCCGTCGGGCTCGGCAAGTGGCGCCTGCGACAACCGATCCGCGATGCCTGGACTTCAGGCGAACGTCGCACCCCGGGTGTTCACGAACAGCGAGTACAGCGAGTGGCTGCCAGCCATGAACAGCCGGTTGCCCTCACGTCCGCCGAAGCACACATTGGGGCAGCGCTCCGGCAGGGAAATATGCCCGATGGCCTTGCCTTGCGGATCGAACACCCGCACGCCGTCGAGTTTCTCCAGGTCGGCCCTGGGGTCGCCGTTACCGCCCCAACCGCACCAGAGGTTGCCGCTCTCGTCGCACTTGAGTCCGTCGATGGCCGCGTAATCCAAGCCCTCGATATGCTTGCGGCGCTCCCCCAGGGTGCCATCGTCCTTGACCGTGATCGCCCAGACCAGGCGGTTGGGCTTGGCCCGGCCTTCGACCACGTAGAGGATTTTTTCGTCCGGGGAAAAGCACAGGCCGTTGGGGCCCGCCAAGTCATCGATCACCCGGCTGACCTTGCCAGTCTCGCCATCGATGCGATAGACCGCATGAGGCTGGACGGGAGTGACCTTGTGCCCTTCATAGTTATTGCCGGTCTGGAACGGTGGGTCGGTGAACCAGACCGAGCCATCGCGTTTGCAGACGATGTCGTTGGGCGAGTTGAAAGGCTTGCCGTCGAAACTGTCCGCCAGCACGGTGATCGTACCGTTGTGCTCGGTACGGGTGACGCGCCGGCCTTCGCTGGATGTAGTGGACCCTTCGCACACCAGCAGCCGTCCCTGGCGATCGCGACACATGCCATTGGAGAAGTTGGCGTTCTCGCGATACACCGACAGGCTGCCCGTAACCTCATCCCAGCGCATGATGCGATTGTTGGGGATGTCGCTGACCAGCAGGTAGCGACCATCGCCGATCCATACCGGCCCTTCCGCCCAGCGCAGGCCGGTGGCGAGCTTTTCCACACTGGCGTTGAAAATGCGCAGGTCCATGAAGCTGGGGTCTAGGACATTCACCAGGGGGTCCGGATACCGTTGGCTCAACGGCTCGGCCTGGGTGAGCCCGGGCAGGTTCCCCAGGGTGGCGGCGGCGGCCGAGACCACCAGGGATTTTTTCAGGAAGAGCCGGCGCTGCTGATCGGTGATTGAAGGTTGTGAAGCATCCATCGTACGTCTCCGTTAATTATTATTGGACGGGGACGCCAGTTTTACCGCGTGATAAGACATCGTACAAGTTAATATCCTGCGTCCCGCCATACGCCTCAAGCCTGGCTGAGCGGGATGCGTACAGTGAACGTAGTGCCGGCCCGCGCTTGGGAATGTACCTCGATAGTGCCCTGGTGGGCCGATACGATCGCCGAGGCGATGTGAAGTCCCAGCCCCAGGCCAGCCGTGGGTCCGTATTGCATGTCACCGCTGCGCAGTTGACGGACCAGGGGATTGAAAATGCTGGCAAGGGCATCTTTTTCAATGATCTTGCCTTGGTTATTGATCGCAATGACCCCTTCATCCCCTTCCCGGCTCAGGGAAACCGTGATCGGTGCGCCTTCTGTCCCATGCTGCACGGCATTGCCGATCAGGTTGGAGAACACCTGCTCCATTCGCGCCGGGTCGAACATCCCGTCGAGGGCACCACGCGGTTCGAAGAGGATGGTGCTTTCCGGATGGTAGGCGCGCGCCTCCTCCACCATGCCTTCGCACGCCGCGACCAGGTCTCCCCTGAAGCGCTGCACCGGTATGCCGGCCCCCAGCTGGGTGCGGGTGAAATCCAGCAGATCGCCGACGATCTTGTTGGCACGCTTGACACTGGTGTAGATGCGCGAAGAAATCTTGGTGGCCTTGGCAGGCAGGTCGCCCGCGCGCAGGAGCACTTCAGAGCCCAGCAGGATGGCACCCAACGGGCTGCGCAGATCATGCCCGAGGATCCCGAGAAACATATTGCGCGCCGCATCCACCGCCCCCGAGTAGCTCACGACGGACTCCGCCAAGGCCTGGTCCACGGCCTCGTTGAAGCGAATCACATCGGACATCGCCTGCTCTTGCTGCAACGGGGCCTGCGGCATCCACAGCATCAACACACTGGTGCGTAGCGCACGGTATTCCGAGACCATCTGTTCCACGGTGAAACCGGAGGACTGGCGAATGACGGCGTGGGTTTCGGCCGCGGTTTCGACATCCGTCGCCGGGGCGTCGCCGTGGGATTTGGCGATCTGCTCCTCGGTGGTCTGGGCGGTGCGCAAGTCAATGGCGATGGCCCGCAACATTTGCTCGGCATGGTCGCGCAGTGCCACCGAATCCATGCCGATCGAAGCCGGCGTTATGGTCCTGGCGAAATCTTCCCAAGCCTGGAGGATCGGTTCGATATTGTGCTCGATGAAATCGGCCAGGCGCATGGGTCGCTCCGTGAGAAGGTCAGATGGACCGGAGCGGAAAACAACGCAGCGGTCAGTTGTTGTACAGCAAATCGCCGATGGACGCGTCGGTATCCGCGGAAAGTCAGGCCCTCTGCACCCCTTGCCCCACGACGCGGGGTGTCCACGGCTCGAGGTTGACGGTGCACGCCCTCGGGATTCGAGACTTGTCTCTTTGCGTCTGTTTCGGTACAAGACCCAAGTCGTACGACAACCTATAACTAAAAATTGTCCGAAGCCTATCCGCCTCGGCGTCCCGCCTTTGAGATATCTGCCATGACCCGCTCCTCTGCCGACACCCCCACCCCGTTTCCCCGTCACCTCGCGGTGCTGATCCTGTTGTGCATGGGCTGCGCCTTCGCCGGCAACCATGTCGCGGCGCGGGCGGCTTTCGATGACGGTGCCGGGGTGTTGCTGGCGATCCTGCTGCGCTCGGGCGGGACGCTGTTGGTACTGGCAACCATCGTTCTGTGGCAACGGCAGAGCTTGCGCCTGCCGGTCGGCGCATGGCGCTGGCAACTGGTCCTCGGCCTGTTGATCGCTGCCCAGAGCCTTTGCCTGTATTCAGCCGTGGCGCGAGTGCCGGTGGCGCTGGCGCTGTTGGTGGGCAACCTGTTTCCGATCCTGCTGGCCCTGTTGACCTGGGCCCTCGGCGGCCCCCGCCCCACCGCCCGGACGGCGGCCTTGATGGGCATGATCCTGGTCGGCCTGGTGTTCGTGCTGGAGGTGCCGTCGCGATTGTCGTCCCAGGCGGATGTCGGCCCGCAATGGCTGCTGGGCGTCGGCCTGGCATTCTGCGCCGCGTGCGTCTTCGCGTGTGCGTTGTGGATCACCGATCACAAGCTGTCCCAGGTGCGCGGCTCGGTGCGCAGCCTGCTGACGATTTTCATCGTGTTCAGCAGCGTCAACCTGGCCGGCCTGACGGGCGCCCTGCCCGGCGGCCTCGACCTGCCCGCGACCCATGTGGGCTGGTTGGCCCTGGCCACGCTGGTGGTGCTCTATGGCACAGGGTTCATCGTGCTGTTCATGTGCGTGCCGCGCCTGGACATGCCGCGCAATGCGCCGGTGATGAACATCGAACCGCTGGCGACCCTGCTCATCGGCTGGCTGGTGCTGGACCAGATGCTCAATCCCGGCCAGGTGCTCGGCGGCGCGATCGTGGTGACAGGCATCGTGTTGCTGACCTGGCGCAAGGCCGAGCGGATCAAGGCGCCGATGGCCGAAGCAGCGAAGTGAATGCCATTCTCTCCCGTCCCCCGCTCCCGCATCGCCCCCCCTGGGCGCCCTTGCGACAGGGCGGCATTCAGGCGTCATGCATTTAATCCTCGCCCCTTCTGAAACCAGTTTGAAAATCCACAGTCCTACCCCAGCCCGGAACCACAGGTTTGCGGGCTGATCGGCGCCCTCCGCGGCGTTCCAGCAATCCCGTCCTCCAGAGCTGTTCATTCATGCGCCACTCGGTTCTCTCTCGCCGTTTTGCCTCGCTGTGTCTCCCGTTCCTGCTTCCTCTGTCCGCCAGCCCGGCCCATGCCCGGGGTGAAGGGCAACTGGTGAACGCCATCAATGACTACCGCAGCCAGTCCCATCGATGCGAATGGCGAACGATGCGCGCCGCCCCGCCCCTGGTGTTGCGTGCCAAGCTGGCCTTGCCGATCGGCTTTCGGGGCGGTCTGCGCGAAACCCTGATGGACGAAGGCTACCAGGCCCGGACCGTGCGCAGCATCCGCCTGACCGACGCACGGGATGCCGACGAAGCGTTCGAGATACTGGCGGAAGAACATTGCTCGGCGCTACTGGACAGCCAGTACGCGGACATTGGCGTCAATCGGATCGGGGATGAATGGCGCGTGGTATTGGCGCAGCCCTTGGGCGGTGCGCGCATGAGTGACGAGGCGCCGGCGGACAAATCACTGCTGGCCCAGGTCAATGCCGCCAGGGCCAAGCCCCGGATGTGTGGTCGCCAGCGCTTCGCGGCGGCTCGACCGTTGAGCTGGAATGCCGCGCTGGGCACCGCTGCCGAAGGTCACAGCCGGGCCATGGCGCGTGGCAACTACTTCTCCCACCGCGACCCCGATGGCCGCTCCACCTCCGACCGGGCCAAGAGCGCCGGCTTTCGTGGGCGCAAACTCGGCGAGAACATCGCCGCCGGCCAACGCACGCCGAGCCAGGCCATGCGCGACTGGCTCGCCAGCCCCGGGCATTGCGCCAACTTGATGAACCCGATGTTCACCCAGGTCGGCGCGGCCTCCGCCAGCAACTCGCGCAGCGATGCGGGGGTCTACTGGACCATGGTCTTCGGCGCGCCCTGACGGCCTGCTACAGGCGCACCTCAGCGACCGGTACTACGTCGATCCGCGATACCGCGCTGCTTAGCCGCCCCAGCCGATGGTTGTGATCGGCGATGATCTGTTCGGCCGCCATGCTGCCGTTATCCACCGTCGAATGGGCGTCGGCGGCCAGGACCACCTCGTATCCCAGGGCATGCGCCTGGCGCACCGTGGCATTGATGCAGTAGTCGGTCTGCAGCCCGCAAATCACCACGCGATCGATGCCCCGGGCCTGCAACAGGGCCAGCAGATCGGTCTGGTAGAACGCATCCGCAGCGGTCTTGCGCACCCGCAGGTCGTCCGCGCCGGTGACCAGCCCATCGGCCAGTTGCCAGGCGGCACTGCCGTAGGTCAGTGAGCCGTCCAGTTCTTCATGCTGGACCAGGATCACCGGCAAGCCGAGGGCCCGGGCCCTGGCACTGAGCTCGTTGATGGTCCGGACCAGGCGTTCACTGCCGAAGCACTCTTCTTGGCCGGCACACAACCCGCTCTGGACGTCGATGATCAGCAATGCCGTGTTCATGTCTTGCTCTTCCAATGGTCAATAGCCCAGAGACAGCCCTGTATTGCGGCGTGGATCGTTGGCGCCGTAGAAACGATTCTTGCCCACCGGCTTGCCTCCCAGCGACGGGGCGCCCACCAGGATCGCGGCGATATGGTTCGGGTCCTGGGGCCCTGCGAACTTGTGCCCCCAGCTTTCGAGGATCTTCTGCGTGTCGGGGCTGGCGGCGAAGGTTTCCAGGTTGGTTTCTTCCGGCATCCACTGTTGATGGAAGCGCGGCGCATCCACCGCTTCCTGCAGATTCATGCCGTAGTCGATGACATTGAAGATCGTCAGCAAGGTCGCGGTGATGATACGGCTGCCACCGGGCGTGCCCACCACCATGACAGTCTTGCCGTCCTTGGTGACGATGGTCGGGCTCATGGACGACAGCGGAGCCTTGCCCGGTGCGATGGCGTTGGCTTCTCCCTGCACCAGGCCGTACATGTTGGGTACCCCGACCTTGGCGGTGAAGTCATCCATCTCATCGTTGAGGATCACCCCGGTCTTGCTCGCCATGACTCCGGCACCGAACCAGTCGTTGAGGGTATAGGTGACCGAAACCGCGTTGCCCCACCGATCGACGATGGAATAGTGGGTGGTGTTACTGCCTTCGTGGGGCGCCACGCCGGGCTTGATCTTCTGTGAGTCACCGGCCTTCTGCGGTTCGATGGCGGCCCGCAGCTTGGCGGCGTAGTTCTTGTCCAGCAGATGGTCGATGGGGTTCTGCACGAAGTCCGGGTCGCCCAGGTAGCTGTTGCGGTCCACGTAGGCGTGACGCATGGCTTCGATCTGGTAATGCATGCCCTGGGCCGAATGGAAGCCCAGCTCCTTCATGGGATAGCCATCGAGGATGTTCATGATCTGGCACAGCACCACGCCGCCGGAACTGGGCGGTGGCGCCGAGATGATGTGGTAGCCGCGATAGTCACACTCCACCGGGGCCAGTTCTCGGGTCTTGTACTTGTCCAGGTCGGCCTGGGTGATGATGCCTTTGTTGGCCTGGCTGGACGTCACGAGGGCGTCGGCGACCCAGCCTTTATAGAAGCCGTCGGCGCCCTTGGCCGAGATTTCCCGCAGGGTCCTGGCGAGGTCCTTTTGCACCAGCTTCTGGCCGACCTGCATCGGCTCGCCGTTATGCAGGAAGATCGCGCCGGAGTCGCGCATGTCCTTCCTGAACAGATCGGTGGCGGTCTCCAGCAGTTCCACATCGCCCTGCTCCAGGGTGAAACCTTCATCGGCCAGACGGATGGCCGGCGCCATCAGCTCCGCCCGAGGCATGCTGCCGTATTTCTGCAGGGCCAGTTCCATGCCGGAAACCGTGCCGGGCACACCCACCGCCAGGTGCCCGCGGGTGCTGAGTTCGGGGATGACGTTACCGTCCTTGTCCAGGTACATGTCGGCGGTGGCGGCCAACGGGGCTTTCTCGCGAAAATCCAGGAACGTCTTGCGCCCATCGGCCAGTTGCAGGGTCATGAACCCACCGCCGCCCAGGTTACCGGCCGCCGGATACACCACCGCCAGGGCATACCCCACCGCCACCGCCGCATCCACGGCATTGCCACCTTTCTTGAGCACATCGACGCCGACATGGGTCGCCAGGTGCTGGGCGGTGACCACCATGCCGTTTTCGGCGGCGACGGGGGCCTGGGACGCGGATTGCGCAGGCAAGCCGCTCAAAGTCAGGGAGGTGGCGACAAGGATCCGGGCAAAGGATTGGAACTTCATGGTCGGTCTCTTCTTGTTTTAAGGGTCAGGATCGCATCAAGGGCATCAGGCAGTATGGCCCGGTTTACGAAATCCGCCCGTGCGCCGTCGACCGGGTGACGTCACGCAAGCCTTTGGGATAGGCTCGTACGGCTTGCCACCCCATGCCCAAGGACATCGCCGATGACGCTGCGAATCGAACGTACGGACACCCCCACCGCTGAAGAACGCGAGGCCATCCTGGCGCCGCTGCGCAGCTACAACGTCTCCCAGGCCGGCGACGGCGCATCGCAACTGGTGGCATGGCTGGTGCGGGACGAGCAAAGCGATGAGATCCTGGGCGGCCTCTACGGGCGCCTGTTCTATCGCTGGCTGTTCATCGAATTGTTGTCGGTGCCGCAAGAGGCTCGGGGACAAGGCCTGGGCAGTGAACTGATGCAGTTGGCCGAAACCCTGGCGAGGGAGCAGGATTGCATCGGTATCTGGCTGGACACCTTCGATTTCCAGGCGCCGACGTTCTATCGCAAGCTCGGTTTCACCGCCTGCGGACAGATCGACGACTACCCACCGGGTCACACGCGTTTCTTTTTCCAGAAACGCCTGCTTCCCGCCGATTGATACGCGATGCGGATGGAAGCGGGCTGCGGAGCGGGCATTGCTTTTGTTCGAGCCAATGATCCTGAGCCCTGGCGATGACAGGACTCGGATCATTCGCTAAAACGGGCCAGCGTTTGAGGGCTCTGCGCAGAATCCGCAGCGTTGGTGCGAGCGCTCTACAAGCAGGTCGCCAGCGCCGCCAACCGGCGCTTGGCCACGAAATCGTCGTGCCGGGCGTAATAGTTCAATGTCGTGCCGGTGGCGTCGGTCTGCAGGTCGACAAAGGATTCGGCGGAACGGGTATACACCGTCGAGCCACCTTTCTTGCCCGGTTGCAGGTAGGCGCCGGCGTCCTCGCCGAACACCGCTTCATCCTGCCAGGAGAACTGCACGCACTGGGCCACGACCTGTTCCGGCTTGTCGGACGTCATGGTCTTGTAAGGGGCTTGCGTCCTGGCCTGGTTCATCGCCGAGCCTGCGCAGCCGGCCAGCAGGATCGCGGCCAGGGCCACCGTCAACATTCGCATTGCGTTCACTCATCGAAAAAAAGCGGACTGTAGCACTGCGACACTCGCCTTCGTGCTGCTTTACTCAAATTTATACGGGACAGAGGGCAACGATTCGCGCAACCTGTGAGACTTCTCGCAATCCCAAAGGAGTGACCATGGCGGCAAGCGAACAGCAACATGAACGGGCCTTGGACAGATTCCTCGATGAGCGTCCCGAACTGCGTGTGGAACTGGATAACCTCAACCCGCTGCTGGCCCAGGCCAAGGGCGAGACACCGGCGCAGTACCGTGCCGAGCGGCTGCATGAAGCGTTCGAAGCCGAGGCCGAGCGCCTGGGCCTGTTCGCTTGGGAACTGACCCTGCAACTGACCGCCGCCTCACCCCAGGACTACCAGGTGCAGCGCCTGGAAGTGCATAAGGAAGTGGCGGAAATGGCAGGAATGGACTGGGAAGAATATTGCGAGCTGCATGGCCTCGAGCAGTAGCCCGAATGGACTGGGTATCATCTCTGGCGCGGGGTGGCGCGACGTTTCGCTAAACTCCCTCGCCACACAGCCTTCAAACCACGTCCCTTGTGTTGAATCGCCTGGCAATCGCCGCTGCGCCCATAAAGCTTTATCATGGCCGCAGTTTTGCTCATCGGGTCTGTCATGAAGTTCGCCATCGCGCTGTTTTCCGCCGCCCACGCCCCCTCCTCGCGCCGCGCCTTGCTGTTCGCCCAGGCCGCGCTGGCCGGCGGGCACGAGATCGTGCGGCTGTTTTTCTATCAGGACGGCGTCCATAACGCCGACAGCGGCGTGGTCACGCCACAGGACGAACAGGACTTGCCCCGGCAATGGCGCGCCTTCGTCAGCGATAACCGACTCGACGGCGTGGTGTGCATCGCCGCGGCATTGCGCCGTGGCGTGCTGGACGAAGACGAAGCCCGGCGCTACCAGCGTTCGGCGGTCAGCGTCGAGGCGCCTTGGGCCTTGTCCGGGTTGGGCCAGTTGCACGATGCGATCCAGGATGCCGACCGTTTGATCTGCTTTGGAGGCGCGTGATGGCCAAGTCCCTGCTGCTCATCAGCCGCCAGTCCCCGTGGTCGGGTCCCGGTGCCCGGGAAGCCCTGGATATCGTGCTGGCCGGTGGTGCGTTCGACCTGCCCATTGGCCTGCTCTTTCTCGATGACGGTGTGCTCCAGCTGCTCGCCGGCCAGGATGCCAGGGCCGTCCAGCAGAAAGACCTCAGCGCGAACCTGCAGGCTTTGCCGATGTTCGGCGTGGAAGCGCTCTTCGTCTGCGCCGACAGTGCCGCCCGGCGCGGTATCGACACCGCGGCCCTGGCGCTGGACGACATGAAGGTGCTGACCGCCCGAGACATCACCGCTCTCATTGACCGTTACGACCAGGTGATCACGCTCTGATGTCGACTTTGCATGTGTTATCCCATTCGCCTTTCGGCGACGA
The DNA here is from genome assembly GCF_900119645.1 of Pseudomonas sp. NFACC43. Taxonomy (NCBI): domain Bacteria; kingdom Pseudomonadati; phylum Pseudomonadota; class Gammaproteobacteria; order Pseudomonadales; family Pseudomonadaceae; genus Pseudomonas; species Pseudomonas sp. NFACC43. Next base: position 117,484 of record NZ_FPKK01000003.1, read on the forward strand.
GCGCTTCGGCAGTTGCCTGCGGATCCTGGGGAGCCAGGATGCGCTGCTGCTGTGTGGCGACGCGACTTATGCGTTGCAGCCCGGCACCCAACCGTTCCAGGCCCTGCAAGCCCTCCATCAGCAGCGCTTCGTGCTTCTGGAAGATGCCCAGGCGCGTGGCCTGGCGATTGCGGACTGGATCGTGGCCATCGATTACCCGGCCTTCGTCGAACTGTCGGTCCGGCGTGACAAGGTCAATACCTGGCTATGAATGTGCTGAACGTGGGCGATCGCGCCATCGCGCTGGACAAGGACGGCTACCTGGCCGACCGCAACGATTGGTCGGCCGACGTGGCCGCTGCCCTGGCGGCTGCCGAAGGCATGGAGCTGGGCCCCGAACACTGGGAAATCCTCGAGCTGTTGCGCAGCTTCTACGATGAGTTCCAGCTCTCTCCCGCCACCCGGCCGCTGATCAAGTACACCGCGCTGAAACTGGGGACGGAAAAAGGCAACAGCCTGCACCTGAACCGCTTGTTCAAAGGCACGCCCGCCAAACTCGCCGCCAGGCTGGCGGGCCTGCCCAAACCGACGAACTGCCTATGACCGACTTCCCATCGCTGACCCTCCAGACCCCGGCCGAACACCCATTCGCCCAGTTCGTGCGCATCCTCGGCAAAGGCAAGCGCGGTGCCCGCAACCTGACCCGCGAAGAAGCCCGGGAAGCCATGGGCATGGTGCTGGACGAAACGGTCGAGGATACCCAGCTGGGCGCCTTCCTGATGCTGTTGCGACACAAGGAAGAAAGCGCCGAGGAACTGGCCGGCTTCACCGAAGCCTTGCGCGAGCGCCTGGCGGTACCGGCCCTGGCCGTGGACCTGGACTGGCCGACCTACGCCGGCAAGAAACGTCACCTGCCGTGGTACCTGCTGGCGGCCAAATGCCTGGGACAGAACGGGGTGCGGATCTTCATGCATGGCGGCGGCGCCCATACGGCGGGCCGGCTTTACACCGAACAGTTGCTGCAATCGCTGCAGATTCCACTGTGCCGCGACTGGCCACAGGTCGGTGCCGCGCTGGACAACGGTGGCCTGGCCTTCATGCCGTTGGTGGACTGGGCACCCCGGATGCAGCATATGATCGACCTGCGCAATACCCTGGGCCTGCGCTCGCCGATCCATTCCCTGGCCCGCCTTCTCAACCCGCTGGGCGCCCGTTGCGGGCTGCAGAGCATCTTCCATCCCGGTTACCAGGCGGTGCATCGCCAGGCCAGTGGCCTGCTGGGAGACACGGCCATCGTCATCAAGGGCGACGGCGGCGAGATCGAGATCAACCCGGACGCCGACAATCATCTGTATGGCACCACTGGCGGCACGAGCTGGGATGAGGAATGGCCACGGCTGTCCGATCAGCGCCACGTCAAGCCTGAAAGCCTCGACCCCGAACACCTCAAGGCGGTCTGGCGCGGCGAAGTGGAAGACAGCTACCCCCGACTCGCGTTGATCGCCACCATGGCCCTGGCCTTGCGCGGCCTGGGCCAGGCTCGCGAAGAAGCGTTCGAGAAGGCCCGGCACTATTGGGAAGCGCGAGATCGATCGATTTAATCGATCATCAACGCCCAACCTTTGCGCTTTTTGTTCGAACCTATCGGAATAGACTCGTCTCCAATGTGTATTGGCCGAGGAGATCGAGATGGGTTTGTTAGTCGAAGGCCGCTGGCAGGATCAGTGGTATGAAAGCAAGGACGGCACGTTCCAGCGCGAACAGGCGCAACGCCGTCACTGGATCACCGCCGACGGCAGCGCCGGTCCCACGGGTGATAGTGGATTTGCCGCCGAACCGGGGCGCTACCATCTGTATGTGTCCCTGGCCTGTCCCTGGGCTCATCGCACGCTGATCTTGCGCAAGCTCAAGGGCCTGCAAGAGCTGATCGACGTCTCGGTGGTCAGCTACCTGATGCTGGAGAACGGCTGGACCTTCGACAAGGCCCACGGCTCGACCGGCGACAAACTCGACAACCTGAGTTTCCTGCACCAGCGCTATACCGCCGATACGCCGGACTATACCGGCCGCGTCACCGTTCCAGCGCTGTGGGACAAACAACGGCAACGTATCGTCAGCAACGAATCGGCGGAGATCATCCGCATGTTCAACAGTGCGTTCGATGGCTTGACCGGCAATACCCTGGACCTCTACCCCGAACACTTGCGCAACGATATCGACGCGCTGAACGAGCGCATCTATCCGGCGGTAAACAACGGGGTCTATCGCGCCGGCTTCGCCACCACCCAACAAGCCTATGAGCAGGCATTCGACCAGCTGTTCGCCGAACTGGACCGACTGGAGGCGCTGTTGGGCCTGCAACGCTACTTGACCGGCGAATACCTCACCGAAGCGGATATCCGCCTGTTTACCACCATGATCCGTTTCGACGCGGTGTATTTCGGCCATTTCAAATGCAACCTGCGCCGCATCGCCGACTACCCGAACCTGTCGAACTGGCTGCGGGAGCTGTACCAGTGGCCGGGCATCGCCGACACCGTGGACTTCACCCACATCCAGCGTCATTACTATGGCAGCCACAAGACCATCAACCCCAACGGGATCGTACCCAAGGGGCCGCAGCAGGATTTCAGGGTTGCCCATGATCGGGGAAGGTTGAGTGGGAAAGGGATTTGGCGTGGGACTGAGGGTTGATCCAGGATTTTTATTGCCTCTGAAGGCCAATCGCGAGCAGGCTCGCGATTGCAGGCAGCTCGGTCCTTCTAGACCTGCCCCTGAGCCCCTTCGAACCAGGCCAGCTTCTCGCGCAGTTGCACCACTTCCCCGACGATCACCAGGGTCGGCGCATGCACTTCGTGCTCGGCCACCAGCCGTGGCAAGTCCGCCAAAGTGCCGGTAAAGACCCGCTGGTTGGACGTGGTGCCTTGCTGGATCAACGCCGCCGGCGTATCCGCCGCGCGACCGTGCTTGATCAGCTCGTTGCAGATCATCGGCAGGCCGACCAAGCCCATGTAGAACACCAGGGTCTGGGCCGGTGAAACCAGGTCGGCCCATGGCAGGTCGCTGGTGCCGTCCTTGAGATGGCCCGTGATGAAACGCACCGATTGGGCGTAGTCGCGATGGGTCAGCGGGATCCCGGCGTAGGCCGCGCAACCACTGGCGGCGGTGATGCCGGGGACGACCTGGAACGGGATGCCATGGGCCGCCAGCTCTTCGATCTCCTCGCCACCACGGCCGAAGATGAACGGATCGCCACCCTTCAACCGCACCACGCGCTTGCCCTGACGGGCCAGGTCGACCAATTGCTGGTTGATCTGATCCTGAGGCACGGCGTGTTCGGCGCGGCGCTTGCCAACGTAGATGCGCTCGGCGTCGCGCCGGCACAGTTCGAGGATTGCCGGCGCCACCAGGCGGTCGTACAGCACCACGTCCGCCTGCTGCATCAAGCGCAAGGCGCGGAAGGTCAACAGGTCCGGATCACCCGGCCCGGCACCCACCAGATAGACTTCGCCCGGCGCGTTCGGCGCCTGGCCGTCGATCTTTTCCCGCAGCAAGCGCTCGGCTTCGCCGCCTTGTCCGGCCAGCTGACGGTCGGCGATAGGGCCTTGGAACACCTCTTCCCAGAACGCCCGGCGCTGCTGGACATCAGGAAACAGTTGCTTGACCTGATTGCGAAAACGCGCCGCCAGCCCGGCCAACTGCCCATAGGTCGAGGGAATCCAGGTTTCCAGCTTGGCCCGGATCAGCCGCGCCAGCACCGGCGCGTCGCCGCCACTGGACACCGCGATCACCAAGGGCGAGCGGTCGACGATCGCCGGGAAGATCACGCTGCACAGGGCCGGCGCGTCCACCACGTTGACCGGAACGCAACGCTTGTGGGCGTCGGCCGAGACCTGGGCATTGAGTGGTTCGTCGTCGGTGGCGGCAATGATCAGCCCGCAACCGTCCAGATCCGACTCCAGGTAACCGCGCTGGACACACTCGCCGCCGCTGCCACTGACCAGTTCCCGCAACTGCGGTTCGATGTCGGGTGCGACTACCCGCAGCAACGCGCCGGCATCGGCCAGCAGCCGGGATTTGCGCAAGGCAATTTCCCCGCCGCCCACCACCAGCACGCGGTTACCGCGCAGGTTATGGAACAGTGGCAGATAATCCATTTAACCGATGACCTCGATGCCGCCCATGTAGGGCTTCAACACCTCAGGCACGCGGATCGAACCGTTGGCCTGCTGGTAGTTCTCCAGTACGGCCACCAGGGTACGGCCCACCGCCAGGCCCGAGCCATTGAGGGTGTGGACCAGTTCCGGCTTGCCGGTTTCAGGGTTGCGGTAACGGGCCTGCATCCGACGGGCCTGGAAATCGCCGCAGTTGGAGCACGAGGAAATCTCGCGGTACTTGTCCTGGCTCGGGATCCACACTTCCAGGTCATAGGTCTTGACCGCGCTGAAGCCCATGTCACCCGTGCACAGGGCCAGGGTGCGATACGGCAGCTCCAGCAACTGCAGGACCTTCTCGGCGTTGGCAGTGAGGCTTTCCAGCGCGTCCATGGATTTCGAAGGCTCGACGATCTGCACCATCTCCACCTTGTCGAACTGATGCTGGCGGATCATGCCACGGGTATCGCGACCCGACGCGCCGGCTTCGCTGCGGAAGCATGGCGTATGGGCCACGAATTTGATCGGCAGTTGCTTGGCATCGACGATTTCGCCGGCGACGATGTTGGTCAGCGACACTTCGGCGGTGGGGATCAGGTACAGATCGGCTTCGCCTTCACGACCGATCTTGAACAGGTCTTCCTCGAACTTGGGCAGCTGGCCGGTGCCTTGCAGGGCCGGCGCCTGGACCAGGTACGGGGTGTAGGCTTCCTCGTAACCGTGCTCGGTGACGTGCAGGTTGATCATGAACTGTGCCAGGGCCCGGTGCAGACGGGCGATCGGCCCGCGCAACAGGGCAAAACGGGCGCCGGACAGCTTGGCGGCGGTCTCGAAATCCAGCCAGCCGAATTTCTCGCCCAGGGCCACGTGGTCCTGCACCGGGAAATCGAAGTTCTTTGGCGTGCCCCAGCGACGCACCTCGACATTGCCCTCTTCGTCTTCGCCGATCGGTACCGACTCGTGGGGCAGGTTCGGGATGCCCAGCAGGATCGAATCCAGCTCGGTCTGGATCTTGTCCAGGGCGATCTTGCCGTTGGCGAGCTCGGTTCCCATGCTCTCGACGTTCGCCATCAACGGCGCGATATCTTCGCCGCGCTGCTTGGCCTGGCCAATACTCTTGGAAATGGCGTTACGCTCGGCCTGCAGTTTTTCGGTCTGGGTCTGGACGCTCTTGCGCTGTTCTTCCAGCGTTTCGATGCGCGCGACATCCAGGACGAAGCCGCGGGAGGCCAGGCGATCCGCTACGTCCTGAAGGTTGCTACGTAACAGTTTGGAATCGAGCATGTCGGTCTCTCGTTATCAAAGTTTGGTCAGGGACAGGCCGGCCCAGGTGGCGAGCAGCCCGCCGAATACGCTGATGGCCGCATAGCCCAGGGCCAGCGGCACCTGCCCGCTTTCCAGCAGGCGCACCGTATCCAGTGAAAAGGATGAAAAAGTCGTCAGGCCGCCAAGAAAGCCGACCATCAGCCCCGCACGCACCTCGATGGGCACTTCCGGGCGAATCAAAAACAGACCGTATAGAACGCCGATCAGCAGACAGCCCACGATATTAACGGCCAGCGTCGCGGTATAGAAGTGTCGGGGCCAATTTGCATTGATCCAGTTGCCCGTGGCGAAACGCAACAAGGTGCCGACAATGCCGCCGGCGGAGACTGCGAGGATCAGGGGAATCAAGGTTTTCTCCGCTGCCGTGGACTCGAGCGGTCCAGTTGCGCCAGGTGATTGAGCTTCTCACCGATCTTCAACTCGAGGCCACGGGGCACCGGCTGATAGAACGACTGGGGTTCGAGCTCTTCGGGAAAATAGTCTTCGCCGGCGGCATAGGCATCCGGCTCATCGTGGGCGTAACGGTATTCTTCGCCATAGCCCAATTGCTTCATGAGCTTTGTCGGTGCGTTGCGCAGGTGCAGTGGCACTTCGAGGGAACCGTGCTCGGTGGCGCTGCGCATCGCTGCCTTGAAGCCCATGTACACCGCGTTGCTTTTCGGCGCGCAGGCCAGGTAGGTAATGGCCTGGGCCACGGCGAGCTCGCCTTCGGGGCTGCCGAGGCGTTCCTGAACGTCCCAGGCCGCCAGGCACAGGCTCAGGGCCCGCGGGTCGGCATTGCCGATGTCTTCGCTGGCCATGCGTACCACCCGCCGCGCCAGGTACAGCGGATCGCAGCCGCCATCGATCATCCGCGCGAACCAGTACAAGGCCGCATCGGGATTGGAACCGCGGATGGATTTGTGCAGCGCCGAGATCTGGTCATAGAACGCCTCGCCGCCCTTGTCGAAACGCCGCCGGGTATCGCCCAGCAGGCTTTGCAGCAGCTCGACGCCGATCTCGCTGTCATCCTCGGCCAGGTCCGACGCGTTCTCCAACAGATTGAGCAGGCGGCGACCATCGCCATCGGCGGCGGACACCAGCATCTGGAAACCTTCATCGCTGAGGCTCAGCCTGCGCTTGCCCAGGCCTCGTTCTTCGGTCAATGCGCGTTGCACCAGCTTGCGCATCGCGGCCTCGTCGAGGCTCTTGAGCACATAGACCCGCGCCCGGGACAGCAAGGCGTTGTTGAGTTCGAACGAGGGGTTTTCGGTGGTCGCGCCGATGAAGATCAGCGTGCCGTCCTCGACGTAGGGCAGGAACGCATCCTGCTGCGACTTGTTGAAGCGGTGCACTTCGTCCACGAACAGGATGGTGCGCTTGCCGTACTGGCCGGCCTGCTGCTTGGCCACTTCCACCGCCTGGCGGATCTCCTTGACCCCGGCCAGCACCGCCGAGACCGTTTCGAAATGCGCGTCCGAGACTTCCGCCAGCAGCCGCGCCAGGGTGGTCTTGCCCACCCCCGGCGGCCCCCAGAAAATCATCGAGTGCAACGCACCCTGCTCCAGGGCTTCGCGCAAAGGCTTGCCGCGAGCGAGCACATGCTCCTGGCCGACGTACTCGTCCAGGTTGGTCGCACGCAGGCGGGCAGCCAGTGGCTGGGCGATCGGGGCACTTCGAAACAGGTCCATGATTTTACAAAACCTCCGCCGGGTCCTGTTGCCGATCAGTTAAACAATTGAACACCACAATCGATTGCGCGAGCGAGCTTGCTCCGGGCGGCGATCCGACGATAGCGGTGTGCCAGTCACCGCAACTCCCACTGATCCGACGCTATCGCGAGCAAGCTCGCTCCCACAGCGGCTATATGGGGTTACTCCTGGATCACATCGGCACCCTTGGGGATGTCGAACTTGAACTTGGACGCGGCGATCGGCTCGTTGGCCTTCACACCGGTGAACAGGATGTTGGTGCGCTGGCCGACGCTGTCGATCAGTTGCATGTCATTGACCAGGCCATTGCGGAACGACAGGCGCAGGCTATCGAACAGGCTGTCCTTGGTCTTGGGCTTGAGGGTGAAGTCGATCACGCCACCGGCTTCCTTCGCACTGATGTCGAAGCTCTGGCTGATCTTGGAGATATCGCCGGACAGCAGCAAGGCCGGGGTCTGGGTCAGGCGCTGGTCGAGGGTCTTGATAGTGACCTGCTCCAGGTCCGGGTCCCACAGGGAGACTTTCTTGCCATCGGACACCATCAGCTGTTCGGCCGGCGCATCGGTGTGCCAGTAGAACAGGCCAGGACGCTGCAGGGCCATTTCACCGGCGGTTTCCTGCAGTTGGGTGCCGCTGCCATCGAGGGTCAGCTGGGAAAAGCGTGCGGTCAGGGTCTGGGAGCGCTCCAGCAACTGGGTCAGGCGCGCCACGTCCTTTTCATCGGCATGGGCCGACAACGTGGTCAGGGCCAGTACGGGTAACAGCAACATGCGAATCAGGCGCATGGGAGTCCTCATGAATTCGTGGGGGATGGGCGGCGTGTCACCGACAGGCCGCCCAGGTCGTTGTCAGTCGCGCATCGGGCCCGGCGCCAGCACTTCACGCGAGCCGTTGGTGTTCATGGCCGTCACGACCCCGGCCATTTCCATGGCCTCGATCATGCGGGCGGCGCGGTTATAGCCGATCTTGAGCTTGCGCTGGACGGCGGAAATCGACGCCCGACGGCTTTCCAGGACGAACTGCACCGCTTCGTCATAGAGCGCATCGGTTTCCGCGTCTTCGTCGCCACCGCCACCACCGCCTTCGAAGCCGCTGCCAGCCTCTTCGACGCCGTTGAGGATGTCGTCGTTGTATTCGGGGGCGCCGCGCAGTTTCCACGCCTCCACCACCCGGTGCACTTCGTCGTCGGAAACGAACGCACCGTGCACCCGGATTGGCAGGCTGGTCCCCGGTGGCATGTACAACATGTCACCATGGCCCAGCAGTTGTTCGGCGCCCCCCTGGTCGATGATGGTGCGCGAGTCGATCTTGCTCGACACCTGGAACGCCATGCGAGTCGGGATGTTGGCCTTGATCAGGCCGGTGATCACGTCCACGGATGGTCGCTGGGTAGCGAGGATCAGGTGGATACCGGCCGCACGGGCCTTCTGGGCGATCCGGGCGATCAGTTCTTCGACCTTCTTGCCGACGATCATCATCATGTCGGCGAATTCGTCCACCACCACCACGATGGTCGGCAGCTTGTGCAGCAGCGGCGCCTCGTCGTGGATGCTTTCGCGGTGGTACAGCGGGTCGGTCAACGGCGTGCCCGCCTCCTCGGCCTCCTTGACCTTGGCGTTGAAGCCCGACAGGTTGCGCACGCCCAGCTTGGCCATCAGCTTGTAGCGACGCTCCATCTCGGCAACGCTCCAGCGCAGGGCGTTGGCGGCGTCCTTCATGTCGGTCACCACCGGGCACAGCAGGTGCGGAATGCCTTCGTAGATCGACAGTTCGAGCATCTTCGGGTCGATCATGATCAGCTTGGCGTCTTCCGGGCCGGACTTGAACAGGATCGACAGGATCATCGCGTTCACACCCACCGACTTACCCGAACCGGTGGTACCGGCCACCAGCAGGTGGGGCATCTTCGCCAGGTCGGTGATGACCGGCTTGCCGCCGATGTCGTGGCCCAGGGCCAGGGTGACCGGCGACTTGTGGTTGTCGTACTCGGGAGTCGAGAGCACCTCGGAGAAACGCACGATCTGGCGATCTTCGTTGGGAATCTCGATACCCACGGTGGTCTTGCCCGGAATCACTTCCACCACCCGTACGCTGGTGACGGCCAGCGAACGCGCCAGGTCCTTCGCGAGGTTGGCGATGCGGCTGACCTTCACGCCGGCGGCCGGCTGGATTTCGTAACGGGTGATGACCGGCCCCGGGTGGATCGAATCCACCGAAACCTCGACCCCGAACTCCTTGAGCTTGATCTCCAGCAGATGGCCGACGGCCGCCAGGGACTCGGGGGAATAGTTGAGCTGTTTCTTCTCGGCCGGATCGAGGATTGAAATCGGCGGCAAGGTGCCTTCCACCGCGCTGTCGACGAACAGGGGCACCTGTTTTTCCTTCTGCACGCGCTTGCTCGGCTCCGGCGCCTTGGCCGGGGCCATGGTGATGACCGGCGGCACCTGTTTCTCGCGCTCGGACATGTGCTTGCTCAAGGCCTGCTCACGCTCGATCAGGCGCTCCTTGACCTTGGCCTGCTCGCGCTTGTCGGGGACGGTCGGCGCCACCACGTCGTGGACGCGGTCGTCGACCTCACGCAGTTGCGCCACCAGCTGCTTGCGCTCGGTGCGCGCCGCCCACCAGCGATTCACCGCCCCCTGGATCAGCTCGATCAGGTCGAGGGTGATCTTGCCGGTGATGTCCATGACCTTGAACCAGGAAAGATCGGTGAATACGGTCAGGCCAAAGAGAAACAGGGCAATGAACAGCAATGTGCTGCCCTGGATGTTCAGGGCATTCCTGGCCAGGTCGCCAAGGCTTTCCCCCAGCGCACCGCCGGCTCCGGCCGGCAGGCCGGTGGGCGCATGAAAATGGATATGGGCCAGCGCGGCGCCCGACAGCACCAGGAACACCAGGCCGATGAGCCGCCAGGAGAACAACCAGCCGCTCCACTGCCACGGCTCGTGGCGCTGGCGGAAGATCTGGTAGGCCTTGATCGCCAGCAGCAGCGGGAAGATATAGGCGAAATAGCCCAGCACCATGAACAGGATGTCGGCGCTGTAGGAGCCGGCCGGACCGCCAAAGTTCTGCACGTCGTCGATCTTGCTGTTGTGGCTCCAGCCCGGATCATCCTTGCCGTAGGTCAGCAAGGCCATCATCAGGAACAGGCACAAGGCCCCGATGGCGATCAATGCACCTTCCTTGAGCCGGTAGTGCAATTGCTGGCGCCAGAGCGGAACGACTGTCTTGGGTGCTGCGGTGGATTTCTTCAAAACGCTTCTTTTCCTGCGCCGACGGCGCGTTCCTCTGTTGAATGACTGAACGTGTAAAAAACGGCCCGCAGGAGCCGGCAAAAAAGTGAAAGTGCTCAACCGGTACTACTTTTACCACTGAGACGTGCATCCGGAAAACCGCAGGTGTTGCCCAAGATTTGACCTTTTGCCCGTCCGGCGTTCAAAACACAAGCATTGTACGGGTTTAGCAGCCCGGAGGCATTGCCCGCCCGCGTGGTTGGAGCATAGCCAGAAAAAGTGGCACCAGCGCCAATTTGAGCACGCATTCTCTTTTGTGACAAAGGCTTATGAGGTGTTTTTATGAACGAAGTGAAGCATTCGCGCCTGATCATTCTCGGATCTGGCCCCGCCGGCTACAGCGCTGCTGTCTATGCCGCCCGCGCCAACCTCAAACCCGTTGTCATCACCGGCCTGCAGGCCGGTGGCCAGCTCACCACCACGGTGGAGGTCGACAACTGGCCCGGCGATGTCGAAGGCCTGACCGGACCGGTGCTGATGGAGCGCATGCAACGACACGCCGAGCGCTTCGACACACAGATCGTCTACGACCATATCCACACCGCCAAGTTGCAGCAGCGTCCGTTCGAACTCATCGGCGACAGCGGCACTTATACCTGCGACGCGCTGATTATCGCCACCGGCGCCTCGGCCCAGTACCTGGGCCTGCCCTCGGAGGAAACGTTCGCCGGCAAGGGCGTTTCCGCCTGTGCCACCTGCGACGGATTCTTCTACCGCAACCAGGTGGTGGCCGTCGTCGGCGGCGGCAACACCGCCGTGGAGGAAGCCCTGTATCTGTCCAATATCGCCAGGGAGGTGCACCTGATCCACCGCCGGGACAAGCTGCGCGCGGAAAAAATACTCCAGGACAAACTCTTCGAAAAGGCCGCCAACGGCAATATCCGCCTGCACTGGAACGAGAACCTGGACGAAGTGCTGGGCGACGCCAGCGGCGTGACCGGCGCTCGCCTGCGCAACAGCCAGAGCGGCGAAACCAGCACCTTGCAACTGGCCGGCGTGTTCATCGCCATCGGCCACAAGCCCAATACCGACCTGTTCCAGGGCCAGTTGAACATGCGGGACGGCTATCTGTTGGTGCGCGGTGGCAGCGAGGGCAATGCCACCGCCACCGATATCGAAGGCGTGTTCGCGGCCGGCGACGTGGCCGACCACGTGTATCGCCAGGCCATTACCTCGGCCGGTGCCGGCTGCATGGCCGCCCTCGACGCCGAGAAGTATCTCGATGACATTCCTGCCGTTTGACGGTTAACCTTTGGGCGGGCGCCGATCCGAGCAGAACGTGAACGCGCCCGCCCCCTCCCCTTCTGCAAGCCCGGACACCCATGCTGACTTGGTTACAACGCAACACCCTCGATTTTCCACCACTGGAAAAAGCCATGCGCGACCCCAACGGGCTGCTGGCCGCTGGTGGCGACCTGTCCGCCGACCGGCTGATCCAGGCCTACCGCCACGGCTGCTTCCCGTGGTTTTCCGAGGGTCAGCCAATCCTGTGGTGGTCACCCGATCCACGCACCGTTCTGTTTCCCGACGAACTGCATGTCTCGCGCAGCCTGGGCAAGCTTCTGCGCAAGCAACGCTATGAAGTGACGTTCGACAAGGACTTCGCTGCTGTAATCAAGGCCTGCGCCGAGCCCCGCGCCTATGCCGACGGGACCTGGATCACCGAGGCCATGCAAACCGCCTATCTGGAACTGCATCGACGCGGCTTCGCCCATTCGGTGGAAGTCTGGGACCAGGGCCAGCTGGTGGGCGGCCTGTACGGATTGGCCATGGGGCAGCTGTTTTTTGGCGAGTCCATGTTCAGCCGGGCCGACAATGCCTCTAAATTCGGCTTCGCGACCCTGGTCCAGCACCTCAAGACGGCCGGTTTCGTGCTGATAGACTGCCAGATGCCTACCGAGCACCTGCACAGCCTGGGCGCCCGATCGATCCCACGCACTGCGTTCGCCGGCTATCTCAAGGCCCATCTGGACCGCCCCAACCAAGCGACCTGGGTTTGCTGAGCGACATTGGCGCTGGTGGCTTACACTTAACCAGAGTTTGTTTTCGTCTTATGCCCGAGGGTTGATCATGACCGAGTTGGCGCGTTTGAAGTTCTATGCCACTCAGCCCCACTCTTGCAGTTATCTGCCGGAGGAGCAGGCCACGACGCTGTTCCTCGACCCTAGCCAGCCCATGGACGTGCATGTCTACGCTGACCTGTCGGAAATGGGTTTCCGTCGCAGCGGCGACCACCTCTACAGGCCTCATTGCCAGCATTGCAACGCCTGTGTGCCCGCCCGCATACCCGTAGCGCGGTTCACGCCCAATCGCCAGCAGAAGCGCATCTTCAAACGCAACGCCGATATCCAGGTGCGGCCGGCCAAACCACAGTTCAGCGAAGAATATTTCGACCTGTACCAACGCTATATCGAGCAGCGCCATGCCGACGGCGACATGTACCCGCCCAGCCGCGATCAGTTCTCCACCTTCCTGGTTCGCGACCTGCCCTTCTCTCGTTTTTATGAGTTCCGCCTCGAAGGACGACTGGTGGCCATTGCCGTGACGGACCTGCTGCCCAACGGCCTTTCCGCCGTGTACACCTTCTACGAGCCCAACGAGGAGCGGCGTAGCCTGGGACGGTTTGCCATTCTCTGGCAGATCGCCGAAGCCCGGCGCCTGGGCCTGGAAGCGGTATACCTGGGCTACTGGATCAAGAACTGCAAAAAAATGAACTACAAGACCCAATATCGGCCTATCGAATTGCTGATCAACCAGCGTTGGGTGGTTCTCAACTAGAGGACGCTCTCGATGGGCTTCCCTACCGCGATAAAGAACCAACAGAGAACGCCCCCAAGAACCCCTTGGCTTGCCCCCCCTTTTTCGGGCACAATGCACGCCGCTTTTGCCTGGCGCAGTTGCACCGGGCCATTCACTGGATACCGAGGGCTTTACTGCATGTCGAAAGAAGACAGCTTCGAAATGGAAGGCACTGTCGTCGACACCCTGCCCAACACCATGTTTCGCGTGGAGTTGGAAAATGGGCACGTCGTTACCGCGCATATCTCCGGCAAGATGCGCAAGAACTACATTCGTATTCTGACCGGTGACAAAGTGCGCGTCGAGCTGACGCCCTATGACTTGAGTAAAGGGCGCATCACTTACCGCGCTCGCTAACAAGTCAATACAGGACGCCCGGCTAGATGCCGGGCGTTTTTGTTTGCCTGGGATTTGATACCCCCTTGTGGGAGCGAGCTTGCTCGCGATAGCAGAGGATCAGCTTGCATGGATGCCGGGCGTGCCGCCGCCATCGCGAGCAAGCTCGCTCCCACAGAGGTCGGCGTATTCCTGAAGCCAGCAAAAAGGCGCCTTTCGGCGCCTTTTTGCTTGTTACGGGTGGCGATCAGGCCATTTCGGCCGTGGTTTCGAAGTCGAAGGTCAGCTCGCCGTCCTTGATGTCGATGTGAACCACACCGCCATGCTCGGCCAGTTCGCCAAAGAGAATCTCCTCCGCCAGCGGACGCTTGATCTTGTCCTGGATCAGGCGAGCCATCGGCCGGGCCCCCATCGTCACATCGTAACCACCCTCCGCCAGCCAGCTGCGAGCCGCATCGGTGACTTCCAGCAGTACACGCTTGTCTTCGAGCTGCGCCTGAAGTTCGGTAAGGAACTTGTCCACCACGCTCTTGATGACTTCATGACTGAGGCGACCAAACTGGATGATGGTGTCCAGGCGGTTGCGGAACTCAGGCGTGAAGCTCTTCTTGATCACTTCCATCGCATCGGACGAATGGTCCTGATGGGTGAAACCGATCGAAGCGCGAGCCGCGGTCTCGGCACCGGCGTTCGTGGTCATGATGATGATCACGTTGCGGAAATCCGCCTTGCGCCCGTTGTTGTCGGTCAGCGTACCGTGGTCCATCACCTGCAGCAGCAGGTTGAAGACTTCCGGATGCGCCTTCTCGATCTCATCGAGCAGCAACACGCAGTGAGGCTGCTTGGTAATGGCTTCGGTCAGCAAGCCACCCTGGTCGAAACCGACATACCCCGGAGGCGCACCGATCAGCCGCGAGACGGTATGACGCTCCATGTATTCGGACATGTCGAAGCGAACCAGCTCGATCCCCAGCGCCTTGGCCAGTTGCCGCGCCGCCTCGGTCTTGCCCACGCCGGTCGGCCCGGCGAACAGGAACGAACCTACCGGCTTGTCCGGCGATTTCAGCCCGGCACGGGACAGTTTGATAGCCGTGGACAGCGAATCGATGGCTGCATCCTGGCCGAACACTGTCAGCTTCAGGTCACGCTCCAGATTGCGCAGCAGCTCCTTGTCGGAACTGGTGACGTGCTTGGGCGGAATGCGTGCGATCTTCGCCACGATATCCTCGACCTGTGGCACCTCGATACGCTTGACGCGGCTCTCGGCAGGCTGCAGGCGCTGATAGGCACCGGCCTCGTCGATGACGTCGATGGCCTTGTCCGGCATGTGCCGGTCATTGATGTAGCGCGAAGCCAGTTCGGCGGCAGCGCGCAAGGCATCATCGCTGTATTCGATGCTGTGGTGCAGCTCGAAACGCCCTTTCAGGCCGCGCAGGATACCGATGGTGTCTTCCACCGAGGGTTCCGACACGTCGACCTTCTGGAAACGCCGCGCCAGGGCACGATCCTTCTCGAAGATCCCGCGGAACTCCTGGAAGGTGGTCGAGCCGATGCAGCGGATGTCGCCCGACGAGAGCAGCGGCTTGAGCAGGTTCGAAGCGTCCATGACGCCACCGGAGGCAGCCCCGGCACCGATGATGGTGTGAATCTCATCGATGAACAGGATCGCCTGGGGACGTTTTTTCAGCTCGCCCAGCAAAGCCTTGAAGCGCTTCTCGAAATCACCGCGGTACTTGGTGCCGGCCAGCAAGGCACCCAGGTCGAGGGAATAGACCACGCTGTTGGCCAGCAGGTCCGGCACCTGGCTGTCGACGATGCGCTTGGCCAGGCCTTCGGCGATGGCGGTCTTGCCCACGCCCGCCTCGCCCACCAACAATGGGTTGTTCTTGCGGCGCCGGGCCAGGATCTGGGCGACGCGCTCGACTTCGGCCTCGCGCCCCACCAGCGGATCGATCCGCCCCTGGCGCGCCAGTTCGTTCAGGTTGCTGGCATAGGCATCCAGCGGATTGCCCGAGGAAGAAGACTCACCGCCCTCGTCGTCCTGCATATCCTGCTCACCTTCGGAATGATCGCCATGCCCCGGCACCTTGGAAATGCCATGGGCGATGTAGTTGACGACATCGATACGCGCAACGCTCTGCTGCTTGAGCAGGAAAACCGCCTGGCTTTCCTGCTCACTGAAGATGGCAACCAGCACGTTGGCGCCGGTGACTTCACGCTTGCCCGAGCTCTGTACATGAAAGACAGCACGCTGCAGGACACGCTGGAAGCCCAGGGTTGGCTGGGTTTCGCGATCCTCGTCGTGGACGGGGATCAATGGCGTGGTGGAGTCGATGAACTCCTGCAGATCATGCTTGAGTTTATCGAGGTTTGCGCCGCAGGCACGCAAAACGGTGGCGGCAGCCTCGTTATCCAATAGGGCCAACAGCAGGTGCTCGACGGTCATGAATTCATGACGCTTCGAACGAGCCTCCTTGAAGGCAAGATTGAGGGTGACTTCGAGCTCGCGGTTTAACATGGCTTCACCTCATACCCAAGTGGTCGGCGTTAACCGTCCTTCTCGATTTCACAGAGTAGCGGATGCTGGCTTTCCCGGGCGTACTGGTTGACCTGCATGGCCTTTGTCTCGGCGATGTCGCGGGTAAACACTCCGCATACTGCCCGTCCCTCTGTATGAACGGCCAGCATGACCTTTGTCGCCAGCTCGCGATTAAGGTTGAAAAACACCTCGAGCACTTCGACGACGAAATCCATCGGTGTGTAGTCATCGTTGAACAAAACCACCTTGTACATCGGTGGCGCCTGTAACGCGGGCTTCGCTTCCTGGACAGCAATGCCTGCGGAATCGTCGTCGTGGAGATCCGGGCGATCCTGATTGAATGTTAGTCGAATCTGGCTGATTGCATGCATGGAAAGAAAGGTTCGTTTAGTTGGCATTTACAGTAATGGGGGCACCCGCTGGCGTTTTCAACCGCCACCGCCGGGTCACCTTGACTATCGGCAAAACGGTGTTACAACCAATAGAGCCCATCGCGGGTTAAAAAGGTCCGCGGCATTGATCCTGACAACAAGATTAGACTGCGGATGAACCGGATGATACTCCAGTGATGGAGTGCGTTGCAGAGGGATATGGTTTATGTCGGTCGTTAAGATGAGTGGCAAGGTGAAATGGTTCAACAATGCCAAAGGCTACGGATTCATTCTCGCGGCTGGCAGGGAAGAAGACCTTTTCGCGCACTACTCGGCAATCAATATGGATGGCTACAAGACCTTGAAAGCGGGGCAAGATGTTACATTTAATGTCATCCAGGGCCCCAAGGGGTTGCACGCAGTCAATATCACGCTGCAGGAAATCGAAAACGCCCCCACTCCCGCCAAAGCCAAGGTCACCGAGACCCATTGACCTGCAGTAGCTTCCGGGCACGAAAAAGCCCGGCTCGAGAGATCGAGCCGGGCTTTTTTATGACAATTTCTTACATGTGGGAAATCAGTGCATCACCGAAGCCCGAGGAGGACACCAGCTTGGCGCCCTCCATCAGGCGCTCGAAGTCATAGGTCACGGTCTTGGCCGAAATCGCACCGTTGGTACCCTTGATGATCAGGTCGGCCGCTTCGGTCCAACCCATGTGGCGCAGCATCATTTCCGCCGACAGGATCAACGAACCCGGGTTGACCTGGTCCTTGCCCGCATACTTGGGTGCGGTGCCGTGGGTGGCTTCGAACATGGCCACGGTGTCGGACAGGTTGGCCCCCGGCGCGATACCGATACCCCCCACTTCCGCCGCCAGGGCGTCGGAGAGATAGTCGCCGTTGAGGTTCAGGGTGGCGATCACGTCATATTCGGCCGGACGCAGCAGGATCTGCTGGAGCATGGCATCGGCGATGGCGTCCTTGACCACGACGTTCTTGCCAGTCTTGGGGTTCTTGAACTGCATCCAAGGGCCGCCATCGAGCAGGGTCGCGCCGAACTCCTCGGCGGCCACTTCGTAGGCCCACTCCTTGAAGGCACCTTCGGTGAACTTCATGATGTTGCCTTTGTGCACGATGGTCAGCGAATCTCGGTCGTTGTCGACCACGTATTGCAAAGCCTTGCGCGCCAGACGCTTGGTCCCCTGCTTGGACACCGGCTTGACGCCGATACCGCAGTCCTCGTCGAAACGGATCTTGGTCACGCCCATTTCTTCCTTGAGGAACTTGATCACCTTGGTGGCTTCGGCCGACCCGGCCTTCCACTCGATACCGGCATAGATGTCTTCGGAGTTCTCACGGAAAATCGTCATGTCCACGTCGCCGGGCTTCTTGACCGGGCTCGGCACGCCTTCGAACCAGCGCACCGGACGCAGGCAGACGTACAGGTCCAGCTGTTGACGCAGGGCCACGTTCAGCGAGCGGATACCGCCACCGACCGGCGTGGTCAGGGGGCCCTTGATGGAAACCACGTAGTCCTTGACCGCATCCAGGGTTTCCTGGGGCAGCCAGGTGTCCTGGTCGTAGACCTGGGTCGCTTTCTCACCGGCATAGACTTCCATCCAGGAAATCTTGCGCTTGCCGCCGTAGGCCTTCTGCACCGCGGCGTCCACGACCTTGATCATGACCGGGCTGATGTCGACGCCAATGCCGTCACCTTCAATGAAGGGGATGATCGGATTGTCAGGAACATTAAGAGAATGGTCTGCATTGACGGTAATTTTGTCACCGACGGCCGGAACCTGAATCTTTTGATACCCCATGCTGAACTCCATTGCTTGGATTGAACATCTGGCTGCGTTCGAGCGTACCCCAGTTGAATCGGCGCGCAAACCCTACCAAGACCAAAGAGATACAGTTCGCCGCGTACAACCCTGAAAACCAAGGGAAAAGCGCCAAACATGAGCATAGACGCCTTCACGTCCCTGCGACGTTTAGACCAATGGACGAGTACGAAGGTCTATGAACCATCGGCAGATCGCCAGCTACCTATGTATAATGCCGCCGCTGACCACAGGGTCACGACGGCTGACTGCTCTGCGACAGGACTTTCCGCCCGTTAAAAGCCGGTCCGTTACCGCGGCCCGACCGCTTGACGCTCGACTGATGCACCCAACATCACCGCGAAGAAACCTCGACATTCGGCTCACGGATGACTTTGAACGAACGCGCTTACCCGGCGCCCTCGAGTTTCTGCGCATGCTTTAGCAAAGAAGAGAGTTAATCCGAATATGCCCACCCGCTCGAAGATCATCTATACCTTCACCGACGAAGCCCCCGCCCTCGCCACCTATTCGCTGCTGCCGATCGTCGAAGCCTTCACCGCTTCGGCCGATATCGCTGTGGAAACCCGCGATATCTCCCTCGCAGGGCGTATCCTGGCCAGCTTCCCCGAGCAACTGGGTGACAAAGCCGTAGCCGACCACCTCGCCGAACTGGGCGAACTGGCCGTCACGCCTGAAGCCAACATCATCAAGCTGCCGAACATCAGCGCCTCGGTGCCGCAACTGCAGGCCGCGATCAAGGAATTGCAGGCCCAGGGCTACGCACTGCCGGACTACCCGGAAACCGTGACCACCGAGGCCGAGAAAGATGCTCGCGCCCGTTACGACAAGGTCAAGGGCAGCGCCGTGAACCCGGTCCTGCGCGAAGGCAACTCCGACCGCCGCGCGCCGCTGTCGGTCAAGAACTACGCTCGCAAGCACCCGCACAAGATGGGTGCCTGGACCGCCGACTCCAAGTCCCATGTGGCCCACATGAGCAACGGCGATTTCTACGGCAGCGAAAAAGCCGCCCTGATCGACGCCGCCGGCAGTGTGAAAATCGAGCTGATCGCCCAGGATGGCACCGCCACCGTCCTGAAGGAAAAGACCACCGTACAAGCCGGTGAGATCCTCGACTGCGCCGTCATGAGCAAAAAGGCCCTGCGCGACTTCATCGCCGCCGAAATCGAAGACGCCAAGCACAAAGGCGTCCTGTTGTCGGTGCACCTCAAGGCCACCATGATGAAGGTCTCCGACCCGATCATGTTCGGCCAGATCGTGGCCGAGTTCTACAAGGACGCCCTGGCCAAGCACGCCGACGTACTGGAACAGATCGGCTTCAACCTGAACAACGGCATCGGCGATCTGTACGCTCGTATCAAGGCCCTGCCGGCCGAACAGCAGGCCCAGATCGAAGCCGACATCCAGGCGGTCTACGCGGCGCGCCCATCCCTGGCAATGGTCAACTCCGACAAGGGCATCACCAACCTGCACGTGCCGAGCGACGTCATCGTCGACGCCTCGATGCCAGCCATGATCCGTGACTCCGGCAAGATGTGGGGCACCGACGGCCAGCTGCACGACACCAAGGCCGTGATCCCGGATCGTTGCTACGCCACCATCTACCAGGCAGTGATCGAAGACTGCAAGCAGCACGGCGCCTTCGACCCGACCACCATGGGCAGCGTGCCGAACGTCGGCCTGATGGCCAAGAAAGCCGAAGAGTACGGCTCCCACGACAAGACCTTCCAGATCAAGGTCGACGGCGTGGTCCGCGTCAGCGACAGCAACGGTCGCACCCTGCTGGAACAGAACGTGGAAGCCGGCGACATCTTCCGCATGTGCCAGACCAAGGACGCACCGATCCAGGACTGGGTCAAGCTGGCGGTCAACCGTGCCCGCGCCAGCAATACCCCGGCCATCTTCTGGCTGGACCCGATGCGCGCCCACGACGGCGTGGTGATCGAGAAAGTCCAGGCCTACCTGAAGGATCACGACACCGCGGGCCTGGATATCCGCATCATGTCGCCGGTCGATGCGATGAAGTTCACCCTGGCCCGCACCCGCGAAGGCAAGGACACCATTTCGGTGACCGGCAACGTACTGCGCGACTACCTCACCGACCTGTTCCCGATCATGGAGCTGGGCACCAGCGCCAAGATGCTGTCCATCGTGCCGCTGATGAATGGCGGCGGCCTGTTCGAAACCGGCGCCGGCGGTTCGGCACCCAAGCACGTTCAACAGCTGCTGGAAGAGAACTTCCTGCGCTGGGATTCCCTGGGTGAGTTCCTGGCCCTGGCCGCTTCCCTGGAACACCTGGGCGTGACCTACAACAACCCGAAAGCGCTGGTGCTGGCCAAGACTCTCGACCAGGCGACTGGCGAGTTCCTGGACCGCAACAAGTCGCCTTCGCGCAAGGTCGGCGGCATCGACAACCGCGGCAGCCATTTCTACCTGACCCTGTTCTGGGCCCAGGCACTGGCCGCTCAGGACGACGACGCAGCCCTCAAGGCCCAGTTCGCGCCCCTGGCCAAGACCCTGACCGACAACGAAGAGAAGATCGTTGCCGAGCTCAACGCCGTCCAAGGCAAGCCAGTGGACATTGGCGGCTATTACTTCGCCAATCCGGAACTGACCAGCAAGGCCATGCGCCCGAGCGCCACCTTCAACGCGGCGATCGCTGCGCTGGTGTAAGGTTGTAAGGGAACATCACAAACCCCGGCCTTGTGCCGGGGTTTGTGTTTGCGACCTCAACACATTTCCCCCTGAAGATATATTCCCTGTGGGAGCGAGCTTGCTCGCGATAGCGATATAACATTCAACATTGATATTGACTGCACCACCGCTATCGCGAGCAAGCTCCCCCCACAGTGGCCTGCATTCCAGTCCGAGAACCAGAGGAGTGTCCATGAACTGGCAACCCCACATCACCGTCGCCACCATCGTCGAAGACAATGGCCGTTTCCTGATGGTGGAAGAGTCCAAGGGTGGACGCGCGGTGCTCAACCAGCCGGCCGGCCACCTGGACCCCAACGAAACACTGATCGAAGCCGCTGTACGCGAAACCCTGGAAGAAACCGGCTGGGACGTCGAACCCACCGACGTGGTGGGCATTTACCTGTACACCGCGCCCAGCAACGGCGTGACTTACCAGCGCGTCTGTTTCGCCGCCAGGGCCTTGAACCATAACCCCGACTCTCCACTGGATGACGGCATCCTCGGCGCTAAATGGCTAAGCCGCGACGAACTGCTCGAACAGCGCGACCACTGGCGCAGCGAGCTGATCATCCGCTGCATCGACGATTACCTGGCCGGTCATCGCCACAGCCTGGCACTGATACGCCCTTCCCTTTAGCCTTGCGCGCCCGGGCCTGATAGAATCGCGTCCTTTTTCAAGACACTCATTGAATTCCTATGCGTGATCCAGCTCCTTCTGACACCACCAAGAAGCGCGTCATTGTCGGCATGTCCGGCGGCGTGGACTCTTCCGTTTCCGCTCTCCTGCTGATCGAGCAGGGCTATGAAGTGGAAGGCCTGTTCATGAAGAACTGGGAAGAAGACGACGGAACCGAATACTGCACCGCCATGGACGACCTGGCGGACGCCCAGGCCGTGTGCGACAAGATTGGCATCAAGCTGCACACTGCCAACTTCGCCGCCGAGTACTGGGACAACGTGTTCGAGCACTTCCTGGCCGAATACAAGGCCGGCCGCACGCCGAACCCCGACATCCTCTGCAACCGCGAGATCAAGTTCAAGGCGTTCCTGGACTACGCCATGATGCTGGGTGCCGACCTGATCGCCACCGGCCACTATGTGCGCCGCCGCGACATCGACGGTCGCACCGAACTGCTCAAGGGCCTGGACCCGAACAAGGACCAGAGCTATTTCCTGCACGCCGTGGGTGGCGAGCAGATCGCCAAGACCCTGTTCCCGGTAGGCGAGCTGGAGAAGCCCGAAGTCCGCGCAATCGCCGAGAAGCATGCCCTGGCGACCGCCAAGAAGAAGGACTCCACCGGTATCTGCTTCATCGGCGAGCGGCGCTTCAGCGACTTCCTCAAGCAATACCTGCCGGCCCAGCCAGGCGAGATCAAGACCACCGAAGGCGAAGTCATCGGCCGCCACCATGGCCTGATGTACCACACCATCGGCCAGCGCCAGGGCCTGGGCATCGGCGGCCTGAAGGACGCCGGTGAAGAGCCGTGGTACGTGCTGGTCAAGGACCTGGAGCACAACGAACTGATCGTCGGCCAGGGCAACGACCATCCGTGGCTGTTCTCCCGCGCCCTGCTCGCCTCGGACATCTACTGGGTCAATCCCATCGACCTGAGCGAACCTCGTCGCCTGACGGCCAAGGTGCGCTACCGCCAGAGCGACCAGCCCTGCACCCTGGAAAAAACCGCCACCGGCTATCGCGCCACCTTCGATGATCCGCAGCGGGCGGTGACTCCCGGCCAGTCCGTGGTGTTCTACGACGGTGAAGTCTGCCTGGGCGGCGGCGTGATCGAAGTTGCAGAGCCGTGGAGTAGCAAGGCATGAGCCCGATCCAGGAACAACTGACGGCATTGGGCGGGGTGTTCCTCGCCGCCGTACTGGTGGACAGGATCGCCAAGACCGGCCAGGCCAGCGAAGCCGGCCTGAGCTGCATGCTCGGCAGCCTGCTGGTTCGCGACCCCAAGGACACCCTCGAAGTCTACGGCGGCGACGACCTGAACCTGCGCGAGGGTTATCGTGCCCTGATCGGCGCCCTGGAGCGCGAGCCCAGCGCCCTGCAACGCGAGCCGTTGCGCTATGCCCTGTCGATGCTGGGCCTTGAGCGCCAGTTGGCCAAGCGCGACGACCTGCTCGAGACCATCGGCAATCGCCTGCCGCAGATCCAGTCCCAGGTCGAACACTTCGGTCCGTCCCACGAAAACGTGATCGCCGCCTGCGGTGCGCTCTACCAGGATACCCTGAGTACCTTGCGCCAGCGCATCCAGGTGCATGGCGACATGCGCAACCTGCAGCAGCCGAGCAACGCCTCGAAGATCCGTGCCCTGCTGTTGGCCGGCATTCGCTCGGCGCGGCTGTGGCGGCAGTTGGGAGGCCACCGCTGGCAGTTGGTGATCAGCCGACGCAAATTGCTTAAAGAGCTTTACCCGTTGATGCGCAACGAATAAGTCGCCTCGACCCACTTTTGTACCTTGTCACGCGTAACACGCCGGTCAGTTGGCGACGGACCGGCGATGGTTTTCATGTATGATACGCGCCCCATTTCGTTGCCCGACTGTCCGAGAACACCCCATGCAGCTCTCTTCGCTCACTGCGGTTTCCCCTGTTGACGGCCGCTACGCCGGCAAAACCCAGGCCCTGCGCCCGATTTTCAGCGAGTACGGCCTGATCCGTGCCCGCGTCCTGGTTGAAGTGCGCTGGCTCCAGCGCCTGGCCGCCCACCCCGCCATCGGCGAAGTCCCGGCGTTCTCCGCCGAAGCCAATGCGGTGCTGAACGCCCTGGCCGAGAACTTCGCCCTGGAGCACGCCGAGCGCGTCAAAGAGATCGAGCGCACCACCAACCACGACGTCAAGGCCATCGAATACCTGCTCAAGGAGCAGGCGGCCCAGCTGCCGGAACTGGCCAAGGTCAGCGAATTCATCCACTTTGCCTGCACCAGCGAGGACATCAACAACCTGTCCCACGCCCTGATGCTGCGCGAAGGCCGCGATGACGTGATGCTGCCGCTGATGCGCCAGATCGCCCAGGCCATTCGCGAACTGGCGATCCGTTTCGCCGACGTACCGATGCTGTCGCGCACCCACGGCCAGCCGGCTTCGCCGACCACCCTGGGCAAGGAACTGGCGAACGTCGTTTACCGCCTGGAGCGCCAGATCGCTCAAGTCGCCGCCGTGCCCCTGCTGGGCAAGATCAACGGCGCCGTGGGCAACTACAACGCGCACCTGTCGGCCTACCCGGACATCGACTGGGAAGCCAATGCCCGTGCCTTCATCGAAGACGAGCTGGGCCTGAGCTTCAACCCGTACACCACCCAGATCGAACCGCACGACTACATCGCCGAGCTGTTCGACGCGATCGCACGCTTCAACACCATCCTGATCGACTTCGACCGCGACATCTGGGGCTACATCTCCCTGGGCTATTTCAAGCAGCGCACCATCGCCGGCGAAATCGGTTCCTCGACCATGCCGCACAAGGTCAACCCGATCGACTTCGAGAACTCCGAAGGCAACCTGGGCATCGCCAATGCACTGTTCCAGCACCTGGCGAGCAAGCTGCCGATTTCCCGCTGGCAGCGCGACCTGACCGACTCCACGGTACTGCGCAACCTGGGCGTGGGTTTCGCCCATAGCGTCATTGCCTACGAAGCCAGCCTCAAGGGCATCGGCAAGCTGGAGCTGAACGAGCAGAAGATCGCCGCCGACCTCGACGCCTGCTGGGAAGTCCTGGCCGAGCCGATCCAGACCGTGATGCGCCGCTACAACATCGAAAACCCGTATGAGAAGCTGAAAGAACTGACCCGTGGCAAGGGCATCAGCCCTGAAGCGTTGCAGACTTTCATCGACGGCCTGGACATGCCCGCCGAAGCGCGCACCGAGCTGAAAAAGCTCACGCCGGCCCGCTACATCGGCAATGCGGCGGCACAAGCCAAGCGTATCTGACCCATTGCCTTGCCCTGAGACGCCCGGCCGCGCCGGGCGTTTTTATTCGCGTCTGAAAAGTAATTTTTTTCAATAGGTTACACATGAATCCTGATATTCCTCTGCAACTCCTGGGCGGCATCACGGCACGGGAGTTCCTGCGCGACTACTGGCAGAAGAAACCGCTGCTGATCCGCCAGGCCATCCCTGACTTCGAAAGCCCGATCGACGCCGACGAACTGGCCGGCCTGGCCCTGGAAGAAGAAGTCGAGTCGCGCCTGGTGATCGAGCACGGCGAGCGTCCCTGGGAATTGCGTCGCGGCCCGTTCGCCGAAGACGAATTCAGCAAACTGCCAGAGCGCGAATGGACACTGCTGGTACAGGCGGTCGATCAATTCGTACCGGAAGTCGCCGAATTGCTGGAGCACTTCCGCTTCCTGCCCAGCTGGCGCATCGACGATGTGATGATCAGCTTCGCCGCCCCCGGTGGCAGCGTTGGCCCGCATTTCGACAACTACGACGTATTCCTGCTGCAAGGGCATGGCAAGCGCAACTGGAAGATCGGCCAGATGTGCGACTCCGAGAGTCCCTTGCTGCAGCACGCCGACCTGCGCATCCTCGCCGACTTCGAGGCGAACGACGAGTGGACCCTGGAACCGGGTGACATGCTCTACCTGCCGCCCCGCCTGGCCCACTGCGGCGTGGCCGTGGATGACTGCATGACGTATTCGGTGGGTTTCCGCGCGCCGAGCGCCGCCGAGGTGCTGACTCATTTCACCGATTTCCTCAGCCAGTTCCTGCCGGACGAAGAACGCTACACCGACGCCGATGCGCGCCCGGTGAGCGACCCGCATCAGATCCAGCACGACGCCCTCGATCGCCTCAAGGGCCTGCTGGCCGAACACATGAGCGACGAACGCCTGCTGCTGACCTGGTTCGGCCAGTTCATGACCGAGCCACGCTACCCGGAACTGGTGGTCGGGCCCGAGCTGGAAGAGGACGACCTGCTGGCCGGCCTGGAGCAAGGCGCGGTGATCATTCGCAACCCGAGCGCACGCCTGGCCTGGTCGGAAGTCGACGACGACCTGCTACTGTTCGCCAGCGGCCAGAGCCGCTACCTGCCGGGCAAGTTGCGTGAGCTGCTGAAGATGATCTGCGCCGCGGATGCGCTGCATATCGAAAACCTCGGCCCATGGCTGGCCGACGAAGATGGTCGCGGCCTGCTCTGCGAGTTGGTCAAGCAAGGCAGCCTGGGGTTCGCCGATGAATAGAATTCACGTTCGTGTCGCAGACTGGCAAAAGGACAACGCCGAGATCCGGCGCATTCGTGAGACCGTGTTCATTGTCGAACAGTCCGTTCCACCCGAGCTGGAATGGGATTGCGATGACCAGGATGCAGTGCATTTCCTGGCCTTCGAAGGCGATTTCCCCATTGGCACCGCTCGCCTGCTGACCGAGGGTCATATCGGCCGCGTCTCGGTCCTCAAGGACTGGCGCGGCCTGAAAGTCGGCGATGCGCTGATGCAAGCCGTGATCGCCGAAGCCGAGAGACGCGGGCTCAAGCAGCAGATGCTCAGCGCCCAGGTCCATGCCACGCCGTTCTATGAGCGCCTGGGCTTTGCCGTGGTCAGCGAGGAGTTCCTGGAAGCGGGGATCCCTCATGTGGACATGGTGCGGCACTCGGCCTGAATCCGCAGCGCGGCCATCGCGAGCTTGCTCGCGATGAAGCCCTCAAGCCTTATCAAAAAACGCCCCGCCATCCCCCGATGCCGGGGCGTTTTGCCGTCTACCATTCAACTTGCCCCACTCGGGGCCGACAAACTGGCAATATCAAGCCTTTGTCTCGCGGAGAAATGGACATGCCTCTACGCACCCTCCTGGTCACCCTGCTGCTCGGCTGCAGCCTGTCGGCCATGGCCGACACACAAATCGTGCCGCTGAACTACCGCACCAGCGCCGACCTGCTGCCGGTGGCGCAGAACTTCATCGGCAAGGACGGCCAGGTCAGCGCCTACGGCAACCAACTGATCGTCAACGCCGAACCTGGCAAGATCGAAGAACTCCGGCAATTCCTCGCCCAGTTGGATACCGCCCCCAAACGCCTGCTGATCACCGTGGACACCAACGAGAACAACCTGCAAGGCGACCAAGGCTACTCCATCAACGGGGCAGCCCCCAGCCAGACCCGCATCATCAACCGCAGCACAGCCAGCCGTGACGGTGGGGTGCAGCAGGTACAGGCAAGCGAAGGCCAACCGGCGCTGATCCAGGTCGGACAAAGCGTGCCCTTCACCAGCACCCAGACCGACACCTATGGCCGCATGCAGAGCCAGACCGAATACCGCAATGTCACCCAGGGTTTCTATGTCACCGCCAGCGTTACCGGCGAGACCGTTCATCTGAGCATCAGTACCAACCGTGACCGTATGAGCCAGGAACGTCCCGATGTAGTGAACGTCCAGAGTACCGACACAACAGTCAGCGGTCGCCTGGGGGAATGGATCACCCTGGCGGGCGTGAATCGCCAGACACAAGCCGACAAACAAGGCCTGACCCGCAGCTACTCGACACAAGGTCGCGACGACATGATTCTGCGGGTCAAGGTCGACACCCTGAACTGAAGCATCAAAAACTGACTGATGAGTCGTATTAGACCAAAGATGTAGTGGCTGAAAAAAAGCACTACAAAACGTTTGACGAGCAAAAAAACCGAAGGCATGATGGCCTCGCTCCCGCTAATCAGGGGCCCTGGCAAGGGCCTTCGGGTCGTCGCTTGCACCTACCCCGCGAGCCGATTCGTGTCTGTACCGCCCACAAGGTGTGTTTGACGAGGTTGCGACTGGAACGAAGTTGTCCCGAGGGACGGAAGCGTAACTAGGTAACCCGGCATCACTCTGAGTTCACATGAAGGCCCACGACGCCCGAATGCGCCCGCAGTTCGCCTCTACCTGCTCACTTTCCCCTCGAGCCCATCGTTCATCCCGTCGCCTCCTCGCCTGAACCGACTTGTATGCCCGGCCCCCTGGCCAGCGAGCAGCCTTCTTCGCCAATGTTTGGTGAAACCGGCAGGAGCAGGAATCTTCCACACCCGACGATGCGACGAGGTTTATTTCCATGGCACTGACACGCGAACAGCAAATTGCAGCCCTTGAAAAAGACTG
Organism: Pseudomonas sp. NFACC43; assembly: GCF_900119645.1. Lineage (NCBI taxonomy): Bacteria > Pseudomonadati > Pseudomonadota > Gammaproteobacteria > Pseudomonadales > Pseudomonadaceae > Pseudomonas > Pseudomonas sp. NFACC43. The sequence continues at coordinate 145,586 of NZ_FPKK01000003.1, forward strand.
GGCTGAGAACCCACGCTGGAAAGGCGTGAAGCGCAATTATTCCGCTGCTGACGTCGTCCGTCTGCGTGGCTCGGTTCAACCTGAGCACACCTTTGCGAAAATGGGCGCCGAGAAGCTCTGGAACCTGGTGACCCAGGGCGCCAAGCCATCCTTCCGTCCCGAGAAAGATTTCGTCAACTGCATGGGCGCCCTGACCGGCGGCCAGGCCGTACAGCAAGTCAAGGCCGGCATCCAGGCGATCTACCTGTCGGGCTGGCAAGTGGCTGCCGACAACAACTCCGCCGAATCGATGTACCCCGACCAATCGCTGTATCCGGTGGATTCGGTTCCCACCGTGGTCAAGCGCATCAACAACTCGTTCCGTCGCGCCGACCAGATCCAGTGGAAAGCCGGCAAGAACCCAGGCGACGAAGGCTACATCGACTACTTCGCGCCAATCGTGGCTGACGCCGAAGCCGGTTTCGGCGGCGTACTGAATGCCTACGAGCTGATGAAGAGCATGATCGAAGCAGGCGCCGCCGGCGTTCACTTCGAAGACCAGCTGGCCTCGGTGAAGAAATGCGGCCACATGGGCGGCAAGGTACTGGTGCCGACCCAGGAAGCCGTACAGAAGCTGACCGCTGCCCGCCTGGCCGCCGACGTCGCTGGCGTACCGACCATCATCCTGGCCCGTACCGACGCCAACGCCGCTGACCTGCTGACTTCCGACTGCGACCCGTACGACCAGCCGTTCGTGACCGGCACCCGCACCCAGGAAGGCTTCTACAAAGTCCGCGCCGGCCTGGACCAGGCAATCGCCCGCGGCCTGGCCTACGCGCCGTACGCCGACCTGATCTGGTGTGAAACCGCCAAGCCGGACCTGGAAGAAGCGCGTCGCTTCGCCGAAGCGATCAAGAAGGAATACCCGGACCAGATCCTGTCGTACAACTGCTCGCCTTCCTTCAACTGGAAGAAAAACCTGGACGACGCGACCATCGCCAAGTTCCAGCGCGAACTGTCCGCCATGGGCTACAAGCACCAGTTCATCACCCTGGCCGGCATCCACAACATGTGGCACAGCATGTTCAACCTGGCGCACGACTACGCCCGCAACGACATGACCGCCTACGTGAAACTGCAGGAGCAGGAGTTCGCCGACGCCGCCAAGGGCTACACCTTCGTGGCGCACCAGCAGGAAGTGGGCACCGGTTACTTCGACGACATGACCACCGTGATCCAGGGCGGCACCTCGTCGGTAACCGCACTGACCGGCTCCACCGAAGAAGAACAGTTCCACTGATCCATCGTTAAACGGCCCTTGCGGACCGAGTCAAAGCTAACCGCAAGGCCGCCAATCTGAAGCCCCGACTGGTTCGGGGCTTTTTTTCGCCGGCTTTGCGCTGTTTTCACACTTTGAAATGGCTCACCAGTTGCTGCAACTGGTTCCCCAGGCGCGCCAGTTCGATGCTGGAGGCTGCGGTTTCCTCGCTGGCCGAGGCGGTCTGCTCGGAGACATCGCGCACGCTCAAGATACTGCGACTGATGTCCTCGGCCACCGAACTCTGTTGCACCGCGGCGGCGGCAATCTGCTGGTTCATGGCCTGGATGCCGGAAACCGCCTGGGTGATATTGCCCAGGGAGGTGCCAGCCTTACCGGCCAATTCCACGCTGCTGTCAGTCAGTTCACGGCTGTTTCGCATGATATTCGAGACCTGGCGCGTGCCGTTCTGCATGCCCGCCACCAGGCTTTCAATCTCTTCGGTGGACTGCTGGGTACGCTGGGCCAGCCCGCGCACTTCGTCGGCGACCACGGCAAAGCCACGCCCGGCGTCACCGGCGCGAGCGGCCTCGATGGCCGCATTGAGGGCCAGCAGGTTGGTCTGCTCGGCCACCGCCCTGATCACGTCCATGATCTTGCCGATGCGCCCGCTTTCCTGCTCCAACTCGTTCATGGCTTCGACGGAGCGCCCGACTTCGCCGGCCAAACGCTCAATCTGGACGATGGCTTGCGCGACCACCTCGTCGCCGATACGGGCCTGTGCGTCGGCCTCCGACGCGGCTGCGCAAGCCTGTTCGGCATTGCGCGCGACTTCATGCACCGTCGCCGACATTTCGTGCATGGCAGTGGCCACCTGGTCAGTCTCGGTCTTCTGGCTATTGACCCCGGCACTGGTCTGCTCAGTGACAGCCGACAGCTCTTCGGCGGCGCTGGCGATCTGGGTGACGCCATCCCGGATGCCGCCGATCAGGTCGCGCAACGTAACGCCCATGCGCTGGATACCTTGCTGCAAGGCACCCAGCTCATCACCACGGGTCACGACCATGTCTTGGGTGAGGTCACCTGCCGCGATGCGATCAACCACTGCCAGCGTGTCCTGCAACGGCCGGGTAATCTGGCGCGTGATGATCACGGCCGCAAGAATCCCCAACAGTATCGCCAATGCAGTACAGCTCAACTGCAGGATCCGCGAACGGGTGCTTTCTTCATCCAGGTAGGCCAACTGGCTGGCATACATTTCATCCGTCAGGCGGGTGATGGTTTCACCCAGGTCGACGGTTTCCTGCACAGCCTTGCCAATGGCCTGGTTGCTGGCGGTGAAGTTCTGCACCGATTGGCGGTAAGCGATCAGCGCGGTTTCCAGTTGCTTGATGGTATCGGCATAGGCGGGGCCGAAAGCGCTGTTGAGGGTGTCGATGCTCTTGAACGCATTTTCAAGCTGGCGGGTGGCGGCCTGTTCGGTGGCGCTGTTGGGATTGCCGGTATAGCCACGCACTTCATAACGCACCAGGGCCACGTCCTCCTTGACCTTGAGGATCACCCTGTACAGGTCGAAGCGGCGCTCGTCCGAGACGGGCATGGCTTCCACATCACTGATGACCTTGGCAATCAGCGCGGCGCCTTTGACCGCGTTGGTCCCCATCTCCTTGCGCATGGCGGCGTCATTGCGATAGGCCTCGCGCATGGTATCCAGTGCCCGCTGATACTGCGCGCTGGCCTGCTCGATCAAGGCGAGCTTCTTCAGGTTTTCCGGTTTTCTCAGCTCTTTTGCCAGGCTTTTCTCCTTGGCGACAAGCTGCTCCAGCGACGCCTGGATCAATGCCCCTTTCTGCTCATCGCCCTTGTCCAACTGATATTGGAATCGAGCCCTGCGCAGATGGTCCAGACGGTCGCCGAACTCGGCAATGCTCGACATCCGGTCCGCACGCTCGATCATCTTGCCCAAGCTGAACCAGCCGGTCGCGGCGAGGATGGCGGTCAGAAACAGCACAACGGCAAAACCCAAAGCCAGCTTGAGCATAACGCTCATATTCGCGATCGGAGACTTCATGACATTCCTTGAGTAATCCCAGCCGCGAACGATGAAAACTGACGCAGCTATCTATGAAGAGGCATGTCTAACCAGCATTGATATAGATGATTAGATGAATGAACCGCAAAGATAGCCATTTGATATCACTCCTTCAAGACTTCCGTCTCCGACCCCTGCCGATTTTTTCGAGCAGCGGCATCGCTCATGCGCATCCTCCCCGGGTCACAGGCTCCAGGATGGACTGGATTGCCGGACATCGATCCGTCGCTCCTTTTTTTCACTCGTTTTCCTGGAAGCGGCCTACGCTTAGGAACAAGCCTGCCCCTGTGGAGCCAGGCTTGGCCGCGCTGGACGCAAGACAGTCTGCCTCGGGACTCATTTGCTGGCATCGCGGCCAAGCCTGGCCTCCACAGGAGCAGTGCCCCATGCAGCCTTGAGCGCCAGCGGCCCTCCTTTACGGAAACCTCAGCAGAAACTTCAGCGCAACGATAGAAAAATTGATCGAACGCAGTATTGGGCGGTCGGAAAAGGAGTAAAACGTCCGACGCTGACAATTGCAGTAGCGACGATTAAGACAGCTCCCCTCGACACGACTTTAAGTGCACATGGAGGGCGCAATACAGATAACAATAATTATCATTTGGAAGTCGTTATCATTGTTGCATTCCGCACGAAATATTATTGTTCAATAGCCGGCCAATGCCCGTCGGGCCGGGGCCGCGCGGCCCTGGAGGTGCGCCATGTCCTTATTCCAATAAATAATTTCGTGATCTGAATTTTACTTGCCCGGTGTTTAGCCATAAAATCACCGCGATTGATTGCTGCGACATATCGTCACTGCGTTATTTCTTTTCAAGCTCAGAGACCTTTGCTCTCTGTTAAGGATTTCCAGCATGCCCGAAGCGACAGGACTCATGGCCCACAACTGGGGCTTTGCCATTTTCCTTCTGGGTGTCGTCGGCCTGTGCGCCTTCATGCTCGGCGTCTCCAGCCTCCTCGGGTCAAAAGCCTGGGGACGCAGCAAAAATGAACCGTTCGAGTCCGGCATGCTGCCTACCGGTGGCGCCCGCTTGCGGCTCTCAGCCAAATTCTATCTGGTCGCGATGCTCTTCGTGATCTTCGATATCGAAGCCCTCTTTCTCTTTGCCTGGTCTGTGTCCGTCCGCGAAAGCGGCTGGACCGGATTCGTCGAAGCTCTCGTTTTCATAGCAATTCTGTTGGCAGGTCTTGTCTACCTTTACCGGGTGGGGGCACTTGATTGGGCTCCGGAAGCTCGGCGCAAGCGGCAAGCGAAGCTGAAACAATGAGGCTTTGGCAATGCAATACAATCTCACCAGGATCGACCCCGATGCTCCTAACGAGCAGTATCCGATCGGCAAGCGGGAAACCGTCGCCGATCCGTTAGAAGATCAAGTCCACAAGAATATCTTCATGGGCAAGCTCGAAGACGTGCTGAACAGCACGGTCAACTGGGGTCGCAAGAACTCCCTGTGGCCGTACAACTTCGGCCTTTCGTGCTGCTACGTGGAAATGACCACCGCCTTCACGGCGCCCCACGACATCGCGCGCTTCGGCGCCGAGGTAATCCGGGCATCGCCGCGCCAGGCGGACTTCATGGTTATCGCCGGTACGCCGTTCCTGAAGATGGCCCCCATCATCCAGCGCCTGTATGAGCAGATGCTGGAACCCAAGTGGGTCATTTCCATGGGCGCCTGTGCCAACTCCGGTGGCATGTATGACATCTATTCCGTGGTTCAGGGAGTCGACAAGTTCCTCCCGGTGGATGTCTACGTGCCCGGCTGCCCGCCTCGTCCCGAAGCGTTCCTGCAAGGCCTGATGCTGCTGCAGGAATCCATCGGACAGGAACGTCGCCCGCTTTCCTGGGTCGTCGGCGATCAAGGCGTCTACCGCGCCGACATGCCGTCGCAAAAGGCCGAGCGCCGCGAACAGCGAATCGCAGTCACCAACCTGCGCAGCCCCGACGAAGTCTGATCCAGCTCTGTTCCGTACAAGAAACGAGAAACTGGCTTCATTCTTTACGTTGACCGAAAGCGATAAATAACCATGACTACAGGCAGTGCTCTGTACATCCCGCCTTACAAGGCAGACGACCAGGATGTGGTCGTCGAACTGAACAACCGTTTTGGCCCCGAGGCGTTCACCGCCCAGGCAACCCGCACCGGCATGCCGGTGCTGTGGGTTGCCCGCGAGAAGCTCGTCGAAGTCCTGACTTTCCTGCGCAACCTGCCCAAGCCCTACGTCATGCTCTATGACCTGCACGGCGTGGACGAGCGCCTGCGTACCAAGCGCCAAGGGCTACCGAGCGGTGTCGACTTCACCGTGTTCTACCACCTGCTGTCGGTGGAACGTAATAGTGACGTAATGATCAAGGTCGCCTTGTCCGAAAACGACCTCAGCGTGCCCTCCGTGACCGGTATCTGGCCGAACGCCAACTGGTACGAGCGCGAAGTCTGGGACATGTTCGGCATCGACTTCCGCGGTCACCCGCACCTGACACGCATCATGATGCCGCCGACCTGGGAAGGTCACCCGCTGCGCAAGGACTTCCCGGCCCGCGCCACCGAGTTCGACCCGTTCAGCCTTTCCCTGGCCAAGCAGCAGCTGGAGGAAGAAGCCGCGCGCTTCAAACCCGAAGACTGGGGCATGAAGCGCTCCGGGGCGAACGAGGACTACATGTTCCTCAACCTCGGCCCGAACCACCCTTCGGCCCACGGTGCGTTCCGCATCATCCTGCAACTGGACGGCGAAGAGATCGTCGACTGCGTCCCGGACATCGGCTATCACCACCGTGGCGCCGAGAAGATGGGCGAGCGCCAGTCCTGGCACAGCTACATCCCGTACACCGACCGCATCGACTACCTCGGCGGCGTGATGAACAACCTGCCGTACGTGCTCTCGGTCGAGAAACTGGCCGGTATCACGGTACCGGACCGGGTCAACGTGATTCGCATCATGATGGCCGAGTTCTTCCGTATCACCAGCCACCTGCTGTTCCTGGGTACCTATATCCAGGACGTCGGCGCCATGACCCCGGTGTTCTTCACGTTCACCGACCGCCAGCGGGCCTACACGGTGATCGAAGCCATCACCGGCTTCCGCCTGCACCCGGCCTGGTACCGCATCGGCGGCGTCGCCCACGACCTGCCCCGGGGCTGGGAAAAGCTGGTCAAGGATTTCGTCGAGTGGATGCCCAAGCGCCTGGACGAATACACCAAGGCCGCCCTGCAGAACAGCATTCTCAAGGGTCGTACCATCGGGGTCGCTGCCTACAACACCAAAGAGGCCCTGGAATGGGGCGTCACCGGTGCCGGCCTGCGTTCCACCGGCTGCGATTTCGACCTGCGCAAGGCTCGCCCCTATTCCGGCTACGAGAACTTCGAATTCGAAGTACCACTGGCCGTCAACGGCGATGCCTATGACCGCTGCATGGTTCGCGTCGAGGAGATGCGCCAGAGCATCAAAATCATCGACCAGTGCATGCGCAACATGCCGGAAGGCCCGTACAAGGCGGATCACCCGCTGACCACGCCGCCGCCAAAGGAGCGCACGCTGCAACACATCGAGACCCTGATCACGCACTTCCTGCAGGTTTCGTGGGGCCCGGTCATGCCGGCCAACGAATCCTTCCAGATGATCGAAGCGACCAAGGGTATCAACAGTTATTACCTGACGAGCGATGGCGGCACCATGAGCTACCGCACCCGGATCCGCACTCCAAGCTATCCGCACCTGCAGCAGATCCCTTCGGTGATCAAAGGCAGCATGGTCGCGGACTTGATCGCGTACCTGGGTAGTATCGACTTCGTTATGGCCGACGTGGACCGCTAAGCATGAACAGCACGCTTATCCAGACAGACCGTTTCGCCCTGAGCGAAACCGAGCGCTCGGCCATCGAGCACGAGCTGCATCACTACGAAGACCCGCGCGCGGCGTCTATCGAAGCCCTCAAGATCGTCCAGAAGGAACGTGGCTGGGTACCCGATGGCGCGCTCTACGCCATCGGCGAGATCCTCGGCATTCCGGCCAGCGACGTCGAAGGCGTCGCCACCTTCTACAGCCAGATCTTCCGCCAGCCGGTGGGCCGCCACATCATTCGCGTCTGCGACAGCATGGTCTGCTACATCGGCGGCCACGAGTCGGTGGTCGGCGAGCTGCAGAGCAAACTGGGCATCGGCCTGGGCCAGACCACTGCCGACGGCCGCTTCACCCTGCTGCCGGTGTGCTGCCTGGGCAACTGCGACAAGGCCCCGGCACTGATGATCGACGACGACACCTTCGGTGACGTTACGCCAGCCGGCGTTGCCAAACTGCTGGAGGGCTACGTATGACCCTGACTTCCTTCGGGCCCGCCAACCGCATCCAGCGTTCGGCCGAAACCCACCCCCTGACTTGGCGCCTGCGTGACGACGGCGAGCCGGTCTGGCTGGACGAATACCAGGCCAAGAACGGCTATGCCGCCGCGCGCAAGGCCTTCACCGACATGGGCCAGGACGACATCGTCCAGACCGTGAAGGACTCGGGCCTCAAGGGCCGCGGCGGCGCGGGCTTCCCTACCGGCGTGAAGTGGGGACTGATGCCCAAGGACGAATCCATCAATATCCGCTACCTGCTGTGCAACGCGGATGAGATGGAGCCCAACACCTGGAAGGACCGCATGCTGATGGAGCAACTGCCCCATCTGCTGATCGAAGGCATGCTCATCAGCGCCCGGGCGCTGAAGACCTACCGCGGCTATATCTTCCTGCGCGGCGAATACACCACCGCCGCCAGGCACCTGAACCGTGCCGTGGAAGAAGCCAAGGCCGCGGGCCTGCTGGGCAAGAACATCCTGGGCAGCGGCTTCGATTTCGAGCTGTTCGTCCACACGGGCGCCGGGCGTTATATCTGCGGTGAAGAAACCGCACTGATCAACTCCCTGGAAGGACGCCGCGCCAACCCGCGCTCCAAGCCGCCCTTCCCTGCCGCCGTGGGCGTGTGGGGCAAGCCGACCTGCGTGAACAACGTCGAGACCCTGTGCAACGTGCCGGCGATCATCGCCGACGGCGTGGACTGGTACAAATCCCTGGCCCGCGACGGCAGCGAAGACATGGGCACCAAGCTCATGGGCTTCTCCGGCAAGGTCAAGAACCCCGGCCTGTGGGAGCTGCCCTTCGGCATCACCGGCCGCGAGCTGTTCGAGGACTACGCCGGCGGCATGCGCGACGGCTACAAGCTCAAGTGCTGGCAGCCCGGCGGTGCCGGTACCGGCTTCCTGCTGCCCGAACACCTGGACGCGCAGATGTATGCCGGCGGCATCGCCAAGGTCGGGACCCGCATGGGTACCGGCCTGGCCATGGCGGTGGACGACAGCGTCAGCATGGTTTCGCTGCTGCGCAACATGGAAGAGTTCTTCGCTCGTGAGTCGTGCGGCTTCTGCACCCCTTGCCGCGATGGCCTGCCATGGAGCGTCAAGTTGTTGCGGGCCATCGAGAATGGCGAAGGCCAGGCCGGCGACATCGAGACCCTGCTGGGCCTGGTGGGTTTCCTCGGCCCGGGCAAGACCTTCTGTGCCCACGCACCGGGTGCCGTGGAACCGCTGGGCAGCGCGATCAAGTACTTCCGCCCTGAATTCGAGGCCGGCATCGCGCCAACCCGCGCCGGCGATCTCAATCAGGTGGTCACGCCGACCATGGTCGGCGCGTAACAACGCTTAAGAAGGCGAAGGGTCCGTGCCCTTCGCCTTTTCGTCCGATGACGCCTCCTGGGCTGTTTGGACTCGGACGAACGACAAGATTCCATTAGCCACGCCCGCTGACACCGGGCCAACGAAGAACTTTGAACCATGGCCACTATCCACGTAGACGGCAAAGCGCTCGAAGTCGATGGGGCAGACAACCTGTTACAGGCATGTCTGTCGCTAGGCCTCGACATCCCTTATTTCTGCTGGCACCCCGCGCTTGGTAGCGTCGGGGCCTGCCGCCAGTGCGCAGTCAAGCAGTACACCGACGAGAACGACACCCGCGGTCGCATCGTCATGTCCTGCATGACCCCTGCCACCGACAACACCTGGATCTCCATCGACGATGAGGAATCCAAGGCGTTCCGCGCCAGTGTCGTCGAATGGCTGATGACCAACCACCCGCACGACTGCCCGGTCTGCGAGGAAGGTGGTCACTGCCACTTGCAGGACATGACCGTGATGACCGGTCACAACGAGCGCCGTTATCGCTTCAAGAAGCGCACCCACCAGAACCAGCAGCTGGGCCCGTTCATTTCCCATGAGATGAACCGTTGCATCGCCTGCTACCGCTGCGTGCGCTTCTACAAGGACTACGCCGGCGGCACCGACCTGGGCGTGTTCGGCGCCCACGACAACGTGTACTTCGGTCGCGTCGAAGACGGCACCCTGGAAAGCGAATTCTCCGGCAACCTCACCGAGGTCTGCCCGACCGGTGTGTTCACCGACAAGACCCACTCCGAGCGCTACAACCGCAAGTGGGACATGCAGTTCGCGCCAAGCATCTGCCACGGCTGCTCCAGCGGTTGCAACATCAGCCCGGGCGAACGCTACGGCGAACTGCGTCGCATCGAAAACCGCTACAACGGTTCGGTGAACCAGTACTTCCTGTGCGACCGCGGCCGTTTCGGCTACGGCTACGTCAACCGCAAGGACCGCCCTCGCCAGCCGCTGCTGGCCGACGGCACCAAGCTGAGCCTGGACGAAGCCCTGGACAAGGCCGCCGACCTGCTGCGCGGCCGCAACATCGTCGGCATCGGCTCGCCACGGGCCAGCCTGGAAAGCAACTACGCGCTGCGTGAGCTGGTCGGTACCGAACACTTCTACAGCGGTATCGAAGCCGGCGAGCTGGAACGCATCCGCCTGGTGCTGCAAGTGCTCAAGGACAGCCCGCTGCCCGTGCCGACGATGCGTGACATCGAAGACCACGACGCAGTGTTCGTCCTCGGTGAAGACCTGACCCAGACCGCGGCCCGCATGGCCCTGGCCTTGCGTCAGTCGGTCAAGGGCAAGGCCGAGGAGATGGCCGACGCCATGCGTGTCCAGCCATGGCTCGACGCTGCCGTGAAGAACATCGGCCAGCATGAGCTGAACCCCCTGTTCATCGCCAGCCTCGCCGAAACCAAGCTCGATGACGTGGCCGAGGAATGCGTCCATGCAGCTCCGGACGACCTGGCGCGCATCGGTTTCGCCGTGGCCCACGCCCTGGACGCCAGCGCCCCGGCCGTCGAAGGCCTGGACAGCGAAGCAGGCGCATTGGTACAGCGCATCGCCGACGCCCTGCTGGCGGCCAAGCGTCCGCTGGTCATCGCCGGTACCTCCCTGGGCTCCAAGGCCCTGATCGAAGCGGCCGCCAACATCGCCAAGGCCCTCAAGCTGCGGGAAAAGAACGGCTCCATCAGCCTGGTGGTGCCCGAAGCCAACAGCCTCGGCCTGGCCATGCTCGGCGGCGAGTCGGTGGACGCGGCGCTGCAAGCCGTGATCGACGGCAGCGCCGATGCCATCGTGGTGCTGGAGAACGACCTGTTCACCCGCACCGACAAGGCCAAGGTGGACGCCGCGTTGAATGCCGCGAAAGTGGTGATCGTCGCCGACCATCAGAAAACCGCCACCACCGACCGCGCCCACCTGGTGCTGCCGGCGGCGAGCTTCGCCGAAGGCGACGGGACGCTGGTCAGCCAGGAAGGTCGCGCCCAGCGTTTCTTCCAGGTCTTCGACCCGCAATACCTGGACGCCAGCATCCTGGTCCACGAGGGCTGGCGCTGGCTGCATGCCCTGCGCGCCACCCTGCTGAACCAGCCGATCGACTGGACCCAACTGGACCACGTCACGGCTGCAGTCGCATCGAGCTCCGCTCAACTGGCCGGCATCGTCGACGCCGCACCGTCCGCCTCGTTCCGCATCAAGGGCTTGAAGCTGGCCCGTGAACCGCTGCGTTATTCCGGCCGCACCGCGATGCGCGCCAACATCAGCGTCCACGAACCGCGCACCCCGCAGGACAAGGACACCGCGTTCGCCTTCTCGATGGAAGGTTACTCGGGCTCGGCCGAACCGCGCTCGCAAGTGCCGTTCGCCTGGTCGCCGGGCTGGAACTCGCCCCAGGCCTGGAACAAGTTCCAGGACGAGGTCGGTGGTCACCTGCGTGCCGGCGATCCGGGCACTCGCCTGATCGAAAGCCAGGGCGATGGCCTGGGCTGGTTCGCCAATGTACCGCGCGCTTTCAATCCGGCCCCGGGCACCTGGCAGGTCGTACCGTTCCATCACCTGTTCGGCAGCGAAGAGAACTCTTCCAAGGCCGCTCCGGTACAGGAACGCATCCCGGCCGCCTACGTGTCTCTGGCCAAATCGGAGGCTGATCGCCTGGGCGTCAACGACGGCGCCCTGCTGAGCCTGAACGTCGCTGGCCAGACCTTGCGCCTGCCGCTGCGTATCAATGAGCAACTGGGCGCCGGCCTGGTGGCCCTGCCGGCCGGCCTGGCGGGTATCCCACCGGCGGTGTTCGGCAAGACCGTCGATGGTCTGCAGGAGGCAGCGCAATGAGCTGGTTCACCCCTGAAGTGATCGAAGTGATCCTGACAGTCCTCAAGGCCATCGTGATCCTGCTGGCCGTGGTGGTCTGCGGGGCACTGCTGAGCTTCGTCGAACGTCGCCTGCTGGGCTGGTGGCAGGACCGCTACGGTCCGAACCGCGTCGGCCCGTTCGGCATGTTCCAGATCGCCGCCGACATGGTCAAAATGTTCTTCAAGGAAGACTGGACGCCACCGTTCGCCGACAAGGTGATCTTCACCCTGGCACCGGTGGTGGCCATGAGCGCCTTGCTGATCGCCTTCGCGATCATCCCGATCACCCCGACCTGGGGCGTGGCGGACCTGAACATCGGCCTGCTGTTCTTCTTCGCCATGGCCGGCCTTTCGGTGTATGCGGTGCTGTTCGCCGGTTGGTCGAGCAACAACAAGTTCGCCCTGCTGGGCAGCCTGCGTGCTTCGGCCCAGACCGTGTCCTACGAAGTGTTCATGGGTCTGGCGCTGATGGGCGTCGTGGTCCAGGCCGGTTCGTTCAACATGCGCGACATCGTCGAGTACCAGGCGCAGAACCTGTGGTTCATCATTCCGCAGTTCTTCGGCTTCTGTACGTTCTTCGTCGCTGGCGTGGCCGTGACTCACCGTCACCCCTTCGACCAGCCGGAAGCGGAACAGGAACTGGCCGATGGTTACCACATCGAATACGCCGGCATGAAATGGGGCATGTTCTTCGTCGGTGAATACATCGGCATCGTCCTGATCTCGGCACTGCTGGTCACGCTGTTCTTCGGCGGCTGGCATGGTCCGTTCGGCATCCTGCCGCAACTGTCCTTCGTGTGGTTCGCCCTGAAGACCGCGTTCTTCATCATGCTGTTCGTCCTGCTGCGCGCCTCGATCCCGCGCCCACGCTACGACCAGGTGATGGACTTCAGCTGGAAATTCTGCCTGCCACTGACCCTGATCAATTTGCTGGTGACCGCTGCGATCGTGTTGTTGAACACGCCTGCGGCCGCGGTTCAGTGAGGATTTGACCCATGTTCAAATATATTGGCGACATCGTTAAGGGTACCGGTACCCAACTGCGGAGCCTGGTCATGATCTTCGGCCATGGCTTCCGCAAGCGCGACACCCTGCAATACCCCGAAGAAGCGGTCTACCTGGCACCTCGCTACCGTGGCCGCATCGTCCTGACCCGCGACCCCGACGGCGAGGAACGCTGCGTGGCCTGCAACCTGTGCGCCGTGGCTTGCCCGGTAGGCTGCATCTCGCTGCAGAAAGCCGAGACCGAAGACGGTCGCTGGTACCCGGACTTCTTCCGCATCAACTTCTCGCGTTGCATCTTCTGCGGCCTTTGCGAAGAAGCCTGCCCGACCACCGCGATCCAGCTCACGCCGGATTTCGAAATGGCCGACTTCAAACGTCAGGACCTGGTGTACGAGAAAGAAGACCTGCTGATTTCCGGTCCCGGTAAAAACCCTGATTACAACTTCTATCGTGTTGCAGGTATGGCCATTGCCGGTAAGCCGAAAGGTGCCGCGCAGAACGAAGCCGAGCCGATCAACGTGAAGAGCTTGCTGCCTTAAGGAAGAAAGATGGAATTCGCTTTCTATTTCGCATCGGGTATCGCGGTGGTGTCCACGCTTCGAGTGGTCACCAACACCAACCCCGTGCACGCCCTGCTCTACCTGATCATTTCGCTCATCGCCGTGGCCATGACGTTCTTCAGCCTCGGCGCACCGTTCGCCGGTGCCCTGGAAGTGATCGCCTACGCCGGCGCCATCATGGTGCTTTTCGTGTTCGTGGTGATGATGCTGAACCTGGGCCCTGCCTCGGTCCAGCAGGAGCGCTCCTGGCTCAAGCCGGGCATCTGGGCCGGGCCGGTGATCCTCGCCGCCCTGCTGCTGGGTGAACTGCTGTATGTGCTGTTCGCTCACCAGAGCGGCCAGGCCATCGGTCAAACCACCGTGGACGCCAAGGCCGTGGGCATCAGCCTGTTCGGCCCGTACCTGCTGGTGGTCGAACTCGCCTCGATGCTGCTGCTCGCCGCAGCCGTCACGGCGTTCCATTTGGGCCGTAACGAGGCGAAGGAGTAATCACATGCCTGCTATCCCTCTCGAGCATGGTCTGGCGGTTGCCGGCATCCTGTTCTGTCTCGGTCTGGTCGGCCTGATGGTCCGCCGCAACATTCTGTTCGTGCTGATGAGCCTGGAGGTCATGATGAATGCCTCCGCCCTGGCCTTCATCGTCGCGGGCGCTCGCTGGGCGCAACCGGATGGACAAGTCATGTTCATCCTGGTGATCAGCCTGGCAGCCGCCGAGGCCAGTATCGGCCTGGCGATTCTGCTGCAGCTGCATCGCCGCTTCCACACTCTCGATATCGACGCTGCCAGCGAGATGCGCGGATGAACCTACTCTTCCTGACTTTCGTATTCCCCCTCATCGGCTTCCTGCTGCTGTCGTTCTCGCGGGGCCGCTTCTCGGAAAACCTCTCGGCATTGATCGGCGTCGGTTCCATCGGCCTGTCCGCCATCGTCACGGCCTACGTGATCTGGCAGTTCAACGTCGCCCCGCCGCAAGGTGGCGCGTACGCGCAGGTGCTGTGGCAGTGGATGGCGGTGGAAGGCTTCACGCCGAGCTTCACCCTGTATCTGGACGGCCTGTCGGTGACCATGCTCGGCGTGGTGGTCGGCGTGGGTTTCCTGATCCACCTGTTCGCTTCCTGGTACATGCGCGGTGAAGCCGGTTACTCGCGTTTCTTCGCCTACACCAACCTGTTCATCGCCAGCATGCTGTTCCTGGTGCTCGGCGATAACCTGCTGTTCGTGTACTTCGGCTGGGAAGGCGTGGGCCTGTGCTCGTACCTGTTGATCGGTTTCTACTACAGCAACCGCAACAACGGCAACGCGGCGCTGAAGGCATTCATCGTGACCCGGATCGGCGACGTGTTCATGGCCATCGGCCTGTTCATCCTGTTCCAGCAGCTGGGCACGCTGAACATCCAGGAACTGCTGGTCCGTGCTCCCGAGCACTTCAAGGCCGGCGACTTCTGGATCGTCCTGGCGACCCTGATGCTGCTCGGTGGTGCCGTCGGCAAATCCGCACAGCTGCCGCTGCAGACCTGGCTGGCGGACGCGATGGCCGGCCCTACCCCGGTCTCGGCCCTGATCCACGCGGCAACCATGGTGACCGCGGGCGTGTACCTGATCGCCCGTACCCACGGCCTGTTCGCCCTGGCGCCGGACATCCTGCACCTGGTGGGCATCGTCGGCGGCGTGACCCTGGTGCTGGCCGGTTTCGCCGCCCTGGTGCAGACCGACATCAAGCGGATCCTCGCCTACTCCACCATGAGCCAGATCGGCTACATGTTCCTGGCCCTGGGTGTCGGTGCCTGGGAAGGCGCGATCTTCCACCTGATGACCCACGCGTTCTTCAAGGCCCTGCTGTTCCTGGCCTCCGGTGCGGTGATCGTTGCCTGCCACCACGAGCAGAACATCTTCAAGATGGGCGGCCTGTGGAAAAAACTGCCACTGGCCTACGCCAGCTTCATCGTCGGTGGCGCGGCCCTGGCGGCCCTGCCACTGGTGACCGCCGGCTTCTACTCCAAGGACGAAATCCTCTGGGAAGCGTTCGCCAGCGGCAACCAGGGGCTGCTCTACGCAGGCCTGGTGGGTGCGTTCATGACCTCGCTGTACACCTTCCGCCTGATCTTCATCGCGTTCCATGGTGAAGCCAAGACCGAAGCCCACGCCGGCCACGGCATCGCCCACTGGCTGCCGCTGTCGGTACTGATCGTGCTGTCGACTTTCGTCGGCGCCCTGATCACCCCACCGCTTGCCGGCGTGCTGCCACAAAGCGTCGGCCATGCAGGCGGCGAAGCCAAGCACAGCCTGGAAATCGCCTCGGGCGCCATCGCCCTGGCGGGTATCCTGCTGTCCGCCCTCTTGTTCCTGGGCAAGCGTCGCTTCGTGACCGCGATCGCCAACAGCGGCCTCGGCCGTGTCCTTTCGGCCTGGTGGTTCGCTGCCTGGGGCTTCGACTGGATCTACGACAAACTGTTCGTCAAGCCATACCTTGCGATCAGCCACATTCTGCGCAAAGACCCGCTCGACCAGACCATTGGCCTGATCCCGCGCATGGCCAAGGGCGGCCACACCGCCCTGAGCCGTACCGAGACCGGTCAACTGCGTTGGTATGCGGCTTCCATGGCGGCTGGCGCCGTGCTGGTTATCGGCGCCATCGTGCTGGTAGCGGTCTGATATGAACCTTGCGAACTTGCGAAAGGAAACGAGCCCGTCATGATTCTGCCCTGGCTAATCCTGATCCCTTTTATCGGCGGCCTGCTGTGCTGGATGGCGGAGCGTTCCAGCTCCACCCTCCCGCGCTGGATCGCGCTGCTGACCATGTCCCTGGAACTCGCGCTCGGCCTCTGGCTGTGGGCGACCGGCGACTATTCATTCGCTCCGGCCCCCGGCGCCGATCCGACCTGGGCGCTTGAATTCAAGCACCTGTGGATCGAGCGCTTCGGCATCAGCGTGCACCTGGCCCTCGACGGCCTGTCGCTGCTGATGATCCTGCTGACCGGCCTGCTGGGTATCCTCTCGGTGCTCTGCTCCTGGAAAGAGATCCAGCGCCATGTGGGCTTCTTCCACCTGAACCTGATGTGGATCCTGGGCGGCGTCGTCGGCGTGTTCCTCGCGCTGGACCTGTTCATGTTCTTCTTCTTCTGGGAAATGATGCTGGTGCCGATGTACTTCCTCATCGCGCTCTGGGGTCATAGCTCGGCGGACGGCAAGAAAACCCGGATCTACGCGGCGACCAAGTTCTTCATCTTCACCCAGGCTTCCGGCCTGATCATGCTGGTGGCGATCCTCGGTCTGGTGCTGGTCAACTTCAACAACACCGGCGTGATCACCTTCAACTACGCCGACCTGTTGAAAGTGCAGATGTCGCGCACCACCGAGTACGTGCTGATGCTGGGCTTCTTCATCGCCTTCGCGGTGAAGCTGCCGGTGGTACCGTTGCACTCCTGGCTGCCGGATGCCCACGCCCAGGCACCGACCGCAGGTTCCGTGGACCTGGCGGGTATCCTGCTCAAGACGGCGGCCTATGGCCTGCTGCGCTTCGCGTTGCCGATGTTCCCCAACGCCTCGGCCGAGTTCGCGCCGATCGCGATGACCCTCGGCCTGATCGGGATCTTCTACGGTGCGTTCCTGGCCTTCGCCCAGACCGACATCAAGCGCCTGATCGCCTTCTCCAGCGTCTCGCACATGGGCTTCGTGCTGATCGGTATCTATTCCGGCAGCCAGCTGGCCCTGCAGGGCGCGGTGATCCAGATGCTGGCCCACGGCCTGTCCGCGGCGGCGCTGTTTATCCTCAGCGGCCAGTTGTACGAGCGCCTGCACACCCGGGATATGCGTGAAATGGGTGGCCTGTGGTCGCGCATCGCCTACCTGCCGGCCATCAGCCTGTTCTTCGCGGCCGCTTCCCTGGGCCTGCCGGGTACCGGCAACTTCGTCGGCGAGTTCCTGATCCTGATCGGCACCTTCGTCAGTTCGCCGTGGATCATCGCCATCGCCACCTCCGGCCTGGTGTTCGGTTCGGTCTACTCGCTGATCATGATCCACCGCGCCTACTTCGGCCCGTCCAGGTCGGACGAAGTGCTGCGCGGCATGGACGGTCGCGAACTGATCATGGTGCTTGGCCTTGCGGTGTTGCTGATTTACCTCGGCGTCTACCCGCAACCGTTCCTCGACACCTCTGCCGCCACGATGCATGGCGTGCAGCAGTGGCTCGGCACCGCCTTCTCTCAACTCGCTTCGGCCCGGTAAGAGCGCTATGGAATTCACGATTCAACACTTTATCGCGCTTGCGCCGCTGTTGATCACCAGCGCCACGATCCTCGTGGTGATGCTGGCGATCGCCTGGCGCCGCAATCACTCCCAGACCTTCCTGCTGTCGGTGGCGGGGCTGAACCTGGCCTTGCTGTCGATCCTGCCGGCCCTGAAAGTCGCCCCGCTGACGGTCACCCCGCTGTTGCAGATCGACAGCTTCGCCTGCCTGTACATGGCGCTGATCCTGGTCGCCACCCTGGCCTGTGTCACCCTCGCCCACGCCTACCTGGGCGATGGCGGTTCGGGCTACCCGGGCAACCGCGAAGAGCTGTACCTGCTGATCCTCATGGCCGCCGCCGGTGGCCTGGTCCTGGTCAGCGCCCAGCACCTGGCCAGCCTGTTCATCGGCCTGGAGCTGCTGTCGGTGCCTGTGTACGGCCTGGTGGCCTATGCCTTCTTCAACAAGCGCTCCCTGGAAGCCGGCATCAAGTACATGGTGCTGTCGGCGGCCGGCTCTGCGTTCCTGTTGTTCGGCATGGCCCTGCTCTACGCCGAAGCCGGCACCTTGAGCTTCGTCGGTATCGGCCAGGCCCTGGCGGCCACCGGCCTGCCCAGCCCGGTCGCGCAACTGGGCCTGGGCATGATGCTGATCGGCCTGGCGTTCAAGCTGTCGCTGGTGCCCTTCCACCTCTGGACCCCGGACGTCTACGAAGGCGCCCCGGCCCCGGTGGCGGCGTTTCTGGCCACAGCTTCCAAGGTGGCGGTGTTCGCCGTGATGGTGCGTCTGTTCCAGATCTCTCCGGTGGCCAGCAGTGGCGTCATGAGCAACGTGCTGACCATCATTGCCATCGCCTCGATCCTGTTCGGTAACCTGCTGGCCCTGACCCAGAGCAACCTCAAGCGTCTGCTGGGTTACTCGTCCATCGCCCACTTCGGCTACCTGCTGATCGCCCTGATCGCCAGCAAAGGCCTGGCCGTGGAAGCCATTGGCGTGTACCTGGTCACCTACGTGATCACCAGCCTTGGCGCGTTCGGCGTGATCACCCTGATGTCCTCGCCGTACAACGGCCGCGACGCCGACGCCCTGTACGAATACCGCGGCCTGTTCTGGCGCCGTCCGTACCTGACCGCCGTGCTCACCGTGATGATGCTGTCCCTGGCCGGTATCCCGCTGACCGCCGGCTTCATCGGCAAGTTCTACATCATCGCCACCGGCGTCGAGGCTCACCAATGGTGGCTGGTCGGCTCCCTGGTGCTGGGCAGTGCCATCGGCGTGTTCTACTACCTGCGCGTCATGGTCACCCTGTACCTGATGGAACCGAACCTGCGTCGTCACGATGCCGAGTTGCACTGGGAACAGAAGGCAGGCGGCGTGATGCTGCTGGCCATCGCCGTATTGGCGTTCTTCCTCGGCGTCTACCCACAGCCATTGCTGACCCTGGTTCAGCAGGCGGGCCTGACGGGCTGATCGCGAATGCTGTTCGCTTGAAGAAAAACCGTATCGCGAGATACGGTTTTTTTATGCCCGAGAAAAGCGTCGTTCGGCTTTACGCCTCGTCCGCCTACCGCGGTTTCGCGGCCAAGTGCACCACTACCACGGCCCTGCCCTTCCAGTCACCGGGCACAGACCGCTGCCACCGCCAAGGTTGCTCCAGGTGTGATCTGGCGCAGTGATCGGTCATTGGAATCAGTCCGCCATGGCGAGCAGGCGCGCTCCACAAGCGTCAGCGTGCCTTCCAGTCCCGCAGCCACTGCAGACCCACCGAAGTATCGCCGCGCGGCCGATATTCGCATCCGACCCAGCCGTCATAGCCCAACTCATCCAGCAGCTCGAACACAAAGGGATAATTGACTTCTCCAAGGTCCGGCTCGTGGCGGTCCGGCACGCCGGCAATCTGGACATGGCCGATGCGGTTGAAGTCGCGCCGCAGTTTGCTCGCCAGGTCACCTTCGACAATCTGGCAGTGGTAGCAGTCGAACTGGACCTTGAGGTTGTCGGCCCCCACTTCCCGGCAGATGGCCTGGGCCTGGTCCTGGCGATTCAGGAAAAAGCCAGGCATGTCCCGGGTATTGATCGGTTCGAGCAGCACAGTGATCCCGGCTTTCGCGGCCTGGGCCGTGGCATGGGCGAGGTTCTCCAGATACACCGCGTGATATCGCGCCCGCTCGGCTTCGGACGGGAGCACGCCGGCCATGACATGAATCCTGGAGTTGCCCAGTACCGCGGCATAATCCAGGGCACGCTCGAAACCCTCGCGAAATTCCTGCTCACGTCCCGGCAACGACACGATCCCCCGCTCCCCCGCGGCCCAATCCCCGGGTGGCGCGTTGAACAGCACCTGGACAAGGCCGTTGTCATCGAGCCTCTGCTTGAGCACCTGAGGGGTGTGGTCATAGGGGAACAGGTACTCGACAGCCGAAAAACCATCGGCCGCCGCAGCCGCGAAACGCTCCAGGAAATCATGTTGCGGGTACAGCATGCTGAGGTTGGCTGCAAAACGAGGCATCGGGGATTCTCCGTGGACAAGGTCAGACAAAAGGCCCGATCGGCAAGTCGATCGCCTAGGGTACGTACGGGCAACGTAGGGAACGCGCGGCCCAAATGCGCAGCCCGTACGCCTCGTTGAGTCCGGCCAGTTTAATCACATCCATGTTTTCGTCACCTCCACGCTTCCCCCCTTCCCCGGGCGAGGCTACCCTGAACGCGCTCAGGTCTTTCCCTATTGAAGGAGAATCGAGGTTGCGTGTGGATATCCAATGCGTAGTGGCAGGCGCAGGGGTCGTCGGCCTGGCCGTGGCGCGGGAGATGGCCCGCGCCGGCCATGAAGTGCTGGTGATCGAATCCGGTGCCGCCGTCGGCATGGGCATCAGCTCGCGAAACTCCGAGGTCATTCATGCCGGCATCTACTACCCGCCGGGCAGCCTCAAGGCGCAGTTGTGTGTCGAAGGTCGACACCGGCTGTACGCTTATTGTGAAAGCCATGGCGTGGCCACCCGACGCCTCGGCAAATTGATCGTCGCCAGAGACCAGGCGCAATTGGCCGGCCTCCAGACACTGCTCGAACGCGGGCTGGCCAATGGGGTGGACGACTTGCGCCTGCTCGACCGGACGCAGGCACTGGCCCTGGAACCGGCGCTGGCCTGTGTCGCCGCGCTGTACTCGCCCTCCACCGGCATCGTGGATTCCCATGGCCTGATGCTGGCGTTGCAGGGCGATGCCCAAGCGGCCGGGGCGGACGTTGCGTTCCATTCACCGCTACTTGGGGTTCGCATCGAAGCCGGGCATTTCACCCTGGAGGTAGGCGGCTCGGCACAGATGAGCCTGTCCTGTCGCCTGCTGATCAATGCCACCGGCTTGCACGCGCCTGCCCTTGCCCGGCGCATGGAAGGCTTGCCAGCGCAGACGGTGCCCGATGACTACCTGTGCAAGGGCAACTACTTCAGCCTTGCCGGGCGCGCGCCGTTCCGCCACTTGATCTACCCGGCTCCGCAAGCCGCCGGCCTGGGTACCCACATGACCCTGGACATGGCGGGCCAGGCCCGCTTCGGCCCTGACGTGGAATGGGTCGACCACGAGGACTACCGGGTCGATCCGGCCCGGGCCGAGGTTTTTTATCCGGCGATTCGCGATTACTGGCCAGGCCTGCCGGACCAGAGCCTGCAACCGGCCTACAGCGGTATCCGCCCGAAAATTTCCGCTCCCGGCGAACCTGCCCGGGACTTCCTCATCAGCAGCGAGGCCGAGCACGGGGTACCGGGCCTGATCAACCTGTTCGGTATCGAATCGCCAGGGCTGACTTCCTGCCTGGCCATTGCCGCCAAGGTTCGGCACCTGCTCGAAACGCCTTAGCGAATCGGGCCACCCACCCGATCAGGCAGGGAGCGATTGGCGGACAGCGCAAAGTGCAAGGTGCTTTTCCCCGCTTCATGCAGGCTGCACGACGCTGAAATCCAGATCAAATACAACCCACTGTTTTTAAAGGCTTTTCAAGAGATCAACGACTGGCACGCCCCATGCAATCCTCCTGTAACGCGGCGTCGACGCTTGAAGTCGGCCCGCAACCGTGAATTGCCGAGGAGCTGTATATGAACGCCATCGATCTGTTGAAAGCCGACCATGAGCGCGTCAAGGGCATTCTTGCCCAACTGAGCGAGTCCACCGAACGCGGCGTCAAGAAGCGCACCGACCTGTTGGCGAAGCTGGAGATGGAAATCACCATCCACACCCGGCTGGAAGAAGAAATCCTGTATCCCGCTTACAAACAGGCCGGGGGCAAGGAAGAGGTGGAGATGTACTACGAGGCCAAGGAGGAACACCGCACCGTCGACTCCCTGGTGTTGCCGGACCTGAAAGCCACCGATCCTTCCAAGCCGGAATTCGCGGGACGGGTGAAAGTGGTCAAGGAACTGCTTGAACACCACATCGAAGAAGAAGAGAAGGAAATGTTCCCTCAGGCCAAGAAACTGCTGGGCAAAGCCAAGCTGGATGCCTTGGGTGAGCAGATGGAAACCCTGAAAGCGCAATACAAGAAAGAAATGAGCAGCGCCAACCTCGCTGCCTGACCGGCCACGAATGCTTCAGCCGTCGCCTGGACGGCTGAACGCGTTCGCTCGATCACTGCATGTATTCGCGCAGGAAGTCCACCAGCGCCTGCACCGGGCGCGAGCTCTGCCGATGTTGCGGATACACCGCCGACAGCGCCAGGGGCGCGGTCTCGAAGCCTTCGAGAACCTGGACCAATCGTCCATCCTTCAGCGCATCCCCCAGAATGAACGTCGGCAGGTAGGTGATACCCATGCCGGCGATAGCGGCGTCCCTGAGTAGATCGCCATTATTGGCCCGCATGCGCCCAGCCACCTCCAGCACCTGCGGCTTGCCGCCCGCCGCGAATCGCCACTGGACCTGCCGGCTGTGGCCATATGGCAGGCAGTCATGCCCGCGCAGGTCTTCGGGTCGCGTGGGTGTGCCGCGCCGGGCCAGGTACGCCGGGCTGGCGCAATAGACCCGTTCGATGGTAGCGATGCGCCGCGCGATCAGGGTCGAGTCTTCCAGCTCTCCGATCCGCAGCGCGAGGTCATAGCCCTCCCCTAACAGGTCCACGGAACGATCGCTCAGGTCCACCTCCACGCTGACTTCCCCGTAACGCTGCAGAAACAGCGGCAGCAGGCTGCCCAGGTGCGCCACGGCGAACGACAGCGGCGCGCTCAGGCGCAGGGTGCCGCGAGGCTCGCTGGTCTGGCCGCTGATGCCCTGCTCCACCTGTTCGATTTCACCGAGCAGGCGCAGGGCCGCTTCGTAATAACGCTGGCCCAGGGGCGTGACATCCAGGCGCCGCGTCGAGCGATTGAGCAGCCTGACACCGAGCCGCTGTTCCAGGGCCATGAGCTTGCGGCTGACGAACTGCTTGGACAGCCCCAGCTTGTCCGCCGCTGCCGTGAAACTGCCTGACTCCATGACCTGGGCAAAGATGCGCATTTCTTCGAAAGGATTCATTGCTCTCCAAGTAGACGGAAGATTTTTGCCGAACACGAACTGTGGCGAGGGGATTTATCCCCGCTGGGCTGCGCAGCAGACCCCGCATTTAGTTCAAGGAACATTCTGACACAACCGGTTGGCCGGCTTTTGGGGCAGCTGCGCACCCCCACGGGGATCAATCCCCTGGCCACAGGCAATATAGGCCAGATAGCCAGACAAAAAGATGCCCGCACATTGGCGGGCACCTGTTCAGCCTGGAAACGACTTACCTGGCGGTCTGCGCCGCGTAGCTGTTCATCAGGTTACGGTAGTTCGGAATGCGCTGGGACAGCAGGTTGCCCAGGCCTTCGATGTCGTTGCGCCAGTCGCGGTGCAGCTCACAGGCGACCGAGAACCAGTTCATCAACTGCGCACCGGCGGCGCTCATGCGGGCCCAGGAGGCTTGCTGCACGGTTTCGTTGAAGGTGCCCGAAGCATCGGTCACGACGAACACGTCGAAGCCTTCGGCCAGGGCCGACAGTGTCGGGAACGCCACGCAGACGTCGGTCACCACGCCGGCAATGATCAACTGCTTGCGACCGGTGGCCTTGATCGCCTTGACGAAGTCTTCGTTGTCCCAGGCATTGATCTGGCCTGGACGCGGGATGTACGGCGCATCCGGGAACATTTCCTTGAGTTCCGGCACCAGCGGACCGTTGGGGCCCTGTTCGAAACTGGTGGTCAGGATGGTCGGCAGGCCGAAGAACTTCGCTAGGTCGCCCAGGGCCAGGACGTTGTTCTTGAACTCGTTGGGCGAGAAGTCCTGGACCAGGGAAATCAGGCCGGTCTGGTGATCGACCAGCAGGACGACTGCATCATCTTTGTTCAGGCGGTTGTAGACAGGGGCGTTGCTCATGGGATGACTCCTTTGGATGGATGATGACGAAAACCTGTGGGAGCGAGCCTGCTCGCCAAAGCGGTGTATCAGCTTGCGGCGATGCCGGAGGATCCGACGTCTTCGCGAGCAGGCTCGCTCCCACAGGGAAAGTGGTTGTTAGTCAAAAGGCGAAGCAGGAGCAGCCGAACGCGCCCCAGAAGCCTTGGAAATCGCTGACCGGGACGTTCGACAGCCGCGCGCGTTCATGGCTGTGGGAATGCACCGCGCAAGGGCCACTGCACTGGTGGACCTGCGCCTGCAGCGGCGAGGTCGGCCGCCAGTGGCCGGGCACCTTGACCACCGGCGACCAGTCCGGCAGCACCGGGACGCTGGCAGGGCCGAGTTTTTCGAAATCGCCGGCGGCATACACCACCTTGCCGTCGACCACCGTCAACACCGACTCGATCCACTTGATGGCCTCTTCCTCGACGCTGAAGAAGTCCGCGCTCAATGCCGCCAGGTCCGCCAGTTGGCCGACCTTGATCTGGCCTTTCTTGCCTTGCTCCGATGAGAACCAGGCGCTGCCATGGGTGAACAGCTCCAGCGCGGTCAGGCGCGGCAGCCCTTGCTCGTGCAAGGCCAGGCCGCCCACCGTGCGACCGCTGACCATCCAGTACAGCGAGGTCCAGGGGTTGTAGCTGGAGACGCGCGTGGCGTCGGTGCCTGCGCCTACCGGCACGCCTTCGGCCAGCATGCGCTTGATCGGCGGCGTGGCTTCGGCGGCCTTGGCACCGTAGCGGTCGACGAAATATTCACCCTGGAACGCCATGCGGTCCTGGATCGCAATGCCACCACCCAGCGCCCGGACGCGCTCGATGTTCTTCGGCGTGATGGTCTCGGCATGGTCGAAGAACCACGGCAGGCCGTTGAACGGGATGTCGCGGTTGACCTTCTCGAACACATCGAGCATGCGGCTGATGGATTCGTCATAGGTGGCATGCAGGCGGAACGGCCAGCGTTGCTCCACCAGATGGCGCACCACCGGTTCCAGGTCCTGCTCCATGCCGGGCGGCAGGTCCGGGCGCGGCTCCAGGAAGTCTTCGAAGTCCGCCGCCGAGAACACCAGCATTTCGCCGGCGCCGTTATGCCGCAGGAAGTCATCACCCTGGTGCAGCTTGACGCTGCCGGTCCAGTTCTTGAAGTCGGTGAGTTCTTCCTTGGGTTTCTGGGTGAACAGGTTGTAGGCGATGCGCACCGTCAACTGCTGCTCACGGGCCAGCTGTTCGATGACCGCGTAATCGTCCGGGTAGTTCTGGAAGCCACCGCCGGCGTCGATGGCACTGGTCAGCCCCAGGCGATTGAGTTCACGCATGAACTGGCGGGTGGAGTTGACCTGGTACTCCAGGGGCAGCTTCGGACCCTTGGCCAGGGTCGAATAGAGGATCATCGCGTTGGGGCGCGCCACCAGCATGCCGGTGGGTTCGCCCTTGCTGTCGCGGACGATCTCGCCGCCCGGGGGGTTCGGCGTGTCACGGGTATAGCCGGCTACCCGCAGCGCAGCGCGGTTGAGCAAGGCACGATCGTACAGGTGCAGGACGAACACCGGGGTGTCGGGCGCAGCCTGGTTGAGCTCTTCCAGGGTGGGCATGCGCTTTTCGGCGAACTGGAACTCGTTCCAGCCCCCCACGACCCGCACCCATTGCGGCGTCGGTGTGCGGTCGGCCTGGTCCTTGAGCATGCGCAGGGCATCGGCCAGGGACGGCACGCCTTCCCAGCGCAGTTCCAGGTTGTAGTTCAGGCCACCGCGGATCAGGTGCAGGTGCGAGTCATTGAGCCCGGGAATGACCGTGCGTCCCTTGAGGTCGATGACCTGGGTAGCGCTGCCGCGCAGGGCCATGGCCTCGGCGTCGGTGCCCACCGCGACGAATTTGCCCTGGCTGATGGCGACCGCACTGGCGCGGGGCTTTTCACGGTCGACGGTATGGAACTGGCCATTGAACAGAATCAGATCGGCACTCATCGGATTTCCTTTTGAATGTGAAGAAGCGAAGGACAGGCCCGGCCAGAAAGCCGCCGCGGCGCTGAGTAGGGATCCGGCGGCCAGCAACTGGCGGCGCAGTGGATCGCGT
Organism: Pseudomonas sp. NFACC43; assembly: GCF_900119645.1. NCBI lineage: Bacteria > Pseudomonadati > Pseudomonadota > Gammaproteobacteria > Pseudomonadales > Pseudomonadaceae > Pseudomonas > Pseudomonas sp. NFACC43. Next base: position 171,706 of record NZ_FPKK01000003.1, read on the forward strand.
GGATCTTGTGGATCGTCGTTATTGGCCATCGTCGGGCTCCAGGTGTTCGAGGTTGGACGCCTCCAGCCAGGGCGCGAACAACCGGGTCGCCATGGGCATGCATACGTACACCACCGAGAGCACGATGGTCAGGGTGATCAGGAACGTGGCGACGACATAGTTGGAGAGAAATGCATGGAGTTGCAGCAGCGGCCCCCACAGCAGCGGCACCAGCAAGGTGTGCGGCAGGATGACCAGCAGCGTCACCACGGCCTGTTTCCAACGGGGCGGTGGCGCGGCGGCATCCGCCAACGGGGCGAACCAGAACTCCTTGTGAGGCGCCACTTCGGTCTGGTCACCGTCGGCCAGCAAGGGCTTGGCTTGCGCCACCAGCTCACTGCGCTCGGACGATTCCAGCCAGCGCTGCATGGCCTCGGTGGAGCAGAAACGCAGCACGCAGGTGAACAGCGACAACCCGCCCTGCCGGCCCCGGACCACATCGACGCCCAGGTGCCCCGGCCATCCACCGGCCACCCGCACGATGCGCCTGAGCCAGGTCTCATAGGCAGCCTCCTGGCCGGCCTTGATCCGGTGCTTGACCACCAGGGTCACGATTTCATCGAAGCCGGGCCGGGCGTGGCTGGCGACGGGTTCGACGGTTTGGGATTCAGACATGACGAAACACTCCGGCAAAGCGCGCGTTCAGCGCCAGGCGCCCAGGCCCGGCAATGAACACGCTGGTAAAGATGATCAGCAGGAGCCAGCCGAATTGCCCTTCTTCGAGGCTCCATTGGGGATGCACCAACAGCAGCGCAACAGCCAGCAAAAACAGGATCGGCAGACAGGCCAGGCGCACCAGCACACCGATGGCGATCAGCAGCGGACACAGCACTTCGGCCAGGATCGCCAACACCAGGGTCGGCGCCGCGCCCAGGTGGAACGGGTCTTCGATGCGGGTCAACTCGGCGCTGTAGTGCAGCAGCTTCGGCAGCCCATGGACCCACAGCAGGAACAGCGCCCCGCTCAGGCGCAGGAACAGCAATCCCCAGTCCTGCAGCGAGCGTTCGTCGGCCAGGTTCATCGCTGGGTTCCTTGTGCGGTCGCCGGCGCATCCACCGGCAGCGACTGGGACATGTGCGTGGCGATGCGCGAGCGCAGCCAGCGCTCGGCCGGATCGTTGTCATGCACGCCGCTCCAGACCATGGACAGCTCGGCGGCATTGATCTGGAACGGCGGATCCTCGGCCCGCAGCCCGCAGCCTTCCACCAAGGCGCAGGCCGCGTAGTCGGGCACGGTGGCGATCAGTTCGGTGCCGGCCAGCAACGCCCGCAGACCGCTGAACTGCGGCACAGCCAGCACGACCTTGCGCGTCCGGCCGATGCGGGCCAGGTCCAGGTCGATGTTGCCGCTCAGGTCCCCCGAGAACGACACCATCGCGTGGGGCCGCGAGCAGTATTCGTCCAGGGTCAGCGGCCCGGGGCGCTTGTCACCGCGCAAGACCTTGCAGGGAATGTCCCGCAGTTTCTTGCGCTTGGCATTGGCCGGCAGGTCGGTGGTGTAGCTGACACCGACGCTGATTTCACCGCTGGCCAGCAGCGACGACATCAACAGGAAATTGGCGCGCCGGACCACCACGATGATGCCCGGCGCCTCCTCCCGGAGCTGGCTGAGCAGCGGCGGAAACAGGCCGAACTCGGCGTCGTCCGACAAACCGATGCGGAACACGTCGCAACTGGTGGAAGGATCGAAGGCCTTGGCCCGGCTGACCGCGCCGGAAATGGTGTCCATGGCCGGTTGCAGTTCCTTGAGGATGGCCAGGGCCCGGGGTGTCGGCTCCATGCCGCGACCGTTGCGGATCAACAGCGGATCGTCGAACAGATCCCGCAGCCGCCCAAGCGCCGCGCTCACCGCCGGCTGGCCCATGAACAGCTTTTCGGCGACGCGGGTCAGGTTCTTCTCGAACATCAACGCCTCGAAGATCACCAACAGGTTCATGTCGAGGCGGCGTAAATCGTTGCGGTTCATGGGTATCAGTCCTGTCGAATACCGATCCTGTGAGAGCGATCCTGCTCGCGATAGGCGAATGTCAGTCGGCGGCGATGTTGACTGTTGCGCCGCCATCGTCGGAACGCCGCCCGGAGCAAGCTCGCTCCCACAGGTGTGTGGCTTGATCAGCCCTGGATGAACGCCAGCAAGTCCGCGTTCAGTCGGTCCTTGTGGGTATCGGTCAGGCCGTGGGGCGCGCCGGGGTAGACCAGCAGTTGGGCGTTGGCGAGCAGTTTCGCGGCCGCGATACCGGCGGTTTCGATCGGCACCACCTGGTCGTCATCGCCATGGACCACCAGCGTCGGTACATCGATCTTGAGCAGGTCCTCGGTGAAATCCGTCTCGGAGAAGGCCTTGATGCAGTCATAGGCATTCTTGTGCCCGGCGAGCATGCCCTGCATCCAGAACCAGTCGATCATGCCCTGGGATACCTTGGCACCCGGCCGGTTGGCGCCGAAGAATGCGCTGGCCACATCCTTGTAGAGCTGAGAACGGTCGGCCAGGGAGGCCTGGCGGAAACCGTCGAACACCTCGACCGGCAAGCCACCCGGGTTGGCCGGGGTACGGAGCATCAACGGCGGCACGGCCGAGATCAGCCCGGCCTTGGCAACGCGGGCGGCGCCATGACGGCCGATGTAGCGCGCCACTTCGCCACCGCCCGTGGAGAAACCGAGCAGCACGGCTTGCTTGAGGTCCAGACGCTCGATCAGCTCGGCCAGGTCGTCGGCATAGGTGTCCATGTCGTTGCCGTCCCAGGGCTGGCTGGAGCGTCCGTGTCCACGGCGGTCATGGGCAATCACCCGATAGCCGTTGGACGCCAGGAACACCATCTGCGCCTCCCAACTGTCGGAGTTCAACGGCCAGCCGTGGCTGAAGACTACCGGCTGCCCACTGCCCCAATCCTTGTAGTAGATCTCGGTGCCATCGCGGGTGATGAAGGTGCTCATGACATGCTTCCTTGAGGTGGATAGATGGACAGATGGTCCAGCCATCGGCGTCATGGGCGTGAGTTAAACGTTGTTAATTTTTCCGAAGACGGCGTGTTGAAAGCCCGAATGGCGATGCCTGGTGGTGCGCCCAGAGCGCTCTCGCGCCAAGGGTCCCGCTGTTGGAAAGCTGGAGCCAGAGCCTCTTGGCCGTTGCACTTGCAACCAAACCTGAGGAATATGCTCGGGTAAATCCATGCACCGAGACACCCTATTGAGCGCAACATGAGCCACGACCTCGACCTGCCCGTCGAACAGACCGTGCATTTCGGCCCCTACCACGTCCATCCCCGCCAGCGCCTGGTGCTGGAGGCTGGCCAGCCGCTGCGCCTGGGGCGGCGGGCGGTGGAGATCCTGCTGGTGTTGCTCGAACACGCCGGCCAAGTGGTCAGCAAACAACAGCTGATCGCCCGTGTCTGGCCCAGGAGCGTGGTGGAAGACACCAACCTGCGGGTGCACGTCGCGGCATTGCGCAAGGCCCTGGGCGACGGCCAGGCCGGCCAGCGCTACATCGTCACCGTGGCGCAACGTGGCTACAGTTTCGTGGCACCGATCTCCTTCGAACCGTTCGAGCGCCAGGTGCCCATTCCCCATCCGTCATCGACCCATAACCTGCCACTGCCGCGCAACCGGATGATCGGACGCCAGGCGATCCTGGAAAACCTGGTGGCCCAACTGCCGCGCAAACGCTTCATCACCCTGGTGGGCACGGGGGGCATCGGCAAGACCACCGTCGCCCTGCGCGTCGCCGAACGGTTGATCGGTCACTACCGCGACGGCACGTACCTGCTCGACCTGGCGTCCCTCAACGACCCGGCCATGATCGCGCCGAACCTGTGCGCACTGCTGGAGCTACCGCCTTACGGGGGGGAGGCGCTGGATGTCATCGTGCGCCAGTTCAAGGAGCGGCACCTGCTGCTGGTGATCGACAATTGCGAGCACCTGATCGACGCCGTCGCGCAGTTCTGCGAAACCCTGCTGCGCGGTGCGCCGCATCTGCATATCCTGGCCACCAGTCGCGAAGACCTGCGTGCCGAAGGTGAATATGTGCAACGCCTGGACGCCCTGGCCTTCCCGCCCCGGGAGATGCCCATCGAGGGCTACCCCGCCTTGCAATACCCGGCGTTGCAACTGTTCGCCGAGCGAGCGATGGCCAGCCTGGAGAGTTTCGAGCTGACCGACCGGGAGGTTCCCCTCGTCGTCGATATCTGCCAGCGACTGGACGGCATTCCCCTGGCCATCGAGCTGGCCGCCGCCCAGATCGGCCGCTTCGGGCTCGACGCCCTGCACAGGCAACTCCAGGACAGTGTCGCCCTCCTCCATCAGGACCGCGAGAGCGGCGCCCCCCGCCAGCAGACCCTGCGCGCCACGCTGGACTGGAGCTTCGCACTGCTGACGCCCTGCGAGCAGACCTGCCTGCGACGGCTGGCGGTGTTCATGGGCAGTTTCAACCTGGCGTCGGCTGCCGCCGTGATCATTGGCCCCCATGTCGCGCCGGATCAGGTGCTGGTGTCCATCAGCCAGTTGGTCGCCAAGTCGCTGCTCAACGTCGAGCTTGGCGACGAAGAAGTGCGCTATCGCCTGTTGGACACGACCCGCAGTTATGCCTTGGAAAAACTGGCCGAGGCCGCGGAGCTCTCCGCCAGCCAGGCTCGCCATGCGGAGCGCTGCCTGGCGTTGATGGAGCAGGCCGAGAAGGATTGGGAAAACACCCCCACCCGCCTCTGGATCGCCCGCTACGCCGACTATCGCGACGACATCCGCGCCGCGCTTGACCGTGGCCTGGCCCCCCAGGGCGCACACGCGGTCGCCATTCGCCTGACCGCCCGGACGCTGCCCCTCTGGCAGGAATTGTCGCTGCTCAAGGAACATGGCCTTTACGTCAACAAGGCCTTGGCATTGCTCCGGGCGAGCCCAATGCCCTGCCCAAGGCTCACCCTCGCCCTGGAACTGGCCCGCGGCAGTTTCAGCTATCACACCGAAGGCGGCACACCCGCGACCATCGACGCATTCATCACCGCCCGACAGCTGGCACAGCAGTGCCAGGACCTGACCAGCGAGCTGCGGGCGGTGTCGGGCCACATGGCCGTCAACCTCAGCTGTGGTCACTATCGGCAAGCCCTGGAGCAGAGCGAGGATTTCGACCGGCTGGGCATGCATGACCCTATCCTGTCCCTGAGCACCCAGCGCCTGCGGGTGCTGGCGCTGCATTTCGACGGAAACCAGGATGCCGCCCGGCACGACGCCGAGCAGGTGCTCCAGCGCCTGGCCCAGAGCGGCCACCTCAGCCGCTTCACCCACGGCTTCGGCGTGCAATACGACCAGAGCGTCGCCGCGTTGACCATGCTTGCGCGGATTCTCTGGTTGCAAGGTTTCGCCGAGAAAGCCCGGCGCACCGCCAGCCTCGCGTTGCAAATCGCCTTGCAGATCAACCATGGCACCTCGATCTGCTACACCCTGGCCCTGGCCGGTTGCGTGATCGAGCACTACAACGGCGATCCGGCAAGCGCCCGGGAGCGGCTCCAGATGTTGCGGCACCAGGCCAAGAAGCATTCGGTGATGCTGTTTCACGGCTGGGCGGACCGCTACGCCGACGCCTTCGAGGGTGTTCCCGTACAGGCGGGCCTGGCCGCGACCGGTCTGATCCAGGATATCGTCGTCACCCTGCGGGCCGACCAGGTATGCCCGGACCAGGTCGAACGGGCCCATGACGGTACCGCAGGCTGGTGCACGGCGGAAATCCTGCGGGCCGGCGCGCAGGCCTTGCTGGCGCAGGAGGACCCTGCGATGGAAAAACGGGCCGAAGTACAACTGCAAGCAGCTTTGAAGGTGGCTCGCGAGCAGCATGCCCTGGCCTGGGAGCTGCGCAGCGCCATGTCCCTGGCCCGGCTATGGCTGCGCCAGGGTCAGGAGCAGGCGGCGCGCAACCTGCTCGAACCGGTTTATCGCCGTTTCAGCGAGGGTTTCGAGACACCGGATCTAGTGCAGGCCGATGCGTTGCTCAAAGCCATGTCTCGGCGGCATGGGCCTTGAATGGGGGGCCCAGGCCTCCTGCAACACGTACCGCCGGTGGTAGTGATGCCACTGCCCGCCGCGCTGCAGTTTTTCCAGGGCATAGGCGCGGGTGGTGTGAAGCAGGAAGAAACGACCCTCTTCGCCACACCGATCGCGCATCACCAGGGACTGTTTCACCAACTGCGACAACAGTGATACCACTTGCGCCGCCTCCAGCTCCGGACAACTGATCACCGCCAGCGCCGCCTCCAGGGTGAAGGGGCCTTCGAACACCGCCAAGCGCAGAAGCACTGCCTGCCCAGCCGCTCCCAGGTGCTCAAAACTCCAATCCAGCGAGGCTTCCAGGCTGCGGTGGCGAGCCAGCGCGGTGCGCCGGCCATGGCTCAGCAGCGCCAGCCCGTCGTCCAGTTGTTCCAGCACCCCCGCTACGCCCAATACGCCCACCTGGGCCGCAGCCAACTCCAGGGCCAGGGGCAAGCCATCGAGACGTTGGCCTATCCGTGCGAGGCTCCTCCGTTCCCGGTCATTCGGCCTGAACCCTTGCAGGCGGGCGCCAATCCGGTCAACCAGCAATTGCACCGCCGGACAGGCCAATAGCGCCTGTTCGACCTCGCGGTCATCGGTCACCGCCAGGCCCGACAGCTGCACGACATGTTCATCGGCGAGGTCCAGGCATTCGCGACTGCTCACCAGCACCGACACATCGGGGGCAACCGCGCGCAGTTTCAAGACCAGTTCCCGGCAGCCATCGAGCAATCGATCGCAGCCGTCGAGCACCAACAGCATCCGACAGGGCTTCAATTGCCATTCAAGGGATTCGGGCGCCAGGCCCAGGGTTCGGGCGACACACCCTCGTACCTGGCCCGGATCCGTAAGCGCGTCCAGGTCCACGAACCAGACGCCGTCATGGAGATGCCCCAGCAACAGCTCTGCCACCCGCAATGCCACGGTGGTCTTGCCGACGCCGCCCGGCCCGGTCACGGTGGTCAGGCCGTGGCGTGGTATTTCGGCCAACAACTGCCCCAGCACCCTGTCTCGACCGAGCACCGGGCTCAGGCGCGCAGGCAGGTTGTGCCGTTCTATCCGTGACGCTGAAACCGGCGAGGGAGCAAAGCAATAGCCTTGCCCGGGATCGTTGCGGATGTACCGACACGCGCCCGTCCCATCGCGAAAGGCCCGGCGCAGCGCCGCGATATGCACCCGCAGGTTGATGTCTTCCACGACACTGTCTGGCCAGACCCGTGCAATGAGGGTCTGTTTGTCGACATAGGTGCCGGCATGCTCCACCAGGACCTGGAGGATGTCCAAGGCTCGCCCCCCCAGCGCCAGGGACCTGCCCTCGCAGGTGACCAGTCGCTGCTGCGGGTGGAAGGTGAACGGGCCGAAGCTCACCGTCGGTTCGGTATCCGGTTTGACGAAGTTGTTCATGGGCGATCCAGCGCCAGACAACCGGTGCAGGCAGGCGTTACGACTCGACAACACGTCTGCCCCGGCTCAAGCGCATCCTTTACCAAGGGTTCGCCGGTTATCTTGGCAGCCGTGGGCGACAGGACAATGCTGGCACAGGACGCATCACGGACATCACGATGCCCTGGACGGACACCGCAGGCTCAACTGAATTGCTGGCGATACTGCACCGGGGTCAGGCCGAGCTTTTCGCTGAACTGGGAGCGCATGTGTCGCACACTGCCGAAACCGCTGCGAAAAGCCACGGTCTTGAGGGGCAAGTCGCTGGTTTCCAGCAACTGGCGCGCCCGGTCGATGCGCGCGCCCTGCAGGAACTCCATGGGGGTCATCTTCACGTCCCGGGCAAACACCCGGGCGAAATGCCGGGGACTCATGGCGGCCAGCTCGGCCATGCGCTCAACGGTAAAAGGCTCGTCCAGGTGCTCGATCACATGGTTCTGCACCCGGGTAATGGCCGACTCCTGTGTCGCCACTGCCGCCACCAACGGGCTGAACTGCGCTTGCCCGCCCTGTCGCTTCATCACCACCAGCAAGACCTTGGCCACATCCAGCGCCACTTTGCGCCCGTAGTCCTGGGCGACGATGAACAACGCCAGGTCGATACCCGCGGTGACCCCACCGGACGTCATCAAGCGCCGGTCCTGCAGGAAAATCCTGTCGGTTTCCACCAGGGCCTTGGGGAAACGCTGGACCAGGCGCTCGGTGTAGTGCCAGTGGGTGGTGACGCGATAGCCGTCGAGCAATCCCGCCTCGCCCAGCACAAAGGCCCCGGTGCAAATGGAGCCATAGCGGGTGGCCCGTTGCGCCGCGGCTTTCAACCAGGTCTGCAACCCCGGATGCTGCTGGTTGTAGGCGCCCGGCCCACCGGGTACCAGCAACACGTCATACGCCGCCCAGGCCTGGTCGATGTGGATATCGGCCTGAACTGTCACCCCGTTTGACGCCCGCAGCGCACCGCGCTCGGTTCCCAGGGTGAGCAATTGGTAACGCTGGTCTGGTTCAAGATAACGGTTGGCGATGGAAAACACTTCAAGCGGCCCGGCCATATCGAGCAGCAGAAAGTCCGGGAACAGCACCATTGCAACGGTTTTCATCAGAAAGACGCCAAAAAAATCAAAAGAAACAATAGGTTCCATCGTCCGGCAGCAGTAGCAGGAACAACAGACCCTGCGCATTATGGCCAAGCGAAGCGCCCGTTGGCGAGCCTGAACAATTGTCCACTCCAAGGCGACAGTCTTTCGTTTTTCATCTACTTATTGAATCACCGACTAACCATTAATCTTTCCCTGAACCCGGCGAACGGCCACGACCGCCCCGCCCACTGAATCAGGAGAACCACCATGCTGACCCTTCGCAAAGCTTCGGACCGCGGTATCGCCCGTCACGGCTGGCTGAACTCGTTCCACACCTTTTCCTTCGCCAACTACCGCAACCTCGACGAACAGGGCTTCTCTGACCTGCTTGTCATCAATGACGATCGCGTAGCCGCGGCCAAAGGCTTTGGCCAGCATCCACACCGGGACATGGAAATCTTTTCCTACGTGCTCGAAGGTGCGCTGGAGCACAAGGACACCCTGGGTACGGGCTCGGTCATTCGCCCAGGCGATGTGCAACTGATGAGTGCGGGCAGTGGCGTGGCCCACAGCGAGTTCAACCACAGCGATAGCGAGCCGGTGCATTTTCTGCAGATCTGGATCGTGCCCAACGTCGCTGGCGCCACGCCGCGTTATCAGCAACAACATTTCAGCCCCGAGCAGAAACGCGGCCGGCTCCAATTGATCATTTCACCGGAAGGAACCGACGGCTCGCTGCAGATTCGCCAGGATGCGCGGGTGTACGCCGGGCTGTTCGATGGCAAGCAAAGCGCCACCCTGACACTGGCGCCCGATCGCTACGCCTACGTGCACGTGGCTCGTGGCAAGGTCGAGCTGAACGGCGTGCAACTGCAGGAAGGCGATGGCGTTCGGGTTCGTGAAGAGCAGGTGCTGACGTTCAACAACGGCGAAGATGCCGAAGTGCTGGTGTTCGACCTGCAACCGAGGGAACTGCCGCAGCTGCCATAAGCCGCAGGGCAAAAGGGTATGTCCTCGTTACCATGGTCGTAGCATGTCACGCGACAGCGGATATGCAGCAGATCACCACAGCCTCGCAAACGGACGAACTGCCCGCTGACGAGCAACCGGACGACAAGACCTGATCCCAACGCCGCTAGCTTGCGGCGCCAGCCCTTGCATCCATTGCAAGGTCGATACAGAGCGAAGCTCCCTGACATGGATGTCTGAAAGCAGACGGCGAGGCCTTGCGGCAACTCGCCCCTGCTCAAAGACCCTTTATTCCTGCGCAGACAGGAAAAAGACCCAACCAGACACCTGAATTGCCTGTCCTTGTCTGGACGGGCGGGGAACACTCATGCATGCAGGAAAGATTTTCGAAATCCTGATGGCGCTGTTGGCTTACATTCTTGTTTCATTGCTTTGGTTCGGTTACGCGGTCCCGGGGATGATCGAATATGATTCCGATACTTCATTGATCGTGGCTGCAACGGGTTCGATCATCTGGATGTGCGCCACAGGTTGCATTGCCCTGTATCTCGTTCAGAAGACTCGCAAGGCCTGAACGCCCAGGGATCATCCGGCCGCAAGGCCGGTGCTCCGACCGAATGAAGATACGCAGGCCCCCAGGGCTTAACGCATCGCCTGTTTCCGCTCGAAGGTTGAACGATAACTGCCGGGCGGGACGCCAAAGAAATCCCGAAAACGCCGCTGGAAATGCGGAGAGCTGACGAAGCCCGTGGCAACGGCGATTTCCGTCACGGATCGGTTGGTCTGCTGGATCAACTGGCGCGCGCGGGTCAGGCGCAGTTCCAGATAGTAACGCGTCGGGGTCGCCCCGAGAAAACGACAGAAACGTCGTTCGAGCTGGCGCTTGGAGATCTTCACGCAGGCCGCCAGCTCATCGATGGTCAACGGCTCCTCGATGTTCTGCCACATCAGCTCCAGCGCCAGCTTGAGGCTTTCCGGCAGGGTCGGATCCGTTTCGACGAAGACCGGCGGCAAATCGGTTTCATCGCCCGACTCATCGCAGCGCAGGATCTCCTCGATAGCCCCCACCAACGCTTGCCCACCCGTCAGGCGAATCAACTGAAGCATCATGCGCAGGGAACTGTTCGCGCCTGCACAACTGACGCGCTCCCGATCGACCACGTACGCCCGGCTGGAGACTTTCACATGGGGAAAGACCTCCAGCATCATGGCGCGGCTTTCCGGATGGACCGCGCACTCGAAACCGTCCAGCAGGTTGGCGTCGGCGACGAAGAAAACGCCATTCCACAGCCCGCCCATGATCGCCCCGGACGCGGCATTGGCGCGCAACTTGCGCCGTAACAAGGGCACGCCTTGCAGTTTGACGCGAAAGCCTCCGGCGACGATCAGGATATCCTGGTCCTCCGGCAGTTGCGCCAGTTCGATGTCGGTGGAAATGACGATCCCCAGGTCGCTGGTCACCTGAGCGCCCGACACACCGACTGTCAGTACCTCGTAGAGGGGCCTGTCGCTCATCAGGTTGGCTGTCACCAGGGCATCCACCGCGCCGGTGAAAGACATCATCGAGAAATTGTCCATCAGCACGAACGCGACACGTATCGGCGCCTGATCGGCACTCGGCGAACCGAGAGGCCGATAAGCCATGTTCTTGTTTTTCAGTACGCTCTCGAATGCGCTTGGCATAGGGCCTCGTTAAGGAAAGACGATCTGGCTGGGCTTTTTTCTTGCGCCCTGGGCGAGTGCAAGGCAGGCGAAACGATCGCCGCTATCTTCCGGATCAGGGACACCGGCGGCAATCATCTCGCCACGTTCACGCGATGATGCGCAAAAATGCATCACCCGGTAATCCGGGTGCGTCATTTCCGATGCTCCCCGCGACATATCCCCAGAATACGGGACAAACCCGACCCCTCGAAAAAAAGCAGCGCATCTAAAGTGCCTACGACTTTGGTCGATACGCTGTAGGTAGGCATGGGCGCTTTATCTATAAAGACTCACCAACGCGCGTCGCCACTGTCTCTGCCGTTCAAAAACCTATAACACCCGCGGGAGAAGTCATGAACATCAAACAGAAGCTGACATGGGCGTTCGCGACCATTGCCTGCCTCCCGGTCATCCTGGTAGCGGTGCTGGTGGTGCTGAACCTGCGCGACGCGGCGCAAATCAACTTCCTGGAAAGCAGCAGCCGCGAAATCCGGCAGATCGACAATGGCATGAAGACTTTCTTCGACGGCATCAGCCAGAACGTCGAATACATTGCCAAGGATCCACGAATCGTCGCCTCCAAGGGTCTCAAGAACTACTCCGGTGCCGATGCCGCCCAGATCCCGCTGACCGAAGACAATAAAAGGCTTCTGGAGATTTTCGACGGATTCGCCAAGACCCACCCCAGCACTGCCTACCTCTCCCTGGGAATGGCCGATGGCGGTTATGCCAGTTGGCCTGACGATCCGAAAATCTCGAATTACGACCCACGGGCCCGCCCTTGGTACAAGGCGGCGCTGGCCGCGCCCGGGACCACCGTGCGTACGGACGCCTATTACTGGGCGCCGGACGATGTGTCGTTGATCGGCACCGTTCACACCGTGGCCGATGCCACCGGCAATGTGATCGGCGTGATCGGGCTCGACGTATCGCTCAAGCAACTGACCGAACTGGTCAAGAACATCAAGCTGGGGGACAGCGGCTACCTGATGCTGGTAGAGGCCAATGGCAACGTCCTGGTGGATGCCAGCGACGCCAAGCACAACTTCAAGCCCCTGGCTGACCTGGGCCCCAACTATGCCGCGCTGGCCAAGAGCAGCGATGGCTCGGCACGGATCGAAATCGATGGCGTGCCGTACATGGTCAACATGATCACATCCAAGAGCCTGGGCTGGCGCTTCATCGGCCTGATCAAGCGTGATGAAGTGATGGCCCAGGCTTCGAGCCTGACCTGGTTGATCGCGCTTATAGCCGCCGTGCTGGCCGGGGTCTTCGCCCTCGTCGGTGCCAGCTTCGCCCGCATGATCGTGCGGCCGATTCGCGGCGTCGCCGATGGCCTGCAGGAAATCGCCGAAGGCGAAGGCGACCTCACCCGTCAGTTGAAGGTGCAAGGCAAGGACGAAACAGCCACCCTGGCGAGCTGGTTCAACCAGTTCCTGGGCATGATCGCGCAACTGGTCCAGCGCATCGGCAGCGCATCGTCCGATCTGCAGAGCGCCGCCGCCGACACCAGCGAAGTCGCCTCGAACATGAACGAAGCCGCCGGGCGCCAGCGCCAGGCCGTGGAGCTGGTCAGCACCGCCTTCAACGAAATGGTCGCGACCGCCAACGAAGTGGCCCGTTCCTGCAGCCAGGCCGCCTCCAGCGCGGACACCGGCTACCGGGACGTGCATGATGGCCAGCACCACATCGGCGAGGCCACCGGCAGCGTGATGAAACTGAGCGAAGACCTGCAACAGTCGACCCAGACCATGCAGGCCCTCGAGCAGGACAGCAAGAACATCAACACGATTCTCGACACCATCCGCTCCATTGCCGAGCAGACCAACCTGTTGGCCCTCAACGCCGCCATCGAAGCCGCGCGCGCCGGCGACCAGGGTCGCGGGTTCGCCGTGGTGGCCGACGAGGTGCGAGCACTTGCCCGACGCACCGCCGACTCCACTGGCGAGATCGACAGCCTGCTCGGCAACCTCGCCCGGCGCACCCAGGAAGTGACCCAGCAGATGCAGAGCAGCCTGCAAGTGTCGCAAACCAGCGTCGAGCGCATCCAGCAGGCCCGGGACAGCTTCGACAAGATCCGCAACTCGGTGGACTCCATCCGCGACCAGAACACCCAGATCGCCACTGCGGCCGAACAACAGCACCAGGTCGCCGAGGACATTAACCGGCACATCGCGCAGATCCATGCCGATGCGCAACTGGTCGAGGAATTCGCCCACACCGCACAGACTGGCTCTGGCCGCCTGACGGACATCTCCAGCCAGCTCAAGAACCTGGTTGGACGCTTCAAGTTCTAAGCACTTCCCCAAGGGCCAGGGACGGCTCGCCACAGCAAGCAGCGGCATTCCCCCTCCCCTCCACGGGGGCGAGCTTGCCTGCGAAGGCGTCGATACATCCGACTCTCGACGCAAGTCATCACCATCCCCACCGTGGATCGCCGTACTCCCCCCGGAACCGTGGCCCAAGCCAAGATAGCCGGCGATTTGTCCTATGCTTGTCTTCAGCCCCCTCGGGAGACCGACATGCCTGCCTCCGAATCCACGCTTCTGCACAGCTGGCACCACAACGCCCACGCCTGGATCGAAGCCGTCCGCACCGGCGCCATCGAAAGCCGTCGCGAGGTCACCGACCAGGCCATCCTGCTGGCAGTGCTCAGCCGTCAACCCGAGCGAGTGCTCGACCTGGGTTGCGGTGAAGGCTGGCTGTTGCGGGCCCTGGCCAAACGGGCCATCGAAGCCGTCGGCGTGGATGGCGATGCAACGCTGGTGGAAGCCGCACGGACGGCCGGTTCGTCGCCCGTACATCTGGCCAGCTATGACACTCTGGCACAGGCGAAGGTGGACATCGGCCGTGATTACGACCTGATCTGCGCCAACTTCGCCCTGCTGCACCAGGACATCATCCCCCTGCTGGCGGCCATGAAAGCATTGCTTGTCCCGGGCGGCGCCCTGGTGATCCAGACCTTGCACCCCTGGGTCGCCGCCGCGGGCGACTACCAGGATGGCTGGCGCCAGGAAACCTTCGCGGGATTCAAAGGGCAGTGGCAACCCATGCCGTGGTATCTGCGTACCCTGTCCAGCTGGATCAATGCCCTGGACATGGCAGGCTTTCGCCTGGCGAGCCTGCAGGAACCGCAACATCCGCAAAGTGCGGTACCGCAGTCATTGTTGTTGGTGGCCGAATAACGAATGGACTGAAATTGAATCGCGTTGGCTCTGCTCCAGCAATCCGCCCCTGACCAGACGATTGAGGGTCTTGATCTCAAAAACTCAAACCACCTGCCGATACCATGACAAGAGCAGCGATTGGACTACAGCATTGAGGCGGGCAGTCATGACAGAAATTTATTTGCTGATAGCACACAGCACAGACCAAAGCGAACCCTACGTCCTCGGCTGGTTCGACGACCGACACAAAGCCAGGGAAGTCGCCGAGCAGAAAGAATGGGAAGCCTATCGCGCCAGCCTGAAGTCTGGGCATCTATGGTCAACCCAAAAACCGCTGGCACCCGATCAGACCGACTATCGCCGTTACTGGATCAAGACTATTTCGAAGTTTGATCATGTTCCGGTGCCGAGGTCCTGGGCACTGCATTGATCCCTTGGGGCCCCTTCAACGGCAGCGCTTTCTTGCGGGCATGAAAAAGCCCAACCTTTTCAGATTGGGCTAAGTCATTGAAAAATATGGTCGGGACGGAGTGATTCGAACACTCGACCCCTAGCACCCCATGCTAGTGCGCTACCGGACTGCGCTACGCCCCGACTAGGCGTGAATCTTGTTTCGCTTCTCAGCGGAACGCTCAGGAATATAACGCAAGCTTTTGAAAACTGGAAGTATTTAAAGCAGAATTTTATTTCTTGAGCACCACAAGCACATCTTCGAGCTCAGCGATCATCTGGCGGATCATCTGTTTGTACTGGGTTGTATCGTCTTTGGCCTCATCACCGGAGAGACGCAGGCGTGCGCCGCCGATGGTGAAACCCTGGTCATACAGCAGCGCGCGGATCTGCCGGATCATCAGCACATCCTGGCGCTGATAATACCGGCGATTTCCGCGGCGCTTGACCGGGTTGAGTTGAGGAAACTCCTGCTCCCAATAGCGCAGCACGTGCGGTTTTACCGCACACAGCTCGCTGACTTCACCGATGGTGAAGTAGCGTTTGCCCGGGATGACGGGTAGCTCGTCGTTATGACTTGGTTCCAGCATAAGCCTCAACTCGGGCCTTCAACTTCTGCCCTGGACGAAAGGTGACCACACGGCGAGCGGTGATCGGGATTTCTTCACCCGTTTTCGGATTGCGGCCAGGCCGCTGGCGTTTGTCCCGAAGGTCGAAATTGCCGAAACCGGACAATTTGACCTGCTCGTTGTCTTCGAGAGCGTGCCGGATTTCCTCGAAAAACAGTTCGACCAGTTCTTTGGCCTCCCGTTTGTTCAAGCCCAGCTCCTCATACAGACGTTCCGCCATCTCAGCTTTCGTCAGAGCCCCCATACGTCACTTCCTTAACGTGGCGTTCAACCTTTGTTCGAGCGAGGTGAGGATGTTCTGCGTTGCGGTATTCACCTCATCGTCGTTAAGAGTGCGCGATGGATGCTGCCAGGTCAAGCCGACTGCAAGGCTTTTTCTATGCGGATCAATGCCTTTACCCTGATACACGTCAAATAGCCTGAGGTCCGTCAGCCATTCACCTGCATTTTCACGGATTACGTCCAGTACGGCACTGGCGGCAACCTCGCGATCAGCCAGCAAGGCAAGGTCACGACGCACTTCAGGAAAGCGCGATAACTCCTGGAATTCAGGCATTTTACCCAGGGCCACTTCGCTCAGGACCAGTTCGAAGACAAAGACAGGGCGATCCAGCCCCAACGCTTTCGACAGTTCTGGGTGAATGGCACCGATATGACCGACTTCGCGCCCTTCCCGCTCGATGCGCGCGGTCTGTCCAGGGTGCAGCGCCGGATGCTTGCCAGGTACGAAAGTAAAGGCGTCGAGGGCGCCAGCGAAGCCCAGCACGGCCTCAACGTCAGCCTTGACGTCGAAGAAGTCCACGCCATCGCGACCTTGGGCCCAACCTTCCGGCAGGCGACTGCCACAAACGACGCCGGCCAGCATCGGCTCCTGCTTCAAGCCTTCCAGCTGACCGACGAAGCGCAGGCCGCTTTCGAACAGACGCACGCGATCCTGCTGGCGGTTCAGGTTGTGCTGAAGCACCTTGACCAGGCCAGGCCACAGGGACGAGCGCATGGCCGCCATGTCGTTGGAGATCGGATTGGCCAACAGCAGCGGCTCGACGCCCGGGTTGAACAGTTCGAACTGGCGCGGATCGATGAAGCTGTAGGTGATCGCTTCCTGATAACCGCGCGCCACCAGCAGGCGACGCAGCTCCGGCAGGTCGCTACGGGCCTCGGCCTTGGCTTGGGGAGCCAGGCGAGCCTGGGGGTAACGAACCGGCAGGCGGTTGTAGCCGTACAGGCGGGCCAGCTCTTCGATCAGGTCGACTTCCAGACTGATATCGAAGCGATGACTTGGCACCTCGACGCGCCATTGCCCTGCCCCGTCGGCGCTGATGTTCAGGCCCAGGGCTCCCAGCAGGCGTTCGACTTCGGCCGGATCCATGTCCATGCCGAGCATCTGGGAGATGCGCTGGGCGCGCAGGGTGACCGGCGCAATCCGAGGCAGATGCTGTTCGCTGACGGTTTCGATGATCGGGCCGGCTTCGCCACCCGTGATATCCAGCAGCAGGCCAGTGGCGCGCTCCATGGCTTCACGGGCCAGTTGCCAGTCCACGCCACGCTCGTAGCGGTGCGACGCATCGGTATGCAGGCCGTACGAACGGGCCTTGCCCGCCACGGCGATCTGGTCGAAGAAGGCACTTTCAAGGAACACATCGCGAGTCGATTCGCCAACGCCGCTGTGTTCGCCGCCCATCACGCCGGCAATCGCCAACGCGCGGGTATGATCGGCGATCACCAGGGTATCGCTACGCAGGGTGACTTCCTGACCGTCCAGCAGGACCAGCTTCTCACCCTCTTCGGCCATGCGCACGCGAATGCCGCCGTTGATTTCGGCAAGATCGAAGGCGTGCAGTGGCTGCCCCAACTCCAGCATCACGTAGTTGGTGATATCGACCGCGGCATCGATGCTGCGCACGTCGGCGCGACGCAGACGCTCCACCATCCAGAGTGGCGTCGGCTTCGACAGGTCGACGTTACGGATCACTCGACCCAGGTAACGTGGGCAGGCCGCTGGCGCCAGTACTTCGACCGAACGCACTTCATCGTGCACGGCCGGGACCGAGGCGACCACGGGACGGGTCACCGGGGCGTCATACAGGGCACCGACCTCGCGGGCCAGGCCGGCCAGGGACAGGCAGTCACCACGGTTCGGAGTCAGGTCGACCTCGATGCTGGCATCGTCCAGGTCCAGGTATTCGCGGATGTCCTGGCCCACCGGCGCATCGGCCGGCAGCTCCATCAGGCCATCATTCCCTTCGCCGATCTGCAGCTCGGCCTGAGAGCACAACATACCGTTGGACTCGACGCCACGCAGCTTGGCCTTCTTGATCTTGAAGTCGCCCGGCAGCTCGGCACCGATCATCGCAAACGGAATCTTCAGGCCTGGACGCACGTTTGGCGCGCCGCAGACCACCTGGAAGGTCTCCACGCCATTGCTGACCTGGCAAACCCGCAATTTGTCGGCGTCCGGGTGCTGTTCGGTGCTCAACACCTCACCCACCACCACACCGCTGAATTCGCCGGCGGCCGGCGTCACGCTATCGACCTCAAGGCCGGCCATCGACAGACGAGCGACCAGCTCGTCCCGGCTTACCTGCGGGCTAACCCAGCCACGCAGCCATTGTTCACTGAATTTCATCCTGTTCTCCTAATAGATTCGTTACCGCGACCTAGGCGTTGTACGTAAAGTGTCTGCGCGACGACCATGCTGCGTTTAAAACAGGCTCGGATGCTCATTTACAACCAGTAAACTCATCCTCCTCGCCTGTTTTCGCCTTGCCTGATCGCCGCTCGGCGACTTTTCGTACAAGCCCTAGCGAAATTGCGCGAGGAACCGCAAGTCGTTGTCGAAGAACAGGCGCAAGTCATTCACACCGTAACGCAGCATGGCCAGGCGCTCGACCCCCATACCGAAGGCAAAGCCCGAGAACTCTTCCGGATCGATCCCGGACATGCGCAGCACATTGGGATGAACCATGCCGCAGCCCATGACTTCCAGCCAGCCGGTCTGCTTGCACACCCGGCAACCCTTGCCGCTGCACATCACGCATTCCATGTCGACTTCAGCGGATGGCTCGGTGAACGGGAAGTACGAAGGGCGGAAACGCACGGCCAGCTCTTTTTCGAAGAACACCCGCAGAAACTCTTCGATGGTGCCTTTCAGGTCGGCGAAATTGATATCGCGATCCACCAGCAGGCCTTCGACCTGGTGGAACATCGGCGAATGGGTGATATCCGAGTCGCTACGGTACACACGCCCCGGGCAGACGATGCGGATCGGCGGACGCTTGGACTCCATGGTGCGGACCTGTACCGGCGAGGTATGGGTGCGCAACAGCATGTTGGCATTGAAATAGAAGGTATCGTGCATCGAACGGGCCGGGTGATGGCCCGGGATGTTGAGCGCTTCGAAGTTGTGATAATCGTCTTCGACCTCGGGCCCCTCGGCGATGCCGTAGCCGATGCGAGTGAAGAACTGCTCGATGCGTTCCAGGGTCCGGGTCACCGGATGCAAGCCTCCGGAAGTCTGGCCACGGCCAGGCAGGGTCACGTCAATGGACTCGGCGGCGAGCTTGGCGGCCAGATCCGCCTCCTCGAACAACGCCTTGCGCGCATTGAGGACCTCTGTGACACGCTCCTTGGCAACGTTGATCAGCGCACCGACCTGCGGACGCTCTTCAGCCGACAGGTTCCCCAGGGTCTTCATCACCTGGGTCAACTCGCCCTTCTTGCCAAGGTAGTGAACCCGGATTTGCTCCAGGGCATTGATATCTTCAGCGCTTTGCACAGCCTCTAGTGCTTGAGAGACCAGCGCATCCAGGTTTTCCATGTACAGACTCCAGATACAAAATAGGGGAAGAGCTTTAAGGCTCTTCCCCTATTTAAGACGTTTGACACCTGGGCCCACAGAGGTGGGCCTCGGTGACTGTCGGGGGTACTTAAGCCAGGATGGCTTTAGCTTTCTCGACAATCGCAGCAAACGCCGCTTTTTCGTTCACTGCCAGATCAGCCAGAACCTTGCGGTCGATTTCGATCGACGCTTTTTTCAGGCCAGCGATCAGGCGGCTGTAGGACAGACCGTTGATACGCGCACCAGCGTTGATACGAGCGATCCACAGAGCGCGGAACTGACGTTTTTTCTGACGACGGTCACGGTAGGCGTATTGGCCTGCCTTGATTACGGCTTGCTTGGCAACACGGAATACGCGGGAACGCGCACCGTAGTAGCCTTTAGCAAGTTTCATAATTTTCTTGTGACGCTTACGGGCAATGACGCCACGCTTTACACGAGCCATGAGTTACTTCCTCTATTCTTGATCCAAAAATTAACGAAGGCGCAGCATGCGCTCGACTTTTGCCACGTCAGACGGATGCAGCAAGCTGCTACCGCGCAGTTGACGCTTACGCTTGGTCGACATTTTGGTCAGGATGTGGCTCTTGAAAGCGTGCTTGTGCTTGATGCCGTTAGCAGTTTTCAGAAACCGCTTGGCAGCACCACTTTTGGTTTTCATCTTTGGCATGTTCGGATACTCCGCATTCAGTTGATAAACATAATCGCAAGGCCTGCCGTGCCCTGGTGATTACTTCTTCTTTTTCGGGGCGATGACCATGATCAGCTGGCGTCCTTCCATCTTAGGATGCTGTTCGACCGAACCGTACTCGAGCAGGTCTTGTTCGACCCGCTTGAGGAGTTCCATCCCCAGCTCCTGGTGGGCCATCTCACGGCCGCGGAATCGCAAGGATACCTTGGCCCTGTCCCCGTCACTCAGGAAACGTACCAGGTTGCGCAGTTTTACCTGGTAATCCCCTTCCTCCGTCCCTGGACGAAACTTGATTTCTTTTACCTGAATCTGCTTCTGGTTCTTCTTCGCCGCGGCAATCTGCTTCTTCTTCTCGAAGATCGACTTGCCGTAGTCCATGACCCGGCAAACCGGTGGGACTGCATCGGCGGAAATTTCTACCAGATCAAGCTTGGCTTCTTCAGCAATACGAAGCGCTTCATCAATCGAGACGATGCCAATCTGCTCGCCGTCAGCGCCAATTAACCGAACCTCGCGTGCCGAGATATTCTCGTTGATCGGGGCTTTCGGTGCAGCTCGTTTATCTTGTCTCATTTCACGCTTAATAATAATTACTCCGAATCTGGGCGACCACGCCGGGAAACCGCTTGCGCGAGGAACTCGGCGAATTCGGCGACGGGCATAGAGCCCAGGTCAGCACCTTCGCGAGTACGCACAGCGACAGTCTGCATCTCGACTTCCCGATCTCCAATAACCAGAAGAAAGGGAACCTTGAGCAAGGTATGCTCGCGGATTTTAAAGCCGATCTTTTCATTTCTCAAGTCAGACTTGGCACGAAATCCGCTTTGGTTGAGAGTTTTTTCGACCTCGGCGGCAAAATCTGCCTGTTTATCAGTGATATTCATGATCACTGCCTGGGTCGGCGCCAGCCACGCGGGGAACGCACCCTCGTAGTGTTCGATCAGAATCCCGACGAAGCGCTCGAAGGAACCCAGGATCGCGCGATGAAGCATGACCGGGTGCTTGCGGCTGTTGTCTTCGGACACGTATTCGGCGCCCAGACGGATCGGCAGGTTGAAATCGAGCTGCAAGGTACCACACTGCCAGACCCGACCGAGACAATCTTTAAGCGAGAATTCGATCTTCGGACCGTAGAACGCCCCTTCGCCCGGCTGCACTTCGTACGCCAGGCCCGCGCTGTCGAGGGCAGCCGCCAGTGCCGCTTCGGCGCGATCCCACAGCTCATCGGAACCGACACGCTTTTCCGGACGAGTGGACAGCTTCATCTCGACTTCGGTGAAGCCGAAATCACGGTAGACATCCATGGTCAGCTTGATGAAGGCGGCGGATTCGGCCTGCATCTGCTCTTCGGTGCAGAAAATGTGCGCGTCGTCCTGGGTGAACGCACGCACCCGCATGATGCCGTGCAGCGCACCCGACGGCTCGTTCCGGTGGCAGGCACCGAACTCGGCCAGACGCATCGGCAGTTCGCGGTAGCTCTTCAAGCCCTGGTTGAACACCTGCACATGGCATGGGCAGTTCATTGGCTTGATGGCGTAGTCGCGGTTTTCCGACTGGGTGGTGAACATGTTGTCGGCGTAGTTGGCCCAGTGCCCGGATTTCTCCCACAGGCTGCGGTCCACTACTTGCGGCGTCTTGATTTCCAGGTAGCCGTTTTCACGCTGGACCTGACGCATGTACTGCTCGAGCACCTGGTACATCGTCCAGCCGTTCGGGTGCCAGAACACCATGCCCGGCGACTCTTCCTGGGTGTGGAACAGGCCCAGGCGCTTGCCGATCTTGCGGTGATCGCGCTTCTCGGCTTCCTCGATGCGCTGGATGTAGGCCGCCAGTTGCTTCTTGTCGGCCCAGGCGGTGCCATAGACGCGTTGCAACTGCTCGTTCTTCGCGTCGCCACGCCAGTAGGCGCCGGACAGCTTGGTCAGTTTGAAGGATTTCAGGAAACGGGTGTTGGGCACGTGCGGACCACGGCACATGTCGACATATTCTTCGTGGTAGTACAGGCCCATGGCCTGCTCGTCCGGCATATCTTCCACCAGACGCAGCTTGTAGTCCTCGCCACGGGACTTGAAGACTTCGATGACTTCGGCACGCGGGGTGACTTTCTTGATGACGTCGTAATCCTTGTCGATCAGCTGTTGCATGCGCTGTTCGATGGCCGCCATGTCGTCCGGCGTGAAAGGACGCTCGAAGGCGATGTCGTAATAGAAGCCTTCGTCGATGACCGGCCCGATAACCATTTTCGCGGTCGGGTATAGCTGCTTGACGGCGTGACCGACCAGGTGCGCGCAAGAGTGGCGAATGATCTCCAGCCCCTCTTCGTCCTTGGGCGTGATGATTTGCAGCGTGGCGTCGCTGTCGATGACATCGCTGGCGTCGACGAGCTTGCCGTTGACCTTGCCGGCCAGGGTGGCCTTCGCCAGGCCTGCGCCGATGGATGCGGCGACCTCGGCAACGGAGACCGGATGATCGAATGAGCGTTGACTGCCGTCGGGAAGAGTAATAGTTGGCATGGCGCCTCCTCTCCTAGTGGTGACCCCTACCAAAGGTCACGTGGGTTGGGATGAGCCAGTACAAGATCCAGTCCAGGCCATTCAATGATGAACGCCTGCCTTACAGCGGCAGGAGCCTTTCGGCCAACCGGGAAACCAAACCAGAGTGACTGGGATTCAAATCAGGGTTGTTTCGAACATTTGTCGCCACCGAGACCTGTCGGAGTCCGGCGCCTGAAAATACCCGAGCCCGGCATGCTAGCACAGATGAACGGTCATCGCCGCGTCCGATTGATGCGAGGGTTATTCGCAGCCTCGTGCCGGATTTTATGCCAGAGTGCTGAACTGAAACGCCCATGACGCCTCAGATAACAAGACATTGACCGTAAAAGGAGCATCCCAGCATGCGTCTGAATACCCTATTGACAGTAGTCGCCCCCCTCGCCCTGCTGCTCCCGCTGGCCGCCCACGCCGAATGGCCCAAGGGCGAACGTGAAAAATACATGGCCCAGTGCATTGAAGCCGCCGCGCCACAGATCGGAGCCGCCGCCGCGAAATCCCACTGCGCCTGTGGCGCCGATGCAATCAAATCCTACCCGGCCAAGGATATCCAGGCGCTGATGGACAACAAGGCCAGCAAAGACCTGCAGCAAAAGGCACTGGGCCAGATCGCTTCCTGCAAGGCCGGCAGCAACACCAAAAAATAATTGAATGCTGGGTTATTTCAGCGAATGGGGAGCGATAAAACCCGTCGAAAAATCGCTTTTCCGTACTTTTTTCGCTGTTTTTACAGCTTTTTTTATCCTCTTTACATTCCACTGAAAGCCTTTAAAACCGGGGCCTCCAGCCAATCAAGGGGATAGGGAAAACACGACTGATTGGCAAACCGCACGTCCGGGGGGCTCCCAAATCGAACATTTCGACTATGATACTCCGGTGTGCCCAGTTGGCCTGAGCAGCACAGCACTACTGAAAATATATGTTTCTTGGAGATACACCATGTCTAATCGCCAAACCGGCACCGTTAAATGGTTCAACGATGAAAAAGGCTTCGGCTTCATCACTCCTCAAGGTGGCGGTGACGACCTGTTCGTACACTTCAAAGCTATCGAAGCTGACGGTTTCAAAAGCCTGAAAGAAGGCCAGACCGTTTCCTTCGTGGCTGAGAAAGGCCAAAAGGGTATGCAAGCTGCACAGGTTCGCCCAGAGTAATTTCTCGGCGCGCTAAAAAACCCCGTCCATGTGACGGGGTTTTTTATGGGCGGTCGAAACCTGTGGCTCAGCCGCAGTTCACCCGATTGACTACCAGCTTGGCATCGGTATTGAGATTCAGCCGATCGGAGCGGTACTCGAGCGTGATCATGTCGTTGGGCTTGAGAATCCGGGCGACCTGCGCGCCGGAACGGCTGCGGGCCTGCTCCAGCAACTGCGGCGAAGCCTGTTTACCGATGGCGAACTCGGCAGCCTTCGCTTCGCAGCGCCCACTCCCCGCCTCACCTGCCACAGGGTCAGCGGTGGTTTCAGCGGTGCTGCTGCAACCGCTCAACACGACGGCAGCCAGTACAGTGCTCAATGACGCGAGCTTCCAAGGCATGAAGCCTCCTTTTCTTGATGTTAGAGAGAGCGTGCGACAACCCAAACGAAACTTGGTTTCACACCGGAGCCATCAGCATGCCTTCATCGGAGAACGGCAGTTTGCCTGAGCCGGGGCCGCTGTTCAGGGATGAATCGTGACTGAATATGAATAGCGTCAGTAGACATCGATATAGTCGAAGGGCGGACTCGGCCAGTTTTCCTTCAGGGCATTGTAGATTTGCATGACCCAGACCTCATCACTGGCCGCGACCCGCCCGACGTATCCCGAGCCTTTCGCCCACGTCTCGAGCCGAAACAGCAAGCCGTCGATGTCGGTGCCACCCACCACGCCCGAGGACAGATAGGCAATCCCGGCCTTGGTCACGCGCAACTGGGTGTGCTCGTCGTCGCTGGCCGACGCCAGCAACCGACGAACCGCCTCGAGGGTCAGCCCGTCAGGTGCGTTCAAATCGATCTGCACGGAAAAGGTCCTTGAGCAATCAAAAAAAAAGTGTCGCACAGCCCCATCCTGATGCCTAAGTCGCAGTGCAAAAGCTGGGGCAAAAATGGTTAACTCAGCCTACACACCTCCCACGTCACGGGCCGCCATCATGAGCATCGTCAGCATCGAAGCCACCATCAACGCCAAATGGTTGGAGGGCCATAGTTCCTACAGCCCGGGCAGTCCCGAGGAGCTGGCGATTATCGGCATCGAGCTGCTGGTGAGGGAACTGGGGACGGAGGTCGCGCGAAATTTCATCCAACAGGCATTCGAACGCTACCCGACTCTCATCGACGCCAGCCTGGCCACGGACTGAGACGCAGGCCTTTCCCGCGGGACAAGCCTGCGGGTAGGCCAGGACGCTTTACTTGAGGCGCGCCAGACGCTCGGTCAACAGGTCAAAGAAACCCTGGGCATCGCCGTTTTCCACCCAGAATGCGTTCTTGGGTGCCTTCAGGCCGTCGTACCAGTCGACGATGGTCTGCCCGAATGTCGGGCCTTCGCGACTGTCCACCACCACATTGACCGCACGGCCGGTAAACAGCCCAGGCTTGAGCAGGTAGGCAATCACCGTGGCGTCATGCACCGGGCCACCGCTCATGCCGTAGTGCTCCATGTCGCCCTTGACGTACTCATTGAGAATATCGCCTACGAGTTTGCTGGCATTGTTGTTCACTGCGGCGATCTGTTTCAGGCGCGCTTCGCTGGTGAGGATCTTGTGGGTAACGTCCAGTGGCAGGTAGGTCAGTTTCACCCCGCTTTTGGCTACCACTTCGGCCGCCTGCGGGTCGGCGAACAGGTTGAATTCAGCCACCGGCGTGATGTTGCCGCCGTTGAAATGGGCACCCCCCATGATCACGACTTCCTTGATGCCCTGAACGATGTCTGGCTCCTGGATCAACGCCAGGGCCAGGTTGGTCTGCGGCCCGAGCATGGCGATGGTGATGCTGTGGGGCTTGGCCGCCTTGAGGGTATCGATCAGGTAGTTGACCGCATTGCCCTTGGCCAGCCCTTTCCTGGGCTCATGCACGGTGACTCCCGACAGGCCTTCCTTGCCGTGGATGTTTTCCGCATAGATGGGGGTACGCATCATCGGCTTGGGCGCGCCGGCATAGACCGGAACGTCTTCGCGGCCAGCCCACTCCCGGGCCAGGCGAGCATTGCGGGAGGTCTTGTCCAGGCGCACGTTGCCCGCAACGGTGGTCAGGGCACGGATATGCAGCTCTTCGGGAGAGGCCAGGGCGAACAGCAGGGCAACCACATCGTCGGCACCGGGATCGGTGTCGATGATCAGATCGATCTTTTCCGCCGCCTGGGCGCTTGTAGCAGTGATCAGTGACAACAGCAGCAGACTCCGAAACAGTTGGCGCATTTTCTGAGCATAGCGGTGCATGGCGCACTCCTTGTGCAGGGTTTGACAGAACTCGGCAGTTAGAACGTTACTCCGGCGATCAGCACGATGTTGCAGTACGGAGAGCATTCTCCTGTGCGAATGATCGCCCGAGCTTGTCGGCTAAGGGCTTTGAATTGCTCATGGCTGACCAATTCCCGCGTCCCCAGCGCATTCTGGGCATGAAGCGTCTCGAGCGCCGCCAGGGCCGACGGCTGCTTATCGTAGATCTCCTCGGCCAGCACATGGCTTTGCACCTGCATTTCGCTGAGCACTACCTTCAGCGTGCTGATGAAATCGGGAATTCCAGGCGTCAGGGCCAGGTCGATCAACTCGACCTGCGGCGGTACGGGCAGGCCGGCATCACCAATGACCACCTTGTCGCCATGACCGAGGGAAGCGATCAACCGAGAGAGGGCCACATTCAATAACGGAGTCTTTTTCATGATTCGAAAGCCTGTACTTCCTGCAACGTGGGAATGGAGGGCTGTGCCCCGATGCGAGTGACCGACAACGCGGCGGCCACCTGACCGAGACGAATGGCCTCCACCTCGCTTTTCCCATTGGCCAGGGCGGCAGCGAACCCGCCGACAAAGGTATCCCCCGCCGCCGTGGTGTCCACGGCCTTGACCCGCGGCGCCGGGAAGTGCTCGAAACTCGAACCGTTGGCGAACATCAACCCTTGGCCGCCCAGCGTCACGATCACCTTGCCCGCCCCGGCACCGATCAATTGCGCCGCGGCGGCTTCAGCGGTTTCCAGGGAGTCCACCGCCAAACCGCTCAGCATGGCGGCTTCGCTTTCGTTGGGAATCAGGTAGTCGACACAGGCGTACCAGTCGGCCGGCAATGCGTGGGAGGCCGGTGCCGGGTTGAGGATGACGATCTTGCCCAGCTCACGGCCGCGCTTGAGCGCATGGGCGACGGTGGCATCCGGGACTTCCAGCTGGCAGACGATGACGTCGGCGCTTTGCAGCACCTCGTCGAAACCGTCCAGGACCGCTGGAGTGAGCGCGCCGTTGGCTCCGGCGACGATCACGATCGCATTCTGGCTGTTGTCATCGACCACGATCAGCGCCACGCCACTGGAACCTTCCACGACGCTGACCGCCTGGCAATCGATGCCTTCGTTCACCAACGCGCCGCGCAACTGCTGGCCATAGGCGTCGCTGCCCACGCAACCGACCATGGCGACCTGCGCCCCCAGGCGCGCTGCGGCCACGGCCTGGTTCGCACCCTTACCGCCTGCAATGGTGGAAAACGATTCACCGATCAGCGTCTCCCCTCCCCGGGGCAGACGCGGCGCCCGGGTCACCAGGTCCATGTTCAGGCTGCCTATCACCACTACTTTTGCTGGCATACATCATCACTCATCAATTCGGTTCAGCGGTATTGGGCGAACGCACCGGACAACGGCGCGGTCGACTCTCGCAAGACAATGCTGGGCGTGACGATCCGTTGCTCGGTGGCGAGCGCGGGCGTAGCGATACGCCGCAGCAGCACCTCGGCCGCCATCTCGCCCAACTGCAGGATCGACTGCCCTACCGTGGTCAATGCCGGATAGACATACCGGCTCATCTGGATGTCATCGAACCCGATGACCGACAGTTCGCTGGGCACCCGCACATTGCGTTCGGCGGCGGCCCGCAGCACACCGATGCCGATCATGTCGTTGGCCGCGAAGATCGCACTGGGCGGCTGGTGTTCGAGCAGGCTGGCCGCCGCGCGATAGCCGCCGGTGCTGGTGAAATCGCTATCGAGCATGCGCCCGGTCGCCAGCTCGATCCCCGCCTCCTCCAGGGCCCGGCAGTATCCGGCCTGGCGCATCTGAGCCACGCTGGTGTCCGCCGGGCCACCGATGAACGCGATGTCACGGTGGCCCAACTCCAGCAAGTGCCGGGTGGCCAGGTAAGCGCCAGACTCGTGGTCGATGCGCACCAGGTCCGCCTCGAGGCCGTCCAGGCCACGGTCGACGATGACCATGGGCGTACGCACGCTGGCCAGTCCCTCGGCCAGGCCGACATCGCCGCCAGCGGAAGCGACGATCAGGCCATCGATGCGTTTCTCCAGGAGCACTCGCAGGTAACTGCGCTGTTTGTCCGGGTTGTCGTCGGAATTGCACAGGATCACGCAGTAACCGTTTCGCTCGCAATAATCCTCGATGCCCCGGGCCAGTTCAGCGAAGTATGGGTTCAGGCTGTTGGGCACCAGCAGGCCGATGGTGGCCGTGGTCTTGGCCTTGAGCGAACGGGCTACCGCACTGGGCACGTAGTCGAGGCGCGCGATGGCCTCCTCGACCTTGAGCCGTACTTCCTTGCTGACCGGTCGCGTCTTGTTCACCACATGGGACACCGTGGTATAGGAAATCCCCGCGAGCGCCGCTACATCCTTGATCGTCGCCATGGCTCAGGCCCGCCGATTGGCGCGTTGGCTGCGATAGGTGTCGAGCACCACCGCGATCACGATCACCGCACCGGTAATGATGCGCTTGGTGGGTTCGGTGGCACCGATCTGCGCCAGGCCCGCCGCCAACACGGAAATGATCAGCACGCCGAAGAACGTGCTGATGACCGAACCACGCCCGCCCATCAGGCTGGTGCCGCCGATCACCACTGCGGCGATGACCTGCAATTCGAGGCCCGAACCGGCGTTCGGGTCCGCCGCTTCCAGGCGCGAAATCTGGAACAGCGCCGCGACACCGGCCAACAGCCCCATCAGGCTGAATACCAGGATCTTGTACGGCTTTGGGTTGATACCGGCCAGGCGCACCGCCTCTTCATTGGTGCCGATGCCGATCAGGTAGCGGCCGAACACGGTACGGGTCAACACCGCCTGGGCGATGAAAATCACCAGCAGGGCAATGATGAATGACGGCGAGATACCGAATGCGATGGGATTGGACAGCCAGGCGAAGGAGTCGCCGATATAGGCGGTCCGGGAGCCGGTCATCTGGTACGCCAGGCCGCGGGCCATCTCCAGCACACCCAGGGACACGATGAACGAGGGAATCCGCCACGCCACGGTGATCGAACCGGTGACGGTCCCCGCCAGAGCAGCCACGGCCATGCCCAGCAGCGCCGAAGGCCAGACGCTCCAGCCCCAGCCCAGCACCGCCACGCTCACTGTGGATGCCGCCAGCGCCAGCACCGACCCTACCGACAGGTCGATGCCGCCGATGATCAGGATGAACGTCATGCCCACCGCCAGCACCATGAGGTCCGGGATCTGGTTGGCCAACGTGCTGAAGGTGTCGTAGGACAGGAAATGGCTGCTCAGGACCGAGAACAGCGCAACCATGGCCAACAGAGCGCCGGCCAGCCCCAGGTAGGTGCCGAGGCCATAGAAGTTACCACTCGGTTTACCGACGGCAGATGCGGTTTTCATGAAATTTCCCTAGGCGCTGCTTCGTTGAGCAACGCATCACGTTTCTGATAGCCGGCGAATGCGGCGGCAAGCAAGTCATCCTGGGTCCAGCTGTCGCGCTCGAAGGTGTCGATCAGGCGCCCGGCGGACAACACACCGATCCGGTCACAGATCAGCATCAGCTCGCGCAGGTCGCTGGAAACCACCACCAGCGCCTTGCCCTGGCGGGTCAGTTCGCCGAGCAAGGCGTAGATATCGAATTTGGCGCCGACGTCGATGCCCCGGGTCGGCTCGTCGAACAGCAGCACCGAGCAGTCGCGCTCCAGCCAGCGGCCGATCACGACTTTCTGTTGATTGCCACCCGAGAGTTCGGACACCAACTGTGTCGGGCTGGAACTGCGGATGCGCATGGCGTCGATCTGCCGCTGGGCCAAGGAGAGTTCCTCGCCGCCATTGACGATGCCGGCGCTGGAGATTTCCGGCATGTTGCCCAAGGCGATGTTGGCGGCGATCGACTGGGTCAGCAGCAGCCCTTCGCCCTTGCGATCTTCGGTGATCAATGCGATGCCATGGGCCACCGCATCGGCCGGGGACCGGATATCGACGACCCGGGCCGGTGAACCCAGTGCCACGGTACCGCTGTCGGCCGCATCGGCACCGAAGATCAAGCGCATCAACTCGGTGCGCCCTGCCCCGATCAGTCCGGAGATGCCGAATATCTCGCCGCTGCGCACTTCGAAGGAAACGTCGCGAACCTTGTCGGAGCGGGTCAGGCCAGTCACCGTCAAGGCTGGCGCGCCGATCTTGCGCGGCCCCAGGTCGATGTGTTCGCCCAACTCGCGGCCCACCATCAGCGTCACCAGTTGCTCGCTGTTGTAGTTGGCCATCGGTTCGACGCAGACCAGGTTTCCGTCGCGCAGCACTGCGATGCGCTGGGCCACCCGCGCCAGTTCTTCGAGACGATGGGAAATGTAGATGATCGACACGCCCCGGGCCTGCAGGCGGGTGATCTGTTCGAAAAGCATCTCGACTTCCCGGGCCGTCAGCATCGCGGTCGGTTCGTCGAGAATCAGCACGTGGCAATCGCCGATCAGGTTGCGCGCGATCTCGACCATCTGCTGGTGGCCGATACCCAGCTCGCCCACGAGGGTATCGGGGTCAATCGCATCGAGCCCGACCTGGGCCATCGCCTCGATCGCTGCCTTGCGCAACTGCTTGCGGCTGATCCAGCCGCCACTATTGGGCAGATTGTCGAGAAACAGGTTTTCTGCCACCGAAAGGGTGGGCAGCAGGTTGAGTTCCTGCATGACCATGCGCACGCCCAGTTCCTCAGCCTGGCTACGACTGCCGGGACGATAGGCCTGCCCCTGGAACTGCATCTGCCCGGTAGTGGGCGTCACCAGCCCGCCGATGATCTTGGACAGGGTGCTTTTACCGGCACCATTCTCGCCGGTCAGCGCCAGCACCTCGCCGCGCATCAACGTCAGGTCGATGTTGGTCAACACCGGTTGGGCATAGGTCTTGCCGATACCGCTGACGGTCAGGACAGCGTTCGGATCGCAAACGGACATAAAAAGACTCTCCATGCGCCCGCCCGGATGAGCGAGCGCCGTTGTGTCGCCAGGACAGCTACTTGGTAACCAGCTCGACTGGAGTTTCGATAACGCCGTTGGCGCCGCTTTCGACTTTTTCTTTCTTGAGGATTTTCAGCGCGGTCTCGATACCGAATACCGCTTGCCGGGCTGCGAATTGATCAGCCGTGGCCAGGACACGACCGTCCTTGAGCATGGGCTTGATGGCATTGATGTTGTCGTAGCCGACCACCTGCACCTTGCCCGCCTTGCCCGCTGCACGCACCGCCGACACTGCGCCGACCGCCATGCTGTCGTTACCGGCCAGCAGCGCCTTGATGTTCGGGTATTCGCTGAGCATCGACGCCGCGACCTGGTTGCCCTTGTTGATTTCCCAGTCACCGGACTGCAGGGACACGACCTTGATCTGCGCCGCCTCCATTGCATCCTTGAAGCCTGCGGTACGTGCCTGGGCATTGGTGGTGGTGGACACGCCCTCGATGATCCCCACCTCGTCGCCGGCCTTGAGTTGCTTGGCCAGGTACTCGCCCACCAGGCGCGCGCCCTTGCGGTTGTCGGGACCTACGAACGGCACGGTGATGTTCTTGCTCTTGACCACGTCCGGGTCGAGCTGGTTGTCGATGTTGACCACCGTGATGCCGGCGTCGACGGCTTTCTTGATTACCGGCACCATCGCCTTGGAGTCGGCGGGCGCGATGATGAGGGCATCGACCTTGGACACGATCATCTGCTCGACGATACGAATCTGGTTGGCGGTGTCGGTTTCATCCTTGATCCCGTTGGAGATCAGGTCGAATTCGGCGGAGTGTTCCTTCTGATAGGCCTTGGCGCCGTCTTCCATGGTCAGGAAGAATTCATTGGCCAGGGATTTCATGACCAGGGCGACCTTGGGTTTTTCAGTGGTCTGGGCGAATGCCGAGGAGAAAGGCAGCGTGGCGGATGCGGTCGCGAGCATGGCGACGGCGAGAAGGCGTCCAGCGAATGGCAGCTTCATGGGTTCACTCCGATCTTATGATTATTGTGGGCAAAAGCATCGTGCGGATGCCGCGCAAACGTTTGCGTGAAGTGAACTATGGTAACGCTTCGGTCATTTGTCAACGCTCGAGGTCATCGAGTATCTCGCCTGGTTGCCTGACTGGCAAAAAAAGATCCCACTTCCTACATCAAAACCAAAAAAGCGCTGTCAGACGATTTTCTTGAATTTTAAGCAGTTGCGTAAATGCCTACGGTTAAATACTGTATGCACGTACAGCCTAAATAAGGATAATCCTGTGGCCACGCCCTCCACTGCAACGACCCCCTTGGACGCCTATACACGAATCGGCCTGCGGGTCTCGAAAATCATCAACTCTCCCATCGCCCAGAAAGCCAAGGCCGCGCTGATCTTCCGGCTTCCCGACGAGCCAGTGGAAGAATGGGAACGCCTGCTGGAAGAGATCGATGAGAACGACAACGTCACCCTCGCCTATCGCGATGACGGTGGCGTACAGGTTTTCTGGGTAGTGCCGAAGGAAGATTGAACCTGATGATCGTTCGCTGTTTTGCGTTATTGCTCGTATTCATCGCCACGGGCGCCCAGGCCGCGGCGCCCCGGACTTTCAACGAAGCCAAGAAAATCGCCTGGAAACTCTACGCACCTCAATCCACCGAGTTCTATTGCGGTTGCAAGTACACCGGCAATCGCGTGAACCTGGCGGCTTGCGGCTACGTACCGCGCAAGAACGCCAGCCGTGCCGCCCGCATCGAGTGGGAACATATCGTCCCGGCGTGGCAGATCGGTCATCAGCGTCAGTGCTGGCAGCAAGGCGGCCGCAAGAATTGCACGCGTTACGACCCGGTCTACCAGCGGGCCGAAGCCGACCTTCACAATCTGGTGCCAAGCATCGGGGAAGTGAATGGTGATCGCAGCAATTTCAGCTTCGGCTGGTTGCCGGTGCAGAAAGGCCAGTATGGTTCCTGCCTGACCCAGGTGGACTTCAAGGCCAAGAAGGTCATGCCTCGTCCGTCCATTCGCGGCATGATCGCCCGGACCTATTTCTACATGAGCAAACAGTACGGCTTGCGTCTTTCGAAACAGGACCGACGCCTGTACGAAGCCTGGGACAAGACCTACCCGGTGGAAAGCTGGGAGCGCCAACGAAACCAGAGCGTGGCGTGTGTCATGGGTCGCGGGAACGAGTTTGTCGGCCCGGTGGATCTGAAAGCCTGCGGCTGATGAGAATGAAAAGGCCCCGGACGTCCAGCGTCCGGGGCCTTTTGGTATGCGTCCGGTTATCGGGTGACCGGAAAATCCACCACCAATGTCTCGATGTTGCGCTTTTTCGCCCGAACCAGGGCGGCGTTGATTTTCTCCTGCCCGGCTTCGGCTTCGGGCCGGGAGTTGAACGGTCCTACCAGGACCCGGTCCTTGCCGTTCTCCTTGACCACGGTCGACATGAAGCTGTGTTCGATGAGCCATCCGGTCAGGTCACTGACCGCTTGAGGTGTTTCGCCCCGAACCTCGACACCCCACTGCGGCGCGGCAGCGGCTGCCGGAGAGGAAGCCACGGATGGCTTCGGTTTCGGTGCTTCCACCTCACGTCCCTCGCCACATCCTGCCAGCATCAATACCGCGATTACCCAAGCCAATGTGCGCACAACATTTCCTCTGGAAGACATGAGGAGGCGATTTTAGCACCCGCGCCCACCAAGAACCCCGCAAACAATGCTCAAAACACGAGAATCCTGCACGACGTCTCTGTATAGTCGCACCCTGGGAATTAATGCTACGTCTGCGCGTCACAAAGAGGCACCCACATTGTGACACTTAGCACTAATCTATAAGCAGTACCGACATCTGCACTGTCTGAATCAGGTGCCCTATAAAGCAATCAAGGAGAACACCATGCTGATACTCACCCGCAAAGTCGGTGAAAGCATAAACATTGGTGACGACATCACGATCACCATTCTGGGCGTTAGCGGCCAGCAGGTCCGGATCGGCATCAATGCCCCGAAAAACGTTGCGGTGCATCGCGAAGAGATTTATCAGCGCATTCAGGCCGGCCTTACCGCCCCCGACAAGCCGCAAACTCCCTGAGCCCTGCAGCAGTCCGCAGCCAGCCCGTTTGCATCGCCGCAATGGCTGGCTAAAGATTCAGGCGCACCCACGCCATCCCTGCTCCATCCGGCTTCTGATTTTCCGCCACACCCTCGAAACCGATATTAGTGCCATGACCCTGGCGTGGCTGTCGGACATTTCGTTTTAATGGCGACGAAGCGGGTATCAGTGCCGGTCAGCTCAAGCTCACGCCACGGGCCATGCCTGTGGCAGCGACCACCATCAGCATCATCAGCAACGCTTCGACGTGACTGATCCGGGCCAGTCGGCCTGCCCTGGATGCATCGATGGCCAACCCCTTGCCCAGGGCCATCCGCCATTTGATCAATGTGATCATAGGAACGAGTTCAAGCAGCAGGATCAGCAGAAGCAGGGTCATCTTCAGATGGAACAGAGGCTGGTGCAGGTAATAGTCCGAGCCTTTTTCGAATCCGCCGAAAGCACGCATCCCACCGGTCACCAGCAGGACCAGTGCCGACATTCCCCACACGCTATCGGCCACCAGCACATTGCGTACCGCATCCACGCCACCGGCCAGGCGCCGCAGGGCCGTACCGCGCGTGAGCACTGCCCAGAGCCCGAGGGCGAAGGCCAGGAGATGAATTGCCGCCAGAGACCAATGAGCCCACATGGAAAAATCCTGTCAGGGAACGTCGAATCGACCTGACAGTACTAGCTCATAAGAAAATGATTGCCAGGCCGGACACAAAAAAAGTGGGAGCGAGCTTGCTCGCGATGGCGGTGTATCAATCGACAACAATGTTGCCTGACAT
The DNA here is from genome assembly GCF_900119645.1 of Pseudomonas sp. NFACC43. Taxonomy (NCBI): domain Bacteria; kingdom Pseudomonadati; phylum Pseudomonadota; class Gammaproteobacteria; order Pseudomonadales; family Pseudomonadaceae; genus Pseudomonas; species Pseudomonas sp. NFACC43. The sequence continues at coordinate 206,504 of NZ_FPKK01000003.1, forward strand.
TCCGCTATCGCGAGCAAGCTCGCTCCCACAGGGGTACGGCGAGCTTTAGAAGATCTTAGTCCGCCAGGCGCCAGGTCGTGCCGCCCTTGCCGTCCTCCAGTACCACGCCCATGGCGGTGAGCTGGTCACGGATACGGTCGGATTCGGCCCAGTCCTTGTTGGCCCGCGCCGTCAGCCGCGCCTGGATCAGCGCGTCGACTTCGGCGGCGTCCACGCGACCTTCGGCACCGGCCTGGAGGAAGTCGTCAGCCTCGAGCTGCAACACACCCAGTACGCTGGCCAGCTCCTTCAGGCGCGCGGCCAAACCTGCCGCGGCGTTGATGTCGCTCTCACGCAGGCGGTTGATCTCACGCACCATCTCGAACAGCACCGCGCAGGCTTCCGGCGTGCCGAAGTCATCGTTCATGACCTCGGTGAATCGCGCCACGAACGCTTCGCCACCGGCGGCCGGCACGGCGGGCAAGCCCTTCAACGCATGGTAGAACCGCTCCAGGGCGCCCTTGGCGTCCTTGAGGTTGTCTTCCGAATAGTTGATGGCGCTGCGGTAGTGGCTCGACACCAGCAGATAACGCACCACCTCGGGATGGTATTTGTCGAGCACGTCGCGGATGGTGAAGAAGTTGTTCAAGGACTTGGACATCTTCTCGCCGTTGATCCGGATCATGCCGCAATGCATCCACGCATTGGCGTAGGTCTTGCCGGTGGCCGCTTCGCTCTGGGCGATTTCGTTCTCGTGGTGCGGGAACTCCAGGTCGCTGCCGCCGCCATGGATGTCGAAGGTCTCGCCCAGGCAGCAGGTGGACATCACCGAGCACTCGATGTGCCAGCCTGGACGCCCCTTGCCCCACGGCGAATCCCAGCTCGGCTCGCCCGGCTTGGCGGCTTTCCACAGCACGAAGTCCAGCGGGTCCTGCTTCGACTCGCCCACTTCGATACGCGCGCCGATGCGCAGGTCTTCGATCTTCTTGCGCGACAGCTTGCCATAGCCCATGAACTTGCCGACGCGGTAGTACACGTCGCCATTGCCCGGTGCGTAGGCGTAGCCCTTGTCGATCAGCGTCTGGATCATCGCGTGCATGCCGGGAATATGGTCGGTGGCCCGCGGCTCCATGTCCGGCTTGAGGATGTTGAGACGTGCCTCGTCCTCGTGCATCGCCGCGATCATGCGTTCGGTCAGCGCCTCGAACGACTCGCCGTTCTCGTTGGCGCGGTTGATGATCTTGTCGTCGATGTCGGTGATGTTGCGCACGTAAGTCAGGTCATAGCCGCTGAAACGCAACCAGCGGGTCACCAGGTCGAAGGCAACCATGCTGCGACCGTGGCCCAGGTGGCAGTAGTCGTACACGGTCATGCCGCAGACATACATGCGGACCTTGTTGCCATCCAGCGGCTTGAAGACTTCTTTGCTCTTGGTGAGCGTGTTGTAGATCGTAAGCACAGGGTTTCCCTTAAGACTTGATCACTGACCCCAGGAATCGCGCAAGGTCACGGTACGGTTGAACACCGGGGCACCGGGTTTCGAGTCCTTGATATCCGCGCAGAAGTAACCTTCGCGCTCGAACTGAAAGCGGTCCTCCGGCTGTGCGTTGCCCAGCGAAGGTTCGGCACGACAACCAGTGAGTACATGCAGGGAGTCAGGGTTGATGTTGTCCAGGAAGCTGGCGCTGTCTTCGGCCTTCTCCGGGTTCGGCGAACGGAACAGGCGATCGTACAGGCGCACTTCGCACTCGACGCTGGCGGCCGCCGGCACCCAGTGGATCACGCCCTTGACCTTGCGCCCTTCAGGGTTCTTGCCGAGGGTGTCGGGGTCGTAGGAGCAACGCAACTCGATGATGTTGCCGTCGGCATCCTTGATGGCTTCGTCGGCGCGGATCACATAACTGCCGCGCAGCCGTACTTCACCGGCCGGCTCCAGGCGCTTGTAGCCCTTGGGCGGCTCTTCCATGAAGTCTTCACGGTCGATGTAGATTTCCCGGGCGAACGGCAGGACGCGCACGCCCATGTCTTCCTTCGGATGGCAAGGCAGCTCGAGGTTCTCGACCTGGCCTTCCGGGTAGTTGGTGATCACGACTTTCAGCGGGCGCAGCACGCACATGGCACGCGGGGCGCTCTGGTCCAGGTCCTCGCGGATGCTGAATTCCAGCATGCCGAAGTCCACCACGCCGTCGGAACGGTTGGTGCCGACCATCTCGCAGAAGTTGCGGATCGATTTCGGCGTATAGCCACGCCGACGAAAGCCCGACAGCGTCGACATGCGCGGGTCGTCCCAGCCGTTGACGTGTTGCTCGTCCACCAACTGCTTGAGCTTGCGCTTGCTGGTGATGGTGTAGTTCAGGTTCAGGCGGCTGAACTCGTACTGGCGCGGCTTGGCCGGCACGGGCAGGTGCTCGAGGAACCACTCGTACAACGGACGGTGGCTTTCGAACTCCAGGGTGCAGATCGAATGGGTGATGCCTTCGATGGCGTCCGACTGACCGTGGGTGAAGTCATAGTTGGGGTAGATGCACCATTTGTCGCCGGTCTGGTGGTGATGGGCGTGACGGATGCGGTACATGATCGGGTCACGCAGGTTCATGTTCGGCGAGGCCATGTCGATCTTGGCCCGCAGCACCCGCGCACCATCCGGGAACTCACCGGCGCGCATGCGGGCGAACAGGTCCAGGTTCTCCTCGACGCTGCGCTCGCGGAACGGGCTGTTGCGGCCGGGCTCGGTCAGGCTGCCGCGATATTCCCGGGCCTGCTCCGGGGTCAGGTCGCACACATAGGCCTTGCCGGCCTTGATCAGTTCCACCGCCCAGTCGTGCAATTGGTCGAAATATTGCGAGGCATAGCGCACCTCACCGGACCATTCGAAACCCAGCCACTTGACGTCGCTTTCGATCGCGTCGATGTATTCCTGGTCTTCCTTGGCCGGGTTGGTGTCGTCGAAACGCAGGTGCGTGACGCCACCGAACTCCTGGGCTAGGCCGAAGTTCACGCAGATCGACTTGGCGTGGCCGATGTGCAGGTAGCCGTTGGGCTCAGGCGGAAAACGGGTGACGATCTGCGTGTGCTTACCCGAATCCAGGTCCGCCTGGATGATCGGGCGCAGGAAATTGACCGGAACGGCCGGGCCGGTCTTGGAATTCGAGGTAGGGTCGACAGTGGGCTTGCTCATAGGATCCTTGAACAGACAAGTGCGCGGCCGGGTGCGGCCTGATAAATCAAAACCCGTATCATAGCCGATGCTGTCAAGCCGCTGACAGCGCCAGGCCCGGCAAACGATTGAATTTATTCGGCTGCCAGACGAAAAACAGCCTCGAAATTCGTGCCTGGCACGCTAAACTGCCCAGCCTGGCCGATTGAAGCCAGATCGGTTGCCGGCGTTCGCGCCCAAGAACCCACGAATTCCATGAAAGAGTAGTCATCATGAGCAAAGTCAAACTGACCACCAACCACGGCGACATCGTTCTGCAACTGAACGCCGAAAAAGCCCCCGTGACCGTCGCCAACTTCCTCGAGTATGTGAAGGCCGGTCACTACACCAACACCATTTTCCACCGCGTCATCGGCAACTTCATGATCCAGGGCGGCGGTTTCGAACCGGGCATGAAAGAAAAGAAAGACAAGCGCCCAAGCATCCAGAACGAAGCCGACAACGGCCTGCCGAACAAGAAGTACAGCGTCGCCATGGCCCGTACCATGGAGCCGCATTCGGCCTCCGCGCAGTTCTTCATCAACGTGGCCGACAACAGCTTCCTGAACCACAGCGCCAAGACCGTCCAGGGCTGGGGCTACGCCGTGTTCGGTGAAGTGATCGAGGGCACCGATGTGGTCGACAGCATCAAAGGCGTCTCCACCACGTCCAAGGCCGGCCACCAGGACGTCCCGGCAGACGACGTGATCATCGAGAAAGCCGAGATCATTGAGTGATACTGCTGATTTCAGATCTGCATCTGGAAGAGGAGCGCCCGGACATTACCCGGGCGTTTCTGGATTTACTCGCCACACGCGCCCGTTCGGCGCAAGCGCTTTACATTCTGGGGGACTTCTTCGAAGCCTGGATCGGCGACGATGCCATGACACCCTTCCAGCGCTCCATCTGCCAGGCCCTGCGCACCTTGAGCGACAGCGGCACGGCCATTTTCCTGATGCACGGCAATCGCGACTTCATGCTGGGACAGGCCTTCTGCAAAGCGGCCGGCTGCACCCTGATCAAGGACCCGACTGTCGTGCAGCTCAACGGCGAGCCGGTGCTGCTGATGCACGGCGACAGTCTCTGCACCCGCGACGAAGGCTATATGAAGTTGCGACGCTGGCTGCGCAATCCGCTCACGCTGTTCATCCTGCGCCACCTGCCCCTGGGCAGCCGCCGGAAACTGGCGCGCAAGCTGCGCAGCGAAAGTCGCACGCAGACCCGGATGAAAGCCAACGACATCATCGACGTCACGCCCGAGGAAGTCCCGCGGGTCATGCAGCAATACGGCGTGAAAACCCTGGTCCACGGCCATACCCACCGCCCCGCCATCCACAAGCTGCAACTGGGCGAACAGGCCGCCCGGCGCATCGTGCTAGGGGACTGGGACAAGCAAGGCTGGGCATTGCAGGTGGATGAACAGGGTTTCGCGCTGGCCTCGTTTGGGTTCGCCCCACCGCCGCTGCTATCGGCACCCGAGACACCTCCCAGCCAAACCTGAATTCCCCTGTGGGGGGCGGGATTGCTCGCGATAGCGGTGTTTTCAGTCAGCATAAAAGTTGACTGTCATGCCGCCATCGCGAGCAAGCTCGCTCCCACACTGGATTATTGAATCGTTGGATCAATGCCCCGCCGACGCCGGCCCCGCCTTAGCCGCGAACGGCGGCCTGGCCAGCCATACCAGCATGATCAACCCCATGAATGCCCAGCCCAGCAGCGTGAAGTAATCCACGGTGGAGAGCATGTACGCCTGGCTGTTGAGAATCTGGTCGAGCTGGGCATAGGCCGGTGTGCTGGCGCCGCCGAGCTGGTTGAGCGCCTCGCGGGTGGCGGGGTCGAACGTGCTGATACTTTCGCTCAGGTAGGCATGGTGCTGGTCGGCCCGACGGATCCAGATCCAGGTGGTCAGGGACGCGGCGAAGCTGCCGCCCAGGGTCCGCAGGAATGTCGCCAGGCCCGCGCCGTCGGCGATCTGTTGGGGCGGCAGGTCGGACATCAGGATGCTCAGCGTCGGCATGAAGAACAGCGCCACGCCGATGCCCATGAACAACTGCACCAGGGCGATGTGCTGGAAATCCACCTCATTGGTGAACCCGGCGCGCATGAAGCAGCTCAGGCCGATGGCCAGGAACGCCAGCCCGGCCAACAGGCGCAGGTCGAACTTGTGGGCGTACTTGCCGACGAAGGGCGACATCAGCACCGGCAGGATACCAATGGGCGCCACGGCCAGCCCGGCCCAGGTGGCGGTATAGCCCATCTGCGTCTGCAGCCATTGCGGCAGGATCAGGTTGATGCCGAAGAAACCGGCATAACCGCCCACCAGCACGATGGTGCCGATGCGAAAGTTGCGATAGGCGAACAACCGCAGATTGACCACCGGATGCCGGTCAGTCATTTCCCAGATCACGAACACCGCCAGGGCGATCACCGAGACCAGGGCGCCGATGATGATGAAATTCGATTCGAACCAGTCCAGGTCGTTGCCCTTGTCGAGAATCACCTGGAGCGCGCCGACACCGATGACCAACGTGATCAACCCGACGTAATCCATCGGTTGGCGACTGGTGACCACCGGTCGCGCCTTGAGCTGCTGGCGCACCACCATCACCGCGAAAATCCCGATGGGCACGTTGATGAAGAAGATCCACGGCCAGCTGTAGCTGTCGGTGATCCAGCCCCCCAGGATCGGCCCGGCAATCGGCGCCACCACGGTGACCATCGCCAGCAATGCCAGGGCCATCCCCCGCCTGGCGGGCGGATACACCGCGATCAGCAAGGTCTGGGTCATCGGGTACAACGGCCCTGCCACCAGCCCTTGAAGCACACGGAAGCCGATCAGCTCCGGCATCGAAGTGGAAACGCCACACAAGAATGAAGCGAGCACGAACAGCATCGTCGCCCACAAGAACAGCTTGACCTCGCCAAACCGACGACTGAGCCAGCCGGTCAACGGCAAGGCGATGGCATTGCTCACGGCGAACGAAGTGATGACCCAGGTGCCCTGCTCGGAGCTTACCCCCAGGTTGCCGGATATCGTCGGCAGGGCGACGTTGGCGATGGTGGTATCGAGCACCTGCATGAACGTCGCCAGCGACAGCCCGATGGTGCTGAGCAACAGGCTGGGCGGCGTGAAGGACGCGTTATTGCTCATTACGAAATCCTATGAAGCGAAGGTGGCGAAATCGCGGGCAAAGTGGACCGGACTCAGCCCTGTTTGGACCAGGAACATGGTCAACCTCTGTGGCGAGGGGATTTATCCCCGCTGGGCTGCGAAGCCGCCCCTGAACCTGCGGCTCGGAGTGTCAGGGTCAACGCTTCAATCAGATGGGACTGCTTCGCAGCCCATAGGGGATAAATCCCTCGCCACAGATTCGTCAGCGTTGCACCGTCTTGCTGGCAGCCGCACTGTTGTCATGGATCAGGCGGGTGATCATCGCGTCGGCGTCAGCCAGTTGCCGTTCGTAGACCTGGGTGCTGAACGTGGCCTTCTGCGGGGGCTGCTGGGCCAGCACAGGGCCGCTCTGGTCCCTCAGGTTGACGTTGACTTCGGTGGACAGGCCGACCCGCAACGGATGCCTGGCCAGTTCCTCGGCGTTGACATGGATCCGCACCGGCACCCGCTGGACGATCTTGATCCAGTTGCCGGTGGCGTTCTGCGCCGGCAGCAGGGCGAACGCGCTGCCGGTTCCCGCACCGAGGCTGTCGACCGTGCCGCTGTACTTCACATCGCTGCCATAGAGGTCGGTTTCGATCTCCACCGGCTGGCCGATGCGCATGTCACGCAACTGGGTTTCCTTGAAGTTGGCGTCGATCCACAACTGGTCCAGGGGAATCACCGCCATCAGTGCGGTGCCCGGCTGCACCCGCTGCCCCAGTTGCACGGTGCGCTTGGCGACGTAACCTGTGACCGGCGCGATCAGGGTGCTGCGGGCATTGGCCAGGTAAGCCTGGCGCAGTTGCGCAGCGGCGGACTGCACGTCGGGATGGGACGACACCACCGTATCGTCCACCAGGGCGCTGGTGGTCTTGAGTTGTTGCCGGGCATTGGCGAGGGCGTTCTGGGCCGAGGTCAGGTCGTCCCGGGCATGGGACAGCTCTTCCTGGGAGATCGCGCCGCCCGCCGCCAGGTTCTTGCGGCGGTTGTAGTTTTCCTGGGCCTTCTGCACTTCGGCTTCCTGCGCATTGACCTGCGCTCGCATGCCGTCGACGTTGCTGTACAGCCCCCGCACCTGGCGCACGGTACGCGCCAGGTTGGCCTGGGCACTTTGCAGCCCCACTTCGGCGTCGTTCGGGTCGAATTGCACCAGCACCTGGCCCTCGCGAACCAGGTCGCCATCATCGGCGCCAATGCTCACTACGGTGCCGCTGACCTGCGGTGTGATTTCCACCACGTTGCCGTTCACATAGGCATCGTCGGTGCTTTCGTTCCAGCGCCCGTACAATTCGTGCCAGGCCCAGACACCCAGGCCGCCCAGGATCACCACCAGCGCCAGGGCCAGCAACATCACCTTGCGCTTGCGAGGATTGTTGTCCTGGACATTTTCGGATGGGGTCGTTTCGGCAGTCGCCATGACATATACCTCGAATCAGTTATTCGGCGTGGTGGAGACCGGCGTGGCCGAGGCCAGTGTGTCGGTCTCGAAACCACCGCCCAGGGCCTGCATCAGTTGGATCGACAGATCGATCTGCTCGGCATTGAGGGTCGCCAGTTGGCGCTGGGCCTGGAGCAGTTGCTGCTCGACGCTCAGCACGTCCAGGTAATTCCCGATACCGGAGCCGTAACGCTGGACCACGGTGTCGTAGGAGCTCTGCGCGATATCGGTCGCATGCTGTTGGGCACCGATCTGCCGTGCGATGTCGCGCAGTTGGTTGATGGTGTCGCTGACATCCCCAAGGGCCCTGACCAGGCTCTGGTTGTATTGCGCCACCGCCAGGTCGTAATCGGCGTCGCGGGCATCCAGGTCCGCCCGCAGCCGCCCGCCGTCGAAAATCGGCAGCGATACGGTGGGCGCAACGTTGAAGAAGCGGCTGGGCGAGCCGAACATCGCATCACCCAACAGCGACTGCACTCCCGCCGCCGCGCTCAGGTTGAGGTTGGGATAGAAGTTGGTCTTGCCGGCCTCGATGTTCTTGCCCGCCGCCTCGACCCGCCAGCGCGCCGCCACCAGGTCCGGACGACGGCCCAGCAGCTCAGCCGGCAGGTTCGATGGCAAGGCGACCGCGCTGGCTTTCAGCACGTTGGGCCGAGCGATTTCATTGCCACGGTCCGGGCCCTTGCCCAACAGCACCGCCAGGGCGATCCGGGCACTTTGCAGGCGTTTTTCCGCGTCGATGCGAGAGGCATCGGCACTGGCTTCCAGGCTTTCGGTCTGCTGGAACTGGTACTCACTGTCAATCCCGGCGCTGAGGCGGCGCTTGCTCAGGTCAAGCATCTGTCGGGTGCGCTTGAGGTCTTCGTCAGCCAGGTCATAAATGATGTGGGCCTGACCCAGGTCGCTATAGGCCCGGGCCACGTCGGCGGCCAGGGTCAACTGTGCGGCCTGGCGGTCGATCTCGGCCGCGCGGGCCTGGCCCAGAGCAGCTTCCCAGGCGGCACGCTGGCCGCCCCAGAGGTCGAAGTTGTAATTGAAGTCGACGCTCAGCGAACGCAGCGTGCTGTACGCCCTGCCCTGCCCCGCCGGGTCCTGGTCCCGGGCCAGCCGAGAACGGCTGACGCTGCCACTGGCATCCAGGGTGGGCATGCGCGCCGCATTGGCGGCATACGCCGCGGCGCTGGCCTGATGGACGCGGGCACTGGCGACCTGCATGTCCGGACTGTCGCGCAAGGCTTCACGGATCAGGCCATCGAGCTGCGGATCGCCGAGGCTGCTCCACCAGTCGCGCTTGGGCCATGAGGCCGGCGACAGCGTGACGCCATTCAAGGATTGCCCTGCCTTCAGGCTCTGGGCTTCAAGGCTGACGCCTTGGGTTTCAAGGCCGCTGTAACTGGCGCAACCGGCCAGGCTCATGGCCAGCAGCACCAGGCTCAAACGGGTACGCAAGGTTCTACGCTTCATTTGTCCCCCAATCGCAGCACCGTGATGGGATCACCGGCGGCGAGCAGAATTTTCTTGAGGATCTGTTCGAGGGTTTGCAGCTCCTCGCGGCTGATGGCACCGGCCAGCTGGTTCATGGCGTCGGCGCCGATGTACGGCAAGCGATCGGCGAGGGCCTGGCCCGCGTCGGTCAGGACCAGCTGCACCTGGCGGCGGTCCTGCGCCGAACGATGGCGAACCAGGAAGCCCTTCTGTTCCAGGCGATCGAGCATGCGTGTCATCGAGCCGCTGTCCAGGGACAGGTATCGGCACAGCTCGGCCGGCGTGTCGATGCCATGCTGGGCCATGATGATCAGCACCTTGAACTGTGCGGCGGTGATGCCGACGGGTTCCATGTGGGTGTCGATGATCCGATCCTTGAGCAGCGCGGCACGTCCGAGCAGCATGCCGAGGTGGCAATTGTGGAATTCATCTGGAGTGAAATGCTTCATCTGGGCACCGTTTGCTGCCTAGGCAGTGAATGTATGTCGAGATATTACTGCTTAGGCAGCAAATGTCAAACAAATAGATAGCTAGCTAATAACTAGCAGACGAAACGCAGACATCCCTGTGGGAGCGAGCTTGCTCGCTCCCACAGGGATTGGCTCCACACGGGTTTGGGAGAAAGGCTAGAAATCGCGCTTGTAGAAGATGTCCAGGGAGCTGGCGACGCCGCTGGCGGCTTCGAGGTAGACCTTCTTGCTGAGCTTGTAGCGCAGGGCGATGGTGTTGGCCGGCTCGAACACACCGACGCCGTAGCGCAGGCTGAGTTTTTCCGACAGGTTGCCGCTGGCCACCACGCTGGTGGTATTGCCGCTGCCCTGGGTGTCGAGCTGGAAGTCGTCGATGCCCAGGTTATTGGCCAGGCTGGTGGTCACCCCCGAACTGCCCATCAGGCCCAGGCCCAATGCCGCCTGGGCGAGCATGTTGTTGTCCTCGCCGGTGGTGCTGAGCGGTCGCCCCAGCACCAGGTAGGACAGTGCCTGCTCCTGGCTCATGGCCGGCTCGGAAAAGATTTGCGTGGTCGGCTGCTCGGCGCTGCCGCTCAGGCGGATACCGGCGATCACGTCATCGGTCTGGCGGATTGCTTCGATGTCCAGGTAAGGCTGGTCGATGGGCCCGGCGAACAGCAACCGCGCCCGACGCACCGTCAGCCGCTGCCCATAGGCCCGGTAGCGGCCATCGTTGAGCCAGAGCTCGCCACGGGTATCCATGTTGTCGCCGATGTGGACCTGGCCCTGCACGTTGGCGGTCAACCCAAACCCGGAGAACGCCAGTTTTTCCTGACCGACGATGACATCGATGTCCATCGCCATGGCGATGGGCACCTTGCCCTCTTCGGTCTGGTGGCCGACGATCACCGTGTCATCCGACACCTTGACGGTGGAAGGTGGCAATTCGCGGATGGTGATGTCGCCCTTGGGCACCAGGACCTTGCCGGCGATGGACAGGCGCTCCCCCTGCAGGGTGATGTCCAGGTCCGGAGCCACGTCCAGTTGTGCATAAGGCTCGACGGTCACCGGCAACTGCGAGCCCTTGAGGGCCAGGTTCATGCTCAGGGCCTCGCCCCAGCCGAGGCTTCCCACCAGGCTGCCCCGACCGTTCTTGCCGCTCTTCCAGTCGCCGTCCAGGCGCACCGTATCGCCTGCGATCATGGCCCGCATCTGCAAGGCTTCGAGGCTGACCGGCAACTCCGGGCCCGATACCTGGCCGTCGCTGAGCACAAGGCTGCCGTTGACCTGGGGCGCCAACAGGCTACCTGCCAACGTGCCGCTGCCGTTCAGGTGCCCGGTGAGGGTTTCCACCATCGGCACGAACGGCCGGGCTACCGACAGGTCCAGGCCGGTCAGGCGGAACGAGCCGCTGAGGGGCTTGCTGGCGGGCAAGGGATTGATCTGGGCCTGGAGCATCAGCTCACCCAGCCTTGTACCGACGAAATTCAGCTGGGTGTCGATGCGCTTGGGCGTCAGGCGACTGTCGAGGGTCAAGGTCTGATAGGGGAAGTCCAGCCATGGCGCCGTATCGCGGGCCTTGTCGCGAATACGCAGGGTGCCTGCGCTGGCATCCACCTGGATGCGACCGTTCGGGCCGCTGGCCGGCAGGTCCAGTTGCAGGTCGGCATTGAGCCGGCCCTGCCAGGCGAAATCCTTGGGCATCCACTGGGCCAGGCTTTCGATGGGGAACTGCTTGAGGTGATAACGCAGCTTGGGCTCCGGCATCAGGCGCTGGTCTTCGCCGCACAGGCTGGCCTGCCCGGAACGCCAGCAATGGGCGCCGACATTGAGCGTGCCGTTGGCCAGGCGTTCCAGCTTCGCCGGCGCCTGCAGGCGCCAGCCCTGGCCGCCGGCCTGGACAACGCCGCTGGCCAGGCGCCCGCGCCAGTTGCCCTGGTCGAGCGCGCCATCGAATGCCAGGGTCGTGTCCAGCTGAGGGCCTTGCAAATCCAGGTTCAGTTTCTGCTGTCTGACATCCCCCTGCCCACTCACCGTCAGGACGCCCAGCGAAGTCTCTCCTGCCCGGATGCCGCTGGCCTTGAGGTCGATCTTGCCCCGTTGCGCGTTGTCGAGGGTCGCATCCAGGTTCAGGCTTTGCAGGTGATTGCCCTCAAACGCCAGCTGTGTGCCCTGCAGGCCAAGCTTGCCTTGGGGCGCCTTGAGCGTCCCGTTGACATCGACTCGGCCCGTGACCTGGCCGCGCAGCTGCGGCCAGAGCTGGGCCAGGCGGGAAAGCTTGACGTCGATCCGCCCGGTGAGCTGCTGTTGCAGACTGGCGCTGCCGTTGATGCGGTTATCCCCCAGTCGCATGTCCAGTGCACCGAGATCCCAATGCTCGCCGGCACCGCGGGCCGTGGCCTGGAGCAACGCAGGCTGGCCACGCAATCTGCCCTTGAGGTCGAGCTTCGCGTCGAGGTCGAGGCTGTCGTTTTTCATCGCCCCTTGACTGTGCAAGGATCCGGCCAGGGTGCCGGGCAGCTCGGCAAGCCAGTAAGCCGGGTCGATGGCCGACAATTGCAGTGCGGTATCCCAGGCGATGCCGTCGGCGAATTGCAGGTTCAGGTGCCCTTCGGCCTTGCCCTGCCCCGCGACGAGCTTGAGCTGCGGCAAGTGGATTTGTGTCAGGTTGCCGCTGAACGGGCTGTCCAGGCTGAAAGCCCCGGCGGGTCCGTCCAGCGCAGCCTGGAAGTTGCCCAGGTATTGGCCATCTGTATAGGAGATTTCGCCATTGAAGCTGCGCAATGCCACCTGCGGCTCTTCGACCAACGGGTAGAGGCGATGCCAGGGGAAATCCAGCCAGGCGATCTTCGCTTCGGCGCTCAGGCCTTCGCGCCAATCCACCTGCCCGGTCAGCTTCAGGTGCTGCTGGTCGCTGGCGTTCAGGTCCAGGCCGGCGATCTGCGCGCCGTCGGCGTCCACCTTGCCTTGCAGCCGCAGCGCCACGGGCCCCTGCTCGGCAGGCAACTTGGCGCTGCCCAGCAATTGATAACCATGCTCCAGATCTCCCTCGCCGGTCAGCTCCACCTGGTTGAGCAACAGCGTGTCCGGCAGATCGGCGCTGGCCCTGAAACCGTCGGCGGTCATGCGCACCTTGGCCGGCAGATTGTCCGCCAGCGGTTGTAGCTCGCCAGTCAGTCGGCCTTGCAGGTAGCCACTGCTGTCGGCGTTGAGTCGCAGGGTCTTGAGCAGGTCGCCGTCGACGTGCAAATCCAGCGCCCAGGGCGTAGTGCCCGGCGCCGGCAGGATCAATCGGCCCTGGGCCTGAAGGGGCCAGTCGCCCCCCGGTTGCAGCAGGCCGGACAGTTGCAGGCTCAGTTCGTCGCGCTGCAACCGCAGCGACTCGATCCGCATACCCTGGGCGGTCCAATGGGCGGTCAGTTGCAACCCCTTGAGCTGTTCGCTGCCGTTGAACAGCAGGCTGCCGACCTGCACATCGCCCAGCTCGATGGCCACCGGCAGGCCCAGGTCGGGCAAGGTGATCGGGCCGCTTTCTGGCGCATCGGTGGAGGCCGGCAATTGCAGGCTGATCCTGTCGGCCTTGAGTCGTTCGATACACAGGGTCATGCGCATCAGGCACAGGGGCGACCAGGCCAACAGCACTCCATCGACTTCGAGCCGGCTGCCGTCCTGTTGCCACGACACATGATCGGCGCTCCATTGGCCGCCCAGGCGCCCCTGGAAATTTTCCGTCGCCAGCCCCGGCACCCGCGCCAGCGCCCAGCGGCTACCCGATTGCGTACCGAGGATGACACCCAGCGCCAGCGTCAACACCGCCAGCAACGCAGCGAGCGCCAGCAGCGTTATTTTCAAACCACGATTCACAGCTCGGGCCCCATGGAAAAATGCAATCGAATGCCACCATCGTCGTCCATGGCATGGGCCAGGTCGAGGCGGATCGGGCCTACCGGCGATACCCAGCGCACGCCGACCCCGACCCCGGTCTTGAGGCTCGGCAGCTCAAGGCTGTTGAAGGAATTGCCTTGGTCGACGAACGTCGCCACCCGCCATTTTTCGGCGATGGAATATTGATACTCGAGGCTGCCGGCCACCATGTAGCGGCCACCGATGCGATCGCCCTCGGAGTTTTCCGGCGACAGGCTCTGGTAGTCGTAGCCACGCACGCTCTGGTCGCCGCCGGCAAAAAAGCGCAAGGACGGCGGTATGGATTTGTAGCCATTGGTGGCGCTGCCGCCGATCTGGGCCCGGGCCAGCAGGCGATGCTTGTCGAACACGGTGGTCAGGCCCTTGACCATCGCGGTGCCGTATAACAGGTTGTTGTCCGATCCCAACCCTTCCTTGGCGACCTTGGTGTCGAACTGCAAGCGGTAGCCGTTGCGCGGGTCGATGCGGTTGTCGCTGCGCAGGTAGGAATAACTGACGCCGGGCATCAGCAAGGTACTCAGGCCCGCATCGTCGCCGAGGCGATATTCCTCGCGCTGCCATTTGAGCGACACCACCCGCTGCCAGCCGCTGGGCAACTTGCTGTGCCACTCAGGTCCCACGGTCAGCAGCTTGCTGAGGCTGTCGGTGCCGGCCAGCTCTTCGTACTGGTACCCCCCGGCGTAGCGCAGCTTGTCGGTCAACGGCGGATCCAGCGGCACGTCATACCACAGGCCGACGTTCTGCCGGGGCGCCGACACTTCCGCCTCCCAGCCGTAACTGTGGCCCTGGGGGTTGACCCAATGGCGCGTCCAGTTAGCCTTGGCCCGTGGCCCGACATCGGTGGAGAACCCCAGGCCGAGGCCCATGGTGCGTGGCTTGCGGGTGTCGAGGCGGACCGCCACCGGGATCACGTTGTCGGTGGCCGCGGCGGGAGCCGCGTCCACACGAACCCCCTCGAAATAGCCGCTCGATTGCAACGCCTGGTTCAACTCGGCGATCAACTCGGAGTCGTAGGGCGTGCCCGCCTTGAACGGTACCATGCGTCGCAACAGGTCTTCGTCGAACGGTGTGTCGCCTTCGAAACTCACCGGCCCCAGGGCATAGCGCGGACCGCTGTCGTAGATCAACTCGATATCGGCGACGCCGGCCTGGGGGTCCACCAGCAATCGCTGGCTGGCGAAATGCCCGCTGAAGAAACCATAGCGCGACGCCTGGTTCTGAATCATGCGCTTGGCGTCTTCATAGCGCCCATGATCGAGCACCGCGCCGGGCTTGAGGGCATCGTTGTCCGGTACACGGAAAGCCTTGAGGGAAGCCGCTGGCCCATCGATGCGCACCGTGACATTGCGCAGGTGCACCGGCTCGCCGGGGTCGATGGTCAGGATCAGGCGCGGGCGCTCGCCGCCCTTGACCTCGCTGTCGATCTGCGGCTGGTAGTAACCCAGCGCCTGGGCGGCCTTGCGGGCCTGTTCTTCGGCACCGCGACTGAAGCGCAGCAATGCCTCCTCGTCACGATCGCCCAACCCACCGATATAACCTTCTACGTTGGCCTTGAGCGCGTCATTGGAGGGTTTGATCCGTACATCCAATTCACTTTGTGCCAGCGCCGCGCAGCTGAGGGACAGCAGGAGCGCGCCGCTGGTCATTCTTCCTGGGAGTTTCATGGCGCGGATGCTATCACGGGGTTGGGAGCCTGATAGAGCCGGACATGTCTCAAAAGTTCGCCGACTCAACCCGTGGCGCTTTGCACGACCTGAGGACTGGCGTGGAAAAACACATGCTCGCGGATCGGTCCTACAGCAATTTCGCCAATTTCCTCGTAGCCCTGACGTTTATAGAATTCCAGGTAACGCGGGTTGCCTGTATCGAGCACCACTCCCTGGGAATTCGGGTCCACCGCGCACCAATTGTGCACGGCCTCCAGCAACTGCTCGCCCAGATGCTTGCCCTGGAACTGTGGGTGAACGCCCAGCAACGGCAGTACATGGACGGCATCCGAGGGCAGGCACGCCAGCACCGCCGCATGGTAGTCCAGATAGCGCCGGGTGCAGCGGAACCCGGTGCTCAGGACCATGCGCAAGCGCCAGGCCCAGCTTTCGGTAATGCCCAGGCGCCGCTGCGGCGGGGCGATCAGGGCGATGCCCACCAGCCTGTCGTTGACCAGCAGGCCGATGGCCGGCAGTTCCTGGAGAAAATGCTGCTTGACCAGTTCGCGCACCGTCGCCCGTACCCGCTGCTCATAACCGGGGCGCTCGGATTCGAACAGGTAGCTGAAGGTCGGCTCATGGCGGTAGGCCTGGTACAGCAGGGAACGTGCTTCGCGGGAATAGCCGCTGTCGAGCATATGGACATCAGCGGTGGCGGTCTCAGGCATGGCGTTGGATCTCCTGGGCGGGGCTCGGTGAGGCCCTGCTCTTATTGAGTACGAACCCGATAAGGTTACGATCGTTCCTACACGCCAAGGACATTAGCAGCGCATTTGTCCCACTGCCACGCGGTGGCTCGCCTCACAGGCCACTATCCCCGTTCCGACATGTCAGCTAGCATCGCAGTTTTGCCAGGACAGCCGACCATGAAGATCGTCTCCTTCAACATCAATGGGCTACGCGCCCGCCCCCATCAGCTGGCGGCGCTGATCGAGAAGCACCAGCCGGACGTGATCGGCCTGCAGGAAACCAAGGTCCACGACGAGCAGTTTCCAGTGGCCGAAGTGCAAGCGCTGGGCTACCACGTTCACTACCACGGGCAAAAAGGCCACTACGGTGTCGCCCTGCTCTCCCGCCAGGCGCCATTGAGCCTGTACAAAGGCTTCGAAGGCGACGATGAAGACGCCCAGCGGCGCTTTATCTGGGGCACCTTCGCCGATGCCAACGGCGTGCCGGTGACCATCATGAACGGTTACTTCCCACAAGGTGAAAGCCGCGATCACCCGACCAAATTCCCGGCCAAGGAGCGTTTCTACAGCGACCTGCAGCAATTGCTGGAAAGCCGCTTCAGCAACGAACAGCCGCTGGTGGTCATGGGCGACGTGAACATTTCCCCGGAAGACTGCGACATCGGCATTGGCCCGGACAACATGAAACGCTGGTTGAAGACCGGCAAATGCAGCTTCCTGCCGGAAGAACGCGAATGGATGGCCCGCTTGAAGAACTGGGGCCTGGTGGATAGTTTTCGCCATTTGAACCCGGACGTCGCCGACCGCTTCAGCTGGTTCGACTACCGCAGCCGCGGCTTCGAGGACGAGCCCAAGCGCGGCCTGCGCATCGACCTGATCCTCGCCTCCCACGGCCTGTTGCCGCGAGTCAAGGATGCCGGTGTGGATTATGAGCTGCGGGGCATGGAGAAACCTTCGGACCACGCGCCGATCTGGCTGGAATTGAGCTGACACCGGCCGCACCCCGTCCGGGTGGGAGCGAATCTGCTCGCTCCCACTGGATCGCCTCTGTCACTCGCGCCGCGTCGCACGCTCGTCATATTTCAGCAACCTGATTGACTTAATCTTCCAGCACTTCCCAGGTTCCGAAGGTACCGGCATGCGGCTGTGGATTGGTTTTCTCGTGGGCCTCTGGCTGCCCCTTGCGGCCTGCGCCAGCGCATTGCCAATCCCCGAGCACGGGCCGGCGCTGCGCATCCAGGGTTCGAATACTATTGGCGCGGCGCTGGGGCCGGCCCTGGTCAGGGGCCTGATGATCGAGCGCGGACTGCTCGAAGTCAGCAGCGAAATCACCGGACGTGAAAACGAACAACGAATCGTCGGCCAGACCGCCGCAGGCCGGCGCGTGGAAATCGACATTGCGGCCCACGGATCCAGCACCGGCTTCGCCGCCCTGAAGCAGGCCAGCGCCGATCTGGCGGCCTCTTCCCGACCGATCAAGGACAGCGAGCTGCAGGAACTGAAGTCCCTCGGCGACTTGAAAAGTCCCGGCGCCGAGCAAGTCATCGCCATCGATGGCCTGGCGATCATTCTTCATCCCCAAAACCCGTTGCGTCAGCTTGATACCTTGCAGCTCGCCCGAATATTCAGCGGCGAGGCAAAAACCTGGGAAGCCTTGGGCGGCGTTGGCGGCGCCATACATCTATATGCCAGGGACGAACAGTCCGGCACCTACGATACCTTCAAGGAACTGGTCCTGAGCCGGCAAGGTAAACGGCTGGATCCTACAGCCCGACGTTACGAATCCAGCGAACAGCTCTCTGACGCCGTCAGCCAGGATCCGCAAGGAATCGGGTTCATCGGCCTGCCCTATGTCCGCCAGGCCAAGGCAGTGGCGATCGTCGATGGCGACTCCCAGCCCATGCTGCCACTCAACAGCCTGATTGCCACCGAAGACTATCCTCTGTCCCGGCGCCTGTTCTTCTATCTGCCTGCATCGCCGACCAACCCCTGGGCCGAGGCGCTGGTGGAGTTCGCCCAGAGCGACCAGGGCCAGGCCATCGTCGCGGCCAACGGGTTCATTGCCCAGACAGTCCAGGCCATGGCCGTTACCCCCAATGCACTGATGCCCGAGGGCTACCAGGCCCTGAGCCGCCACGCCCAGCGCCTGAGCGTGAATTTCCGCTTCGAGGAAGGCAGCGCCAGCCTGGACAGCAAGGCTCATCAGGACCTGGGCCGGGTGCTCGACTATATCCAGAGGCACGGCAAGACCGAGCGCCGAGTGACGCTGGTGGGTTTCGGCGACGCCAAGGACGACCCGGCGCGGGCAGACCTGCTGTCCAGGTTGCGGGCCATGGCGGTGCGGCGTGAACTGGTCAAGTACGGCGTGACACTGCGGGAAGTCCGCGGCTTCGGCGCGCTGATGCCGGTGGCGGCCAACAACGAAGATGAAGGAAGGATCAGGAATCGACGAGTGGAGGTTTGGGTCTACTAGCGATATCAAGACAGACGCCACTCTTGTGGCGAGGGATTTATCATCGCTGGAAACCAGCTTTGTGGCGAGGGGATTTATCCCCGCTCGGCTGCGCAGCAGTCGTCAACCAGCCGACGCGGTTCATCTGTTCTCCGTGGCGTCCGGTGTGGGGCTGCTGCGCAGCCCAACGGGGATAAATCCCCTCGCCACAGGGGGTTGTCGCAGGCAGGTTGTGCAGGCTGACGGCTATCGATCAGCCAACTCCATGATCATCCGCGACAACAGATAAATCCGCGGTACCACGCTCTCAACTTCCGCGTACTCTTGCGGCGTATGAATGTTGCCGCCGACGACGCCGAAACCATCCAGCGTCGGCGTACCGACGCCGGCGGACAGGCTGGCATCCGCCGCCCCGCCGCTGCCTTCTTCGGTCAGTTTGCGCCCCAGCTCGCCATAGATGCCCTGGGCCATGGCCATCAGGCGATCCGACTCGGCCGTCTGCGGCATGGGTGGCAAGCCACGCTTGAGGCTGGTGGTAACCTCGGTGTCGGGGATCAGCTTGTCTTGCGACACACGGGCCAGGTCCTTTTCGATGCGGTCGAACTCTTCCGGCACCGCCGCCCGCACATCGGCCTTGGCGCTGGCCTGGTCGGGAATCACGTTGGTCCGGTCACCCGCGTTGAGCACCGTGAAGTTGATGGTGGTTTTCTTCTCCGCATCGCCCAGCTTGCCCAATTGCAGAATCTGGTGCGCCGCTTCCATCGCCGCATTTCGCCCCAACTCCGGCGCGACGCCGGCGTGGGAGGCCTTGCCCTTGACCTCCACCAGCGCCGTGGCACTGCCCTTGCGCCATACCACCAGGCCATCGGCCGGGCGCCCCGGTTCAAGGTTCAGCGTCACGTCGTGGGCCTTGGCGGTTTTCTTGATCAGGTCGGTGGCGGCGTCCGAGCCGGTCTCTTCGCTGGCATCAAGCAGGAAAGTGATCTGCGCGTAGTTCTTGAAGTCGAGATTCTTCAGCACTTTCAGCGCATAAATCCCGGCGACGATGCCGCCCTTGTCATCCATCACCCCCGGCCCATAGGCGCGCCCGTCCTTGATGTGAAAAGGCCGCTCGGCGGCCGAGCCTTCCTTGAACACCGTGTCCATGTGAGCCATCAGCAGGATCTTCGCCTTGCCGGTGCCCTTGAGGGTTGCCAGGACATGCTGAGTGCCATCCGAATTCGGCACCTTTTCGAAGCTGAAGCCGAGCTTCTTCAGCTCATCGATGGCGATCTCACCGACCTGAGTCAACCCCGGCACATAGCCGGAACCGGAATCGATGTTCACCAACCGTTCGAGCAATTTCAGGGCCTCGCCCTTGTACTGTTCAGCTTGAGTCAATACCGGTTGATGAGGCTGCGCGAAGGCAACGGGGGCGAAGGCGCCGAGGGCCAGGCTCAAGCCGAGACTGACGGCCAGACGGGAGCGAAGCGAGGTAATCGTCATGGTTTCATCCTTGTTCCGTATCGAGTGAGTGCCTTGGCACCCTACCCGACAATGACGCAAGGCTCTAGCCGTACAATCAACAAGCCCTCGCGGACGAGTCCTCTACCGACAACAGTCGTAGGAACGAGGGAAGCAAAATAAAGAAATGCAGGGCGATACGACAAACTCCCCAGAACTTTCCGACGCACCTTTCAGGTTGCCGCTCGGAAGGCGGACGTTTAGCGTAGTTATTAGCGAACGCTCTACAAACTCATTGCCAGGGAGGCATTTTGAAAAATCAAACAGACCACCTAAAACAATAAATCTGCCACCCATAGTTGTTACGCCCGAGCCACCACAACCGTCGCCACTGCCCAGTTCGCCGAAAATCCCCCCTGGGTACACCGCCAAACCGCTCCCTTGGAGCGGAATAGTTGTTGAACAACCTGAAAGAAACACGCTCTTCAGCAAGAAAAACATCAAGCATCCCGATCAATCGACAATCATCTTCGCTACCATTGCCACTCAACTAAACAGAATAGAAAAAGCCTATAATTCACACGCTCCGTTTTTCAGGTCCGAGCTTGCCGAGGAAATTGCCAAAAAACCAGCTCCTGGTAACCAAGTGCACTAAAGCAATACAAACATGAAAAATCTATCGTCGATGAACTTCTTAAGATCAAGAACAGCGAACTGCAAAAAATCACTGCGACAGCGAAGACTTTTTATGGAAGAAGCCCTTTCGATAAAGACTTCAAACAAAACGCCGTTGACTTTGTAAATATTTTTCACACAAGCAGAGAGCCTTCACTAACAACCTACAACAGATGGCTTACCTCCATCACCGCTACGTACACGGCCAGGATGTTTGCCGCAAAAATAAAAATTCTTACGGAAAAATCCAAGCAACTCGCCTCAACCATCGCAACCACAGGAGCTAAGAGAAACAACATATAGCCGTTTGGACCAACCGATACACCAGGAAAGAAATGCCATTATCAATCGATATCAACTGGACAAGGCCAGCCTGGAGAAAAGAGTCCAGGCCGAACAGCGCGGCAGGGAATATGAGGAATTTGGAAATTTCAATTATGGCGCTACCGGCACAGTAGCAGGAATTTCAGAACAGATCCTACTAAGAGCGGCAGGAGCGGCTCAATCCATAGCAGGGACGTCAGAGGAAGAGTTTGGAAAGTGGTGGGCAGAATCGCCTTACGGCGATGACGAATTGGACCAAATCTGGATAAAAGCAGGGATAAGGTATGCTCAAAGCAAGGACATCTAAACGAACCTGCCTGATTCTGTCAGCAGTCTGCATTATGCAGGCGATATACATTTACATGGAGTCCCCCGCTACACCGGAACCGTCAGAAATAATTTCAGTAACCCCTGTTGACTCAACAGGCGCTATTTACGAAGTACTTTACAATTCAGGCGGAGCGACCGTCCCTTTCATCTATCGATATTTCCTTATGGAAAAAATTAACGACCCCGTTGAGGCACTTGATAAAATCAAATCATCCCATCCATTTCTTGTAACCAAAAGCCCCAATGCTGTCCGAACAGTTCTGCCAGGAAGAGTAAAACTTACGACCCTGGATACGATCTACAAATACAGAAACACCGCATATTACAAAACAAACGGAGAATTGAAAGGAATCAAACTAGATTTGACCTCAGATATGCCTTGATCCATCACTGTCACTGGTGACCACTCCTCCAATTAAAGAAGCGACATACCCCCGGTACAAGCCGGGGACATCCCTTGCTCTCGCCTCCTCACGTCCCGCTCGACAGCTACCAGAAGCCGCGCCACTCCAGATGACTCACAACAAGAAGCAACGCACCATCAGGAATGCCATGGCTTTCACAACTTCCACCCAAGCAAAAGCAACCCTGCCGTCGCGGTGTGCCCGCCTTTGAGCTTCACTTACTACTGCTATACAGGTAGCCCAAGGCTGGGCAATCGAATTCTGTCGTGACTCATGGAGGTCATACATGCTGGTGTTGTGGGTACTCCTCGCCGTGTTTGTCGCCTGGTGCTGGCTGACCTATCCGGGTATTGGCCAGGTACTGTTCGACTTGAGCATGGCACTGGAAACGCGCCTCTCCCGGTTGCGCAAGATCACGGTGCCGATCAGCGAGATGACGGTATCGACGCTGCAAGGCGGACCTTACGAAGCGTCCGCCAGCATACTGATGCTGCACGGCTACAGTGCCGACAAGAACCTCTGGCTGCGCATGGCCAGGTCCTTTGTCAATGACTACCGGGTGGTGATTCCCGACCTGGCCGGCCATGGCGAAACCGGCTTCAAGGCTGGTGGTGGCTACGACATCCCGACCCAGGCCAGGCGGGTGATCGAACTGCTCGACGCTTGTGGCCTGGACAAGGTCCACGTGATCGGCAACTCCATGGGCGGCTATCTCGCCGCATGGCTGGCGGCCACTTCGCCGGAGCGCGTACTGACCCTGGCGCTGCTCAATCCAGCCGGCGTCACGTCCCCGCAACCCAGCGACATGGATCGCCTGGTGGCCGCCGGCCGAAACCCGTCCCTCATGGGTTCGCGGGATGATTTCCCACCGTTCTACGCCTTGACCATGGCCTCGCCGCCCTGGGTGCCGAAAGTGGTACTGGCGGCGGTGGCCGAGCAGTATGTCCAGCGCCGGGAAGAGTTGGCGGAGATCTACGCGGACTTTACCGCCAGCCCGCCGATGGAACCGCGCCTGGGTGATATCCGTGCGCCGTCGTTGCTTGTCTGGGGTCGGCAAGACCGGATGATCGACGTCAGCTGCGTCCCTGTATGGAGCAAGGGCATCGCGGATTTGCGAGTGGAAATCTGGGACGGCCTCGGCCACTTGCCGCCCATGGAAAAACCAGCAAGGACTGCGGCGTTGTATCGGGATTTTCTCAAGGGACTAGGGCAATGACCTACGATGGTTCAAGGCTCTTGCGACTTGCTCTGGCAGGAGGATTTCTCCCCGACTGCCTGGCCCGCCACGACAGTCATCCAATGCCGGGGCCGGTCGCTGAACGGGAACACGCGCGATGAACATTCTCTATGACGAACACCTCGACGGCACTCTGCCAAAGGTGGACAGACAGGCCCTTCTCCAGGCCTTGCAGACCCAGGTTCCGGACCTGGAAGTCCTGCATCGCCAGGAAGACCTCAAGCCCTACGAATGCGACGGCCTCTCGGCCTATCGCACTACCCCCATGCTGGTGGTGTTGCCGCGGCGAGTCGAACAGGTCCAGGCGCTACTCAAGGTGTGCCATGAGCGTAACGTTCCGGTGGTAGCCCGGGGCGCGGGGACCGGCTTGTCCGGCGGCGCCCTGCCCCTGGCAAGCGGCGTGCTACTGGTCATGGCCCGCTTCAACCAGATTCTGCACATCGACCCCGACGCTCGCACCGCACGCCTGCAACCCGGCGTGCGCAACCTGGCGATCTCCCAGGCGGCGGCGCCTTTCGGGCTGTATTACGCACCGGATCCCTCCTCCCAGATCGCTTGCTCCATCGGCGGCAACGTCGCTGAAAATGCCGGGGGCGTGCATTGCCTGAAGTACGGGCTGACGGTGCACAACCTGTTGAAGCTGGAAATGCTCACCATCGAAGGCGAACACCTGACCCTGGGCAGCGAGGCCCTGGACTCCCCCGGCCTGGACCTGCTGGCACTGTTCACCGGCTCAGAAGGCTTGCTGGGAGTGATCACCGAAGTCACGGTCAAACTGTTGCCACGTCCCCAGGTCGCCAGGGTGCTGCTGGCCAGTTTCGACTCGGTGGACAAGGCCGGCCGGGCGGTGGCCGATATCATCGCCGCCGGCATCATTCCTGGCGGCCTGGAAATGATGGACAACCTGGCGATCCGCGCCGCCGAGGATTTCATCCACGCCGGTTATCCGGTGGATGCCGAAGCCATCCTGCTGTGCGAACTGGACGGGGTCGAGGCCGATGTCCATGACGACTGCGAACGGGTCCGCCAGGTATTGCACCAGGCCGGCGCCACCGAGGTGCGCCAGGCCAGGGACGAGGCTGAGCGCCTGCGGTTCTGGGCCGGACGCAAGAACGCCTTCCCGGCGGTGGGCCGACTGGCGCCGGACTACTACTGCATGGACGGCACCATTCCCCGGCGCGCCCTGCCCGAAGTATTGCAGCGCATCGCCAGCCTCGGCGCCGAACACGGGCTGCGGGTCGCCAACGTGTTTCATGCCGGCGACGGCAACATGCATCCGCTGATCCTGTTCGATGCCAATCAGCCCGGCGAACTGGAGCGCGCCGAAACCCTGGGCGGCAAGATCCTCGAGCTCTGTGTCCAGGTGGGCGGCAGCATCACGGGTGAACATGGCGTGGGACGGGAAAAGATCAACCAGATGTGCACCCAGTTCAACAGCGACGAACTGAACCTGTTCCATGCCGTAAAAGCGGCGTTCGATCCTGCCGGCCTGCTCAATCCCGGCAAGAACATCCCTACCCTGCACCGCTGCGCCGAATTCGGAGCGATGCATATCCATGACGGGCAACTGCCCTTCCCCGAACTGGAGCGTTTCTGATGAGCGGCGAAGTCGACCGCGACGCCAGCGACCTGTTGCTCGAACAGGTCAACCGTGCCCGGGCCAACACGACGCCGTTGCGCATCCAGGGTTCGAACAGCAAGGCCTTCCTGGGACGGGAGGTGGCCGGCGAGGTGCTGGACACCCGGGTCCATCGGGGCATCGTCCACTACGACCCCACCGAGCTGGTCGTTACCGTCCGCGCCGGCACCCCGCTGCGCGAACTGCTCGCGGCCCTGGACAACGCCGGCCAGCAATTGCCGTGCGAACCACCGGCGTTCGGCGAGCACGCCACCGTGGGTGGCATGGTCGCCACCGGGCTGTCGGGGCCACGCCGCCCTTGGGCCGGATCGGTACGCGACTTCGTCCTGGGGACCCGCCTGATCAGCGGCCACGGCACGTTGCTGCGCTTTGGCGGCGAGGTCATGAAGAACGTTGCCGGTTATGACCTGTCACGCCTGCTGGCAGGCAGCCTGGGTTGCCTTGGGGTGATCATCGAAGTGTCCTTGAAGGTCCTGCCCAAGCCCCGCCACAGCCTGAGCATCCGCCTGGAAATGGGCAGCGCCGAAGCGCTGGAGAACCTCGCCGAATGGGGCCGGCAGCCCTTGCCCATCAGTGCCGCCAGCCATGACGGCGACTGCCTGCACCTGCGCCTGGAAGGTGGCGAAGGCTCGGTCAGCGCGGCTCACCAGCGGTTCGGCGGCGAAGTGATCGACAGCCGGTACTGGTCGGACCTGAATGAACATCGCCTGGTTTTCTTCGATGAAGGACTTCCCCTGTGGCGCCTGTCAGTGCCCAACCACGTCGGCCCGCTGGACCTGCCAGGCCCGCAGCTGCTCGATTGGGCCGGCGCGCAACGCTGGTTGAAAACCGACGCCGATACGGTGCAGGCCCTGGCCCGGGAAGTGGGCGGCCATGCCACCTGCTACAGTCATGGCGCCACCGACACGCCGTTTCAACCGTTGGCCCCGGCGCTGCTGCGCTACCACCGCAGCCTCAAGGCCCAGCTCGATCCCCTGGGTTTGTTCAACCCGGGGCGGATGTATCCGCAGTTCTAGGCTCTGTTTGAAAAGCCTTGAGATGACGGTCAGGCAAGGCAAAAAACGGCGAGCAAGCGCAGTGTACTGGAGCACATGGGCATTCTGATCGGACTGTGTGCACGAGGCCGGTTTCAACGCGGCATGGCCGTGTACGGATATATTTCAGACAGAGCCTGGAGGTCCCTTGCGATGCAAACCCGGTTCAGCGACGAAGCCCGACAACTGCCCCGCGCCGAAGAAGCCGAACGGATCCTGCGTAGCTGCGTGCATTGCGGCTTCTGCAACGCCACCTGCCCGACTTATCAATTGCTGGGGGACGAACTGGACGGTCCGCGAGGCCGCATCTACCTGATCAAGCAAGTGCTCGAAGGCCAACCGGCCACCACCAGCACTCAACTGCATCTGGACCGCTGCGTGTCGTGTCGCAACTGCGAGACCACCTGCCCGTCGGGCGTGGATTACCACAACCTGCTGGACATCGGTCGGGCGGTGGTCGATGCCGCGGTACCGCGCCCCGCCGGCCAACGTGTGCTGCGCCTGGGTTTGCGGGGCCTGGCCCCCAGCCCCGAGCGGTTCAAGGCCCTGCTGCTTTTGGGCAGCGTGTTCCGTCCGCTGTTGCCTGCGACGTTGAGCGCCAAGCTGCCCCGTACGCACGCGCGCCTCTCCGAGCGCCCGGTGGCGCGCCATACGCGCACCGTGCTGATGCTCGAAGGTTGCGTGCAACCGGGCCTGTCTCCCAACACCAATGCGGCGGCGGCACGCGTGCTGGACCGCCTCGGCATCAGCGTCGTCGCCTGTGAAGAAGCGGGCTGCTGCGGTGCGCTGGACTATCACCTCGACGCCCAGGCCACCGGGCTGGACCGCGCCCGACGCAACATCGATGCCTGGTGGCCGCACCTGGCCAATGGCGCCGAAGCCATCGTCCAGACCGCCAGCGGTTGTGGTGCCTTCATCAAGGACTACGGCCATCTGCTGGCGCACGATCCTGACTATGCCGCCAAGGCGAAACAGGTGAGCGCGCGCGCCCTGGACCTGGTGCAAGTGCTCGGCAGCGAACCCCTGGAACAGATCTGCGCAGCGAAAGACCGTCGCATCGCGGTCCACTGCCCTTGCACCCTGCAGCACGCACAGAAACTCGGCGGCAGCGTCGAGGCCTTGCTGGCACGGCTGGGCTTCAACCTCACCCCGGTTCCCGACGGCCATCTGTGCTGCGGCTCGGCCGGCACCTATTCCCTGACCCAGCCGACCCTGGCGCGACAGCTGCGGGACAACCGCCTCAATGCCCTGGAAAGCGGCCATCCGGAACTGATCGTCACCGCCAACGTCGGTTGCCAGAACCACCTGGACGGCGCCGGGCGCACCCCCGTGCGACACTGGATCGAACTGGTGGATCAGTCCCTCACAGAATGAAGTCGTGAAGATTCTTCGTTTGTCGCCGCTGACGAAGGCTGCGATCTTTCGTTGTACTTGCCCGCCGATTTCCATTGCCCGAACCAGGAATCCCCGCCATGAGCTTCGTCAGTCCCGACCTGATCCGCCAACGCTTCTCCAAGGCGATGTCCGAGATGTACCGTGACGAGGTGCCGTTGTACGGCGCACTGATGAACCTGGTGGAGCACACCAATGCCCAGGTGTTGCTCAACGATCCACAATTGGCCGAGCACCTGGACAGCACTGGCGAACGTCAACGCCTGGACATGGAGCGCCATGGGGCGATCCGCGTCGGCACCGCGACGGAACTGGCCACCCTGGCCCGGCTGTTCGCGGTCATGGGCATGCAACCGGTGGGTTACTACGACCTGACGCCGGCCGGGGTGCCGGTGCACTCCACCGCGTTTCGCGCCGTGCATGAAAGCGCACTGCAGGTCAGTCCGTTCCGGGTATTCACCTCGTTGCTGCGCCTGGAACTGATCGAGAACAGCGAGCTTCGGGCCTTTGCCCAATCGGTGCTGGATAAACGGCAGATTTTCACGCCCCTGGCCCTTCAGCTCATCGACCTTGCCGAGCGCCAGGGTGGCCTGAGCGAACCACAAGCCGAAGACTTCGTCCTGCAGGCCCTGGAGACGTTTCGCTGGCACAGCCACGCCACCGTCACGGCCGAGCAGTACCGTCAACTCAGCGCCCAGCATCGCTTGATCGCTGACGTGGTGGCCTTCAAGGGCCCGCACATCAACCACCTGACGCCACGCACCCTGGACATCGACATCGTCCAGGCCCAGATGCCCGTCCACGGCATCACTCCCAAAGCGGTGGTCGAAGGCCCACCTCGCCGCCGGTGTCCGATCCTGTTGCGCCAGACCAGTTTCAAAGCCCTGGACGAACCGGTCGCGTTCACCGACCCGGCCGGCACCCAGGGCAGCCATAGCGCCCGCTTTGGTGAAATCGAACAACGAGGCGCCGCCCTTACGCCCAAGGGGCGCGCGCTCTACGATCAGTTGCTGAACGCAGCCCGGGACGCCCTCGGGGAATTTCCCAACGAGGCCAATGCCCAGCGCTACAACACACTGATGGCCGAGCACTTCCTGCAGTTCCCTGACGACCAGGATCAATTGCGTCGACAGGCACTGGCGTACTTCCGCTATTTCGTCACGCCAAAAGGCCTGGCCGCCAAGGGCACACTGGAGCAATCAACTGAGCTGGAACGTCTGGTGGAACAGGGTTACCTGCGCGCCGAGCCTCTGGTGTACGAGGATTTCCTGCCGGTCAGTGCCGCGGGGATCTTCCAGTCGAACCTCGGCGACGACGCCCAGAGCCATTATGCCGGGCAGTCCAACCGCCAGGCCTTCGAAGAGGCACTGGGACGGGCGACGATCGATGAACTGCGGTTGTATGCCGAGACGCAACAGCGCTCCATCGATCAATGCAGGGAGGCATTGAGCATTCAGGTTTAGGGTTTGTCTGCGCCGGGATGGGCGGGCCCGACAAGAACGGGCGAGAAGTTCGAACGGTGTTCGCCCAGTGCAACGGCCTCGGCATTCCATGCACTGGTAAAGAGCCAGACACTGGGCGAACGAAAGCAATAATAGAGCAACTCCAGGAGGATGTCCGGCCGCCCAGTTAAATAATTATTTAATCTGGATGCCAATTTCTCCAGATATCCCAGTGAGTTATACAAACAGTTATACAAATAAGCCGGGGTAGTACAAATACAACTTATCACTCCCCGGCTGGCAAGTTGCAAGTGTAACTACCGGGACCGATCTACACCGGGCGATGACCTGAAGGGTGCCGTCCGGTTTTCTGTGCATCGGTGTCTTCGGCGCCTGGCTCGCCCTGCTGTTGTTTGCGCTTGGCCGGATCATTGGGACGCAGGGCGTCGTTATCGCGCTCCACTTCGCCGGGCATCGCCGGCTCATCGGGGTTCTGGGTGGAAGGTTTCATGGTATCTCCTGGGATGCTCAGGCTTCGGGGTCGGCGACTTCTTCGGCAACGTTGGCGTCCGGCGAGCGCTGGTGAAGCTGCTCGGCCCGGGTCTTGAGGTCCTGCCATTGCGCCAGATCGACGGCCCCCTGGCCGAACAGATCATTGGCCACCCGCATCAATTCGGCGAAATGCGCATCGGGCGATTGCTGCCAGTAGGCCTTGTCGTCGAACAGCCGCTGCCAATCGGCCACTGACGGAGGTTTGAGGTCATCGCTCATGACGGGCTCCTGATGAGGTGCTTCATAAGCTATGAGGGCTGGCGTCGGCGGGGAGTTCCGGGATTCTCAATAGCCGGTCATTTCCAGGTAACCGGTGCCGCCATGGCTGCCACTCATTTTCACCGGCCCTTCCCAATAAGGAATGCGCAGGTCCATCCAGGCGTCGGGATTCAGGGCGACGGTGGTGATGTCCAGCTGCTTGCCGGGGATCTTGATGGACCAGCGCACCGGCATCGCTCGCCCGGCGACCTTGGCCCTGTCCAGTGGCTCCAGGCTGATTTCCCCGGCATGCAGGGTCTGCGCCTGGCCCCGGGCATCGATCCAGGTGCCCGTGAGGTAGGGCTCGCCATTGCTGTGTCGCATGCGATAGAGCATCACGTGCTCACCGCTGTCCAGGTGCAGGGAAAACCAGTCCCATCCGGTCTGGTTGGCGGTCAGCGGCTGGCTGCTCCATTCGCGATCGAGCCAGGCCGGACCACTGACCTGATAGCGCTGGCCGTCGATATCGAGGTGACCGCTGGCCTGGAAAAAAGGCTGGCTGTAGTAATACGACGCCTGGCCCTGTTCGGATTTCTGGCTGAAACCGGCTTCTCCCTGCAACACCAGCGGCCGGCTTGAAACGAGCCGCAGCTCATAGCTGAAACGCGGGTCGCGAGCCTTCAACTGCATGTCTGCCAAAGGATCGTTTCCCGAGGTCTGGGTAGCGAACCGCCAGTCATCGATCCAGGCATCGAAAGGGCTCGCCTGGACCCCGGCCTGCCCTATCCCGCCCCGGGCGTAGCGTTCGGCGGCGTGGTGGACGGTGGCGGACGTGACGGCGGCGTGGCCGAGCCAGATTGTCTGGTTGCGCCAGCCCTCGGCCTGTGGGGCGGCGCTCAGGGCGCTGCGGAACAGCGTCCATTGCACGCCGAAATCGCGGCCCTGGGCATCCTTGAGATTGGCGGTGACGTACCACCATTCGATGCGAAACCCCTCATGGGCTCCGTGATCCCGGGGAAAACCGAACACCCGCCCCGGCACCACCGGCGTGAACGCAACGGCCTCGCCACCAAGACCGGCAAAGCCCTTGGGTGACGAGGCGTCATCACAGCCGCCCAGCCACAGCGCCAGCAACATCAAGCCAATTCGAAGCCTCATGGGCTGTCTTTCTGGGAAAAGCGCCTCAGCAGATCGGCCGGCTGCGTGCGATACAACGCGTACAGCGGCCAGGCCGACGCCAATAGCGTGGCGAACATCGCCAGGGCCAGCAGTTGCGCCAGTTGCAGTGGAAATACCCGTAGCGGCAGCCGCCAGCCAAAGGCCTGCACGTTGATCACCGCATCCAGGCACCAGGCCAGGGCGATCCCCAGCGGCAAGGCCAGCACCAACGTCAACATCGCCAACAGCCAGGTCTGCCCCAGGTTGAGCAACATCAGCTGCCGGCGCGTCACCCCCAACGCCCACAGCGGCGCCAACTGGCCAAGACGACTCTGGCTCTGGGTCAGCAGACTGATGAACAGCGCCACCCCGGCCACGGCCAGGGTCAGGCCGTTGAGCGCAGCGGTGGCGGCAAAGGTGCGCTCGAAGACCTGGGTCGACCACCCCTTGAGCCGGGCCTGATCGACGATACGACTGTCATCCAGGGCAAATCGCGCTTGCAGGTCCGTCACCAATGCGGCAATCGCCGACGCTTCAATGTGCAGGTTGAAGCGATACGGCGTCAACGTTGGCCAATGCCTGAGCAAATGCTCGGCATTGACCAGTACATGCCCCTTGGGGTTGCCGTAGTCGGCATAGATGCCAACGATGCGCGCAACCCACGGCCCCTGCGGCGTCGGCACGCTCAGCCGGTCGCCGATACCGAGCCTGAGGCGCCGGGCCAGTTGCTCGCTGAGCATCAGCGTGTCGGCGCCAGCCAGTTGCTCCCACGGGTTATCGCCGGCGGCTTCCAGCAACGGCCAGTGCTGGCGATAGCCGGGATGGTCGACGATGCCGAAGATATCCGTCGGCCATCCCTGCAACGGAATCGACACCTGCCAGTTGGGCAAGATGGCGGTGACCGCCGGTTGCTGCTTCAGCCAGGCCTGCAGCTCGCCGGCCTGGGCCGGGCTCTGCGGGCTGACGTACAACTCGGCGCAGAGCCGTTGTTCGAGCCAGTCATTGAACGTCTGGCGGAAGCCGGAGGTCATGCTGCCGGCCCCGATATTCGCCGCCAGCGCCAGCAGCAGGGCCATCAGCGCCAGGCTCAATGTCGGCAACTGCTGCCGGCAATCGGCGAGAAACCACTGGCCGAGCACGGCGTGGGTGCGGTGACGCAGCAGGTTCAAGGCGCTATTGAGCAACACCGGCAAGGCCAGGGCCGCCCCCAGCAGCAACGTCGCCATCAGGACAAACCCGCTGGCCAGGCTATCGCCCCACATCAGCGCTGAAACCGCGACCAGCGCCGCCAGGGCCGCGATCCATCCCTGGCGTTTCAACCAACGTGCGTGGGCCTGATGCCATGCCTGAGGATTGGCCAAGGCCAGCAAGGGCAGGCGCGCGGCGCGCAACAGGCTGTCAGCCCCGGCCAGCACTGCCCCGAGCAGGCTCAGGCCCACACCACTGAGCCACCACCACGGGCTGAGGCTCAGGTGCCCGGCCACCTCGGCGCCGTAGAGTCCTCGCAGACTGGCCGCGACATCGGGCAACAGCAAACTGGCCAGCCAATAGCCGCTGAGCACCCCGGCGACTCCGCCGAGCAGGGCCAGCGCCCCCAGTTCCAGGGCCAGGCTGCCGATCAGCAAGCGGGCACTGACGCCGCAGGCACGCAGGGTTCGCAGCAGACCACGACGTTGTTCCAGGGCCAGGCCGATGGCCGCGTGGACGATAAACAGCCCCACCACGAAGGACAGGAACCCGAGAGCATCCAGGTTCAGATGAAAACTTTCGGTCAGGCGCGACAGGTTGTTTTCTTCATTGGCGTGCTTCAATTGCAGCCGACCGTTGAAGGCCTCCGGTAGCGCGGCGGAGAAACTGGCGGGCAGCGACAGCCGCGACAACTGGTCCGGCAACCGCAACACCTGTTGGGCGAACCCGATGTCCATCAGCAGGATGCCCGGCGCCATGTCCGGCTGGGTATGCAGGGGTGGCAGCGTCTGCCCCTCGACGGTCCGGGGCCGGTCACCCTCTCGCAGCCCGAGGGCCTGCAGGGTTGGCGGGGCGATCCAGGTACGACCGGGCTCGGTGAAGAACGCCACCACCTCGCTCATCTCCCGCGCCTGCCCTGCCAATGCGCCACCGGGCGGCAGCGACACCGGGTCGATGCCCAGCAATTGCAGGCGTTGGTCCTCGTGCCCTTCCAGGGTCACCCTGGCCTGCAGCACCGGCGAAACCGGCCACCCCTGGCGGCGCAGGTCGATGAACCATTGTTGGGCAAAGGTGCCACCGCCGGGCGCATCAAGGCTGGCCTGGGGTTCGCCGCCGATGAGCTGGCTGGCACGTGCGTAGCTGTCCCGAGCCTGGCTGTTCAGTGCCTGGACACCGGTGAGCAGGCTGGTGGCAAGCCACAGGCCGGTGAGCACGCTGAAGAACTGCACCGGATGCTGGCGCCAGTGGCTGAGCAAGGCCTTGAGGGTCTGGCGCAAAATCATCACTGCGCTCGCATCGGCGCCAGCCGCCCGCGTTGCAGCACCACACGGTGGGCCAGGCGAGCCGCCACCCGCGGACTGTGGGTCACCATCAGCAGGCTGGTAGGACTGTCATCGAGCAGTTCCAGCAACAGTCGCAACACCTCGTCGCTGGTCGCCTCGTCGAGGCTGCCGGTGGGTTCGTCGGCCAGCAACAGGGGGGGCCGAGAAGCCAGCGCCCGCCCCAACGCCACCCGCTGCTGCTGCCCGCCGGAAAGCTGTTCGGGATAGCGCTGCAACAATTCCCCCAGCCCCAGTCGCCGCACCAGGTGCGCGTGCCAGCGTGGGTCATGGCGACCGCACAGGCGCGCCTGGAACGCCAGGTTGTCTTCCACCGACAAGCTGCTGATGAGGTTGAACTGCTGGAACACCAGGCCGATCTCCGTGCGTCGCCAATGGGCGAGCTGGCTTTCGTTCATGCCGTCGAGCCGGTATTCGCCGCAGCGAATGCTCCCGCCATCGACCTTGTCCAACCCGGCGACCAGGTGCAGCAAGGTACTTTTGCCACTTCCGGACTCCCCCATCAACGCCATGCTGCTGCCAGGAGGCAGCGTCAGGTCGACACCCTGCAGCACCGGCAAGGGGCCCTGGGGCGTGGCGTAGCTTTTGAAGACATCGCGGACTTCAAGCATGAAGAGGCTCACTGGATAATCGTGAGCGTCAGGATAGCGGACTGAGCGCAAGGTGGACCATCGCACCCACGAACCGCCCTATACCGCGACCACCCCCATGCGAGGTTGATGCCCGACGCGGTCGCCGTCAATGCCCCGCCGCCATTTCAGTCTGTGCCGGTGGAGGTGTCACGATGCTGTCCAGGTCAATGTGCTTCCAGGCCGGTTTTGCGCCGAGGCGGGCGTTGAAGCGATAGTTGAAGGTGAACGCGTCCTCGGTCGGTTGGTTCAGGGATTTTCCATAAGCCGACTCGACACCGGCCGGATCGTAGCCCATCAACTGCAACAGCGTCGGGAAGATGTTGTAGTGGCTGGAGCGGTCCTTGTTCTGCGCCAGGGCTCCGTGCCAATCGAGGGTCTGCAACTGGCTGCCCTGGATCAGCACCAGCGGCACCAGGCCTTCCTCCTCCACCGGGTCGCCACCACAATGCGTGTTGAGTCCCGGGTTGCCGCGCTCGTGCAAGTCCTGGCCATGATCGGAGGTGTAGATCAGCACAGCGTTGCTCAGGTCGCCCTGGCGGAACAGGCGCTGGAAGAATTCGCCGACGTTCCACAGCACGGTGTTCTGGTATGCATTGCGGTACAACACCCAGTCATCCTGTCGGCCGTTGAAACCATCGCGGCTTCCGGTATCGGCTACCTCCTGGAAGTGCCCTCGCGGCAGGGCCGGACGGTAGCTCATGAAGTCGTCGGGGTATTTGTCATGGACCGGAAAATGCGCGCCCATCTTGTTGACCACCACCAGTTCGGCGCGGTCGTTGCCCAGCAATGCGATGAGCCTGTCCGCCACCGCCATGTCCCGGTCGCGCACGCGGGTCTGGTCGAATTGGACGAACTCGTCGATGTCCTGTTTTTCCAGCTCGGTCATCAGGTTCTGCAGATTGCCTCCGGTGCGCTGGGCGTCGATGTAGACGGTGCGCAACCCGGCGGCCCTGGCGTACTGCCAGATCGACGGCTGGGTGCTGTTGATGCGCATGTAATCGGCCCGGGTGCCGCCATAGCGCAGCGTGACATTGGTATCGGCGCTGCAGTTGGCGATAGAGGCGGCAAAACCATAATTGAATATGTCCACGCCCGGCACCGGCGCCTTGAGCCCGCTGTGCACCCCGTACGGCGTGTTGATATCGAGGTAGTTGCCGGCAATGCTTTCGTCGATGATCAGCACGAGGTCATGCCCGATCGCTGACGTTCGCCGCGCCAGGCGGATCGGCTCCCGTGGACCAACGGTGTTGTGCAGGGCCTCATAGGCAAACAGGTTCAGGTACGCCAGCGGGGTGTACATCACCGGCAAACCGCGCGCGCCCTCACCGGCCCGCAGGAACAGCACGGCACTGAGCAACAGCACCCCGAGCATGGGCGCGGCGATGGGCAGATAACCCGGCAACGGCACCCGGCGACGCGGCTTGAGCCCGATTCCCAACAACAGCAACAAACCGGCCGCCATCGCCCTGACGATCACTTCTCGATACTGCCAGGCGGCCTCCTGGATAAAGCCACCGGAATACACCAGCGACACGAACTGTGCGTAGGTGAGGTAGCTATCGGTGACCCGGGTGTAGACCTCGAAGAATACCGCCGAGGCAAACATCGCCAGCGCAAACAGATGCCGGATGAAGGCATGGCGAATGTGGG
The DNA here is from genome assembly GCF_900119645.1 of Pseudomonas sp. NFACC43. NCBI lineage: Bacteria > Pseudomonadati > Pseudomonadota > Gammaproteobacteria > Pseudomonadales > Pseudomonadaceae > Pseudomonas > Pseudomonas sp. NFACC43. The sequence goes on from NZ_FPKK01000003.1 coordinate 241,614, forward strand.
CGGTCATCCACAGCGCGACCACCAGCGCCACGAACATCGCACCGAAGAGGATCGTCGCCAAACCCAGGCCCAACGTCGCCAGGCGGTCGACGTAATAGTCGTACCCCCGAATCAGATACAGCGCCAGCAGCAGTTCCTTGATGTATCGGCCCATGTCTGTCTCGGCAGAAATCGCGACGTTGAGAAACGGTTCGTTTCTGCACAGTAGCAGCGACTTTCCAATGCGCAAGAAAAGAGACGAACGGCGCAAGCGTCAAAAAAAAGTTAGCCCAAAAATGACACACTTTTGAGACACAAATCGTCAAAACCTATGGATAAATACCGTTCATCGCTTTCTTAAAATCCATTTTCACCCTTTAAAACCGGGACTTTCTCAAGGCAGTCAATAACTTGATATCAAAAGGCCCGAACCTTTCTAGTTTTGCCAACACTGACAACTGTCATTTTGCTGACACGCTTTTCTGAAGCTGCGCTATACCCCCTCTAACAGTTTCATCCGAGTTACATCAACCGATTTACGAGGCGCGCCAAAATGGACGTGAGCGTATTTGGGACGGGGTATGTTGGGTTGATCCAGGCAGCAGCGCTGGCCGATGTAGGCCACCGCGTCCTGTGCATCGATATCGACCCGAACAAGATCCGGCAACTGCAGCAAGCGGTACCGCCAATCAGCGAGCCGGGGCTGTCCGGTCTGCTTGAAGACAACATCAAGACAGGGCGCCTGTCGTTCAGCTCCCAGGCCAGCGACGCGGTCAACCATGGCGAGCTGATCTTCATCGCCGTGGGCACCCCTGCCGATGAAGACGGCTCGGCGGACCTGAGCCATGTGCTGGCGGTCACCCGGCAGATCGCCGATTTCATGGACAGCGACCGCACCCTGATCATCAAGTCCACGGTGCCGGTGGGCACGGCCGACAAAGTCGCCGAATGCGCCCGCCAGGCACTGGCCCGGCGCGGCCTGAAACGCTTGAACGTGCGCGTGGTGTCCAACCCTGAATTTCTCAAGGAAGGCAGCGCCCTGGCCGATTGCATGCGGCCGGACCGGATCATCATCGGCACGGCCGACCCGCTGGCCCGCGACCAGATGAGCGAACTCTATGCGCCCTTCTGTCGCAACCACGAAAAGCTGATGTTCATGGACAACCGCAGCGCGGAACTGACCAAGTACGCCGCCAACGCCATGCTCGCCACTCGCATCAGTTTCATGAACGAACTGGCCAACCTCACCGAGCGCCTGGGTGCCGACATCGAGGCCGTGCGCAAGGGCATCGGTTCGGACCCGCGCATCGGTTATCACTTCATCTACCCCGGCTGTGGTTTCGGTGGCTCGTGCTTTCCCAAGGACCTGCGCGCCCTGCTGCACACGGCCGAACAGAGCGGCATGCCGCTGCGCCTGTTGCGCAGCGTCACCGATGTCAATGACAGCCAGCGGCATATCCTGTTCGAGAAGCTCGCCGGGCAATTCCCCGACGGCCTGGCGGGCAAATCGATCGCCATCTGGGGCCTGGCCTTCAAGCCCAACACCGACGACATGCGCGAAGCCCCCAGCCGTTACCTGATGGAGGCACTGTGGCGCGAAGGTGCCCGGGTCCAGGCCTACGACCCCGAGGCCATGTCCGAATGCCGGCGTATTTACGGCTACCGCAAGGACCTGAACCTGTGCGCCACCCGTGACGACACCCTGGAGGATGCCGACGCCCTGGTGATCTGCACCGAATGGAAGAACTTCCGCGTGGTGGATTTCGACCTGCTGGCCAGCAAACTGCGGGCCCGCCTCGTCATCGACGGACGCAACCTGTACAACCCCGAGCACCTGGCGGCCGCCGGGCTGCTGTACCGCGGGATCGGACTGCGGCACACGGTACCGGTCCAAGGGCCGCAAGCATGAACATCCTGGTGACCGGCGCGGCCGGCTTCATCGGTGCCCACTGTGTGCTGCGGCTGCTGCGCGACGGCCACCGGGTCTGCGGGCTGGACAATTTCAACGACTACTACGATCCCCAGCTCAAGCATGACCGCGTGGCCTGGGTGCAGGACCAGGCCGGCGAGTTTCCCCTGGTGCGGGCGGACCTGACCGACGCGACGGCCATCGACGCGCTGTTCCAGTCGCGCCGCCCGGACGTGGTGATCCACCTGGCTGCCCAGGCCGGGGTGCGCTATTCCCTGGAGCACCCCCAAGCCTACATCGACAGCAATGTCACGGGCTTTCTCAACATCCTGGAAAACTGCCGGCGCTATCCGGTCAGGCACCTGGTCTACGCCTCCTCCAGCTCGGTATACGGCGCCAACCAGCGCACGCCCTACTCCGTGCAGGATGGCGTCGACCACCCACTGTCGCTGTACGCGGCGAGCAAGAAAGCCAACGAACTGATGGCCCACAGCTACAGCCATCTGTTCGGCATTCCTTGCACGGGCCTGCGCTTCTTCACCGTGTACGGTCCCTGGGGCCGGCCGGACATGTCGCCGATCCAGTTCGCCCGGGCGATCACCGAAGACCGAGTGCTGCAGCTGTTCAACCATGGCGAGCACCAGCGCGACTTCACCTACATCGACGACATCATCGAGAGCATCGCCCGGCTGATCGACCAAGCGCCCCGGGTCACGCCCCTGTGGGATCACGAACAACCGGACCCGGCCACCAGCCGGGCCCCGTGGCGGATCTACAACATCGGCGGCCAGCACCCGATAACCCTGCGCACCTATGTCGCGCTGCTGGAAAAACACCTGGGCCGGACCGCTCGCATCGAACTGCTGCCCCTGCAAGCGGGGGACGTGCTCAACACCTGTGCCGATGCCAGCGACCTGGCACGCGCCACCGGTTTCCAGCCCGCCATCGGGCTGGACGAGGGCCTGGGTCGCTTCACCCGGTGGTTCCTCGATTACTACGCGCTGCCTGTTGCCCACCTGCCCGTTGCGGCCGAACTTCAACGGAGGAGTCTATGACCCGACATGAACAGCACATTCCCATCAATGTCCCCGGCGACAAGCGTGTCGACCCCGAACATCGCCGGCGCCTGGATGCCGCCATCCACCGGCAGGGCCGTGGCTGGCTGACCGGGCGCCATGGCGGGCGACCCTGGACCGTTTCGCGGACCAATCGTGTGGTGGCCTGCCTCGGCGCGCTGGTGCTGCTGGTGCTGCTCAGCCCGTTGCTGCTGGGCCTGGCGGTGCTGGTCAAGGTCTCCAGCCCCGGTCCGGTGCTGTTCGTGCAGAAACGCACCGGCTACCGAGGCCGCGTCTTCGGCATGTACAAGTTCCGCACCATGATCGCCAATGCCGAAGCGCTAAAGGAGTCGCTGCGCCACCTCAACAAACACGGCGCCGATGCCATCGACTTCAAGATCGACAACGACCCGCGCATCACGCCCATCGGCCGGTTCCTGCGCCGCAGCAGCCTCGATGAACTGCCGAACCTGATCAATGTAGTGACCGGCGACATGCGCCTGGTAGGTCCACGACCGACCTCGTTCAACGCCTATCGCTACAAGGACAACCACCTCGCGCGCCTGAGCATCTACCCCGGCCTCACCGGCCTCTGGCAGATCTCCGGGCGCAGCGATATCGACTTCGACCAGCGTGTGGAACTGGACCTCAGCTACATCGCCGAACAGAGCCTGTTGCTGGATTTGAAGATCCTGATGATTACCCCTTTCAAAGTGTTCAGCGGCCACGGAGCGAGTTAAATGGACGGTTCAACGAATATCCTGACCATCGCAAGCCCGAGCGAGACCAACCTGACCTCGACCGTGCTCGACCCTTCCTTGCGGATTCTGCTTCTGACAGCCGCCAACACCGGCACCGGAACCACCACCAGTGCCATGGCACTGGCCGCCCAACTGGCGCAGATGAGCAGCGGCCGCGTATTGCTGGTGGATGCCAGCCAGTCGCCGCACAGCCTCAGCCAGCAACTGTTGCTGCACAAGGAGCGTGGCTTCAGCGACATGCTGTTCAACAGCCTCGCCCCGCCCCTGCTGCAGGATTGCGTGGTGCAGGCCTCCGGCATGCCTTTCGACGTGCTGCCCAACGGCCGCCTGGGGCACAACGCCGAACGCCTGAGCCCCGAGCGACTGCGTCCATTGTTCAGGCAGCTGGCGGCGCAATACCGCTTTGTGGTGGTGGACGCCGACGCGGTGTACTCGGCCTCCGACACCCTGGTCATGAGCACCCAGGCAGACGGCGTGGTGCTGGTGGTACGCGGTGAAGACACCCGTTGGGAAGTGGCCCAGGCCGCGCGCCAACGCCTGGCCCAGGCCGGCGCGAAGGTGGTGGGCAGCGTGTTCAACCGCCGCAAGTACTACATGCCCAAGTGGCTCTACAACAACCTGTAAGCCTGCAGAAGGATGACGAGATGAACGCCAGACTGCTTGTCCTGCTGTTGCTGCCGCTTGCCGGTTGCTCCAGCCATAACGAAAACATGACCATGCCGGTGCAGATCCTCACGGCCGCACCGGCCAACGCCCAGGCCACCGACATGCCCAAGGTGGAGAAGACCCTGCGGCCCCAGGACGTGCTGGATGTGATTTTCCACATCAGCACCACCGGCCCCCAGTCCTATCGGGTGCAACCCGGCGACCAGGTCGCGCTGAACTTCACTGCTGCCAGCCAGCTCAACGGCACGCAACAGGTGATGCCCGACGGCACCATCGAGCTGCCGGGGGCCAACACCTCGGTGAAGATCGCCGGCCAGACCACCGACGAAGCCCGCCTGACGGTGCAGCGTGCCTATGATCAGAAAATGCTGTTCCAGCCCAACCGCAACCAGTTGACGGTGCTGGTGACCAGCCCACTGAGCAGCGAGACGAACCTCAGGAACACTCTGACGCACCCGGGCACCGGCATGAGCCGGGAAATCACCGTGGGCAGCGACGGGTATGCGAGCTTCCCGGAAATCGGCTCCATCCCGTTGCAAGGCATGACCGTCAACCAGCTGGAAGCCTTCCTCAACGAGCGCTACGCCAAGCTGCCCGGGCGCATGACCGTCGATGTGCTGCTCAAGTCCACCGCCGGCAACGAAATCTATGTGCTGGGTGAAGTCGCGCAGCCCGGCTCCTATCCGATCCGCCGGCCGATCTCGGTACTCGAGGCGCTGACCCTGGCCCGTGGCACGAACGTCAAGGCCCGGCTCGACTCGGTGGTGATCATGCGCCGTAACGGCAACCAGGTCGAAGCCCGGCACTACGACGTGGAAAAAGCCTTGAGCGGCGACGCGGCGCAGATCGCCTACCTGCAGCCGGAAGACATGCTCTTCGTGCCCAAGACCAAGCTTGCCAGTGCCGGCGAGCTGGCCCGGCAACTGGCCGATGTGGTGCTGTTCCAGGGCGTGGGGTTCAGCTTCGGCTACCGCGTCGACAACAAAGGCAGCGACAACTGAATCTCAGGTGACCGATCATGAACCCCAAGGAAAACTATCTGCACGAGTTCTTCAGGATCTTCTTCGCCAACAAGCAGTGGGTGAAGCGCGTCTTCCTGATCTTCGCCGTGATCGCCCTGGTGCTGCCGTTGATGCTCAAGCAGAGCTTCGACATCACCGCCCAGGTGATCGTCCAGTCGAAAAAGCTCTCCCAGGGCGACGCCACCACGTCGCTGAACCAGGAAAACGCCACCTTCATTCCACCGTCCCTGGCGGACATGGAAACCGAAAGCAATATCCTGCGTTCTCCGGCGCTGATCCGGCAGACCATCGCCACCTTGCGCGAACAGGGCGAGTACACCCCCAGCCCCGGCATCCTCAACAAGTGGGTGAGCGACCCGCTCAAGCGCTATATCACCACGCCGCTGCGTGAATACGTGATCAACCCGTTGCGCGATGGCCTGGGACTGGAAGTCGACCCGGTGCGCGATACCGTGCTCGACACCCTGACCGACGAGGCCATCGAAAACCTGAAGATCGAGACCCTGCCCGGCTCCAACGTGATCTCCATCGTCTACAGCTTCGGCGATCCGGCCCAGGGCACGCGCTTCGTGGCGCAGCTGCTGCAGAACTACCTCACCGGGCGCCAGGAACTGCAATCGATCGAACTGCCGCAAACCTTCTACGAACAGAAGAAAACCCAGTACCAGCAGCGGCTCGACGGCCTGGAAGGCCATCGACTGGCGCTGCTGGAAGGCGTCGGCTCGTCCGATCCCAAGGAAGAAATCACCTTCCGCCTGAATGCCATCAACACCGAAGAACAGGCCTTGAACCTGTACCGCGACCGCCTGCTGCAAAGCCAGCGCTGGCTCGACTACCTCAAGGCCAGCCTGGCCTCGGCGAACAGTTCGCGCTTCAGCGACTACACCTTCCCGTTCACGTTCACCACCACGGTGGACAACATCGCGTTCGAGGACCGGGAGATCAAGCAACTGGGCGAGCAACTGACCAGTCAGGTCAGCCGCTACATGAATGACCTGGCGATCTTCCAGCCCGGCAGCGAACCGATGCTGCTGGCCCGCGAACAGATCGTCCGGACCCGCCAGCAGTTTCTAAAGGTGGTGAACAACCGGATCCAGGAACGCACCACCGACCTGGCGGTGGTCGGTTCGGTGATCGATCAGAAGGTCGCACGCATCGGCGCCTTCAAGGAGCGTATCCACCAACTGCAGGAGGCCCAAAGCAAACTGCGGCAGATGGACACCGAGATCAATGCCCTGCATGCGGCGTTCTCAACCTATGCCCAGCGGTTCGCCGAAGCCAGCACCGCCCGCTCGCTGGACAACGACCTGTCCAACGCCCGGGTGCTGAGCCCGCCCTTCGAACCGACGGCCGCGGCCTTTCCCAAGCCGATGCTGATCATCGTCTTCGGCCTGTTCAGCGGCCTGCTGCTGGCCATCGCCCTGGTCTACGTGCGTGAGTTCTTCGACCATCGCTTCAAGCATCCAGCGCAGATCAGCCAGCAACTGGAGGTGCCGGTACTGCTGGTGATCAACGAGCAATCTGCGGAGCCGGTCAACCCGCATCGCAACTGGAGCCTGCCCAGCCTTGTCCATTGGGTGCGCAATTGAACGCGCCGTTCGGCCCGTCCCACCGCAGCAGCCCCCTGCCGATCATTCATTTGCTCGACAGCGGCGGCTTCTACGGGGCCGAGCGGATGCTGCTCGATCATTGCCTGGCCACGCCGGGACAGCACCAGGTGCTGTTCCTGGCGGCGCCGCCGACCTTGATCACGCGCTTCCGCCAGGCCGGGGTCGATTGCCACCACTGTGGATCGTGGGCCGAGCTGTTGCGGCACCTGCGCCAGCGGCGCCACGAACGACCGCTGCTCAATACCCACAACTTCAAAGGGCTGCTGTTCGGCTGGGCGGCCGCCACGCTGCTGCGCCTGCCGCTGGTGATCACGCAGCATGGCTTCACGCCGCGCAGCCCCAAGCAGCGCTTCTATACCTGGTTGAGCTTGCAGCTGTGCCGTACGGCCTCGGTCAAGCGCGTGGTCTGCGTGGCCGAAAGCATTGCCGCGCTGCACCGCCAGGCCAGCGTGCGGGCGGAAAAACTCGACGTGATCCCCAACGGCCTGCCGGCCACCACCACGCTTTTGCCCCACCGAGACGACGGGCAGCGCTGGCGAGTGGGCTACGTCGGCCGCTTGAGCAGTGAGAAAGGCCCGGACCTGTTCCTCGACGCCATGATCCCGCTGTGCCAGCGCCATGGGTCGTTGCACGCCGTGATGCTCGGCGACGGCCCGGAACGCCAGGCCCTGCTCAAGCGCATCACCGATGCCGGATTGCCTACGCGCATCGAGCTGCCGGGGTACCAGACCGACATGAATGCCTGGTGGAGCCGCCTCGATGCCCTGGTGATCAGTTCGCGCACCGAAGGTACGCCGATGATCCTGCTCGAAGCCATGCAGGCCGGCGTGCCGGTGGTGGCGTTCGGCGTCGGTGGCATCCCCGACGTGTTGCAGGACCGCCACAACGGCCTGCTCGCCACGCCGGCCGACAGCGCCGCACTGGCCAGGCAGATCGAAACCCTGTTCAGCGAACCGCGCCTGGCGCAGATCCTGGCCGACAACGCGCGCCGCACCCAACGGGACCGCTACGACCTGCGCACGCTGGCCGAACGCTGGTCGCAGCTCTATATCCGCACGGCAAGGGAGGCTCGCCCATGATTGTCCCGCTCTCGCTCGTCAGCCTGCTGGGCCTGGTGTGCCTGGCATTGCTGGCCAGCCCCTACCCGTTCCTGGCGCCGGGCGCTGTGCTGGGCCTGGTGGGGGTCGCCATGCTGTACCGCAAGCCCGCCTGGGGCTTGCTGGGCATTGCCGCGCTGGTGCCCTTCGAAGGCCTGTTCAAGGAAAACTCCCTTTCCGGCAGCAAGTTCCTTGGGGTGGCGCTGATCCTGATCCTGATGTTGCAGCTGGCCCTGCACCAGATCCCCGGGACCCGCCTGCGCAGCAACATCTGGCGCCCTCTGGTGGGCTTCATGATGCTCTATGGCCTGAGCCTGTTGCTGTCGCAGAACATGGACCTGTCCCTGACCCATTTTCGCGAGTTGAGGGTGGGCCTGATTCTCTTCGTGATCACCTTGCTGATCGGTCGCGAACTGAACCTCGACCTGTTCTGCCGGCTGGTGACCCTGAGCGTGACCACCACCTGCGTGCTGGCGATGTTTTCGGCCCGGTACCAGGAGCAGGGCCGCGCCTCCGGGCTGCTGGAAGACCCCAACTCCTTCGCCCTGCTGATTGCCTTTACCATCCCCCTGGCGTTGCTGCTGGTGGTGCGCGGCCCGAACCTGCTGCATCGACTGTTCTGGGGCGGCTGCTTCATCCTGTTGCTGGGCGGCATGACCAAGACCGAGTCACGCTCCGGACTGGTTGTGTTGATGCTCAGCCTGATGATCGGCCTGTATCACTATCGCGCCCAACTGCCGCGCATCCGCCCGCGGCACCTGGGATTCGCCATGCTCGGGCTGGCCCTTCTGATTCCCGTGGCGATTGCCGTGATGCCGGACGGCTATGTAGCGCGCATCCAGTCCCTGAGCATCCTGAGCAATGGCGCCCGTGCCCACCAGGACGAATCCCTGGGCCGGCGTGCCTCGTACATCGTCGTCGGCAGTCGGATGATCCAGGACAATCCCGTGCTGGGCACCGGTCCCGGGACCTTCCCCCTGCACTACGCCCCCACCGGCTACGCCAAGGCGTTTTCGGCCAACCGCAAGCTCAGCGACCTGTACCGCCGGGCTCACAACACCTATCTGGAGATCTTCAGCGAAATCGGTATTCCCGGCGGGCTGATGTTCGTCGGCATGCTCGGCCTGGGCCTGTACAACCTGCTGCGCGCCCGCCAGCTCTGGTTGCGTCGCCGGGATTGGGCGCAGGCGGACCTGCTGACCCACCTGGGCATGAGCTTCCTGTCGCTGGCACTGTTCCTGATGTTCCTCAGCGCGCCGAACCACAAGCTGCTGTGGATCATGCTCGCCCTCACCAGTGTGCTGCGCCATGACGCCGAGCAGACCGCCCCCCAGGAGGTTCGCGCATGAGCCGGGTGAGCATCGTGATCCCGATGTACAACGAGGCGCGGCACATCGGCCGCACCTTGCTGGCGGCGCAGCAAGCCGCTCGCCAGGCACAGCTGGAATGCGAGCTGATCGTGGTGGACAACGGTTCCGACGACCACGGGCCACGCATCGCCAACGAACTGGGGGCGCGTGTGCTGATCGTGCCCGGCGTCCATATCGGCGCCCTGCGCAACCGGGGGGCCGCGCTCGCGAGCGGCCAGTGGCTGGCGTTCATCGACGCCGACATCGAGATGCCGGCCGACTGGCTCACGTTGATGCTGGAACTGGAAGGCCAAGGCGATGTGCTCGGCCTGGACCTGGACACCCCGCGCCAGGCCCCCTGGTTCGCCGAAGCCTGGCAACGGCGTAGCCAGCGTGCCGATTCCCGCCCCCTGCACCGGGTGCAATGGCTGCCCAGCGCCAATCTGCTGATGCGTCGCTCGTGGTTCGATCGGGTGGGTGGTTTCGATGAAACCCTGCGCACCGGCGAGGACAAGGATTTCTCCCTGCGCCTGCGCCAGGCCGGCGCGCGACTGTTGCTGGTCAACGATAGCCTGGCCCTGCATTGGGGCTATGAAGGCAGTTGGCGCGAATGGATGAGCAAGGAACTGTGGCGCCAGGGCAGTCATCTGCAACTGCTGCGCAGCCATGGCCCGAGCCTGCGCCTGCTGCGTTTCCCCGCGCTGTCCATCGGCGCCTGGGGGCTGGACTTCCTGGCCCTGGTGGCGCTGCTGCAGGGCCAACCGCGCCTGGCGCTGCTGATCCTGCTGGCGATGTCATTGCCGGCCCTGATCCTCAGCCTGCGCCAGAGCCGACGCGACCCGCGACTGACCCTGCAATTGTGGGCCCTGCATGGTGTGCGCCTGCACCTGACCGGCGCCGCCTTGCTGCTCAACCTGTGTCATTGGACTGTCAGGAGACCTGCCCGTGGCTGAATTCATTTACTGGGCCTGCCTGTTGCTGCCGGTGTACGCCTACCTCGGTTATCCCCTGATGTTGAGCCTGCTGTCGCCCTTGTTTCCTGTCCGGCGCTACGGCAAGGCCCTGCCGATGGACATCAGCATCGTCATCGCCGCCCATAACGAGGCGCGGCATATCGAAGACAAACTGCGCACCTTGCTGGCCCAGGATTACAACGCCCGTTCGCTGCAGATCATTCTCTCCAGCGACGGCTCCAGCGATGACACGGTGGCCTGCGCGCGCAAGGTGGTCGACCCGCGCATCAGCGTGCTCGACCTGCCACGCCTGGGCAAGGCCGCCGCCCTCAATACCGGAGTGGCCCACAGCCGTGGCGAGATCCTGGTGTTCACCGACGCGGACAATCAATGGGCCCACGACACCCTCGGCCATTTACTGGCGCCCCTGGGCGATCCGGAAGTCGGCGCCTGCGCCGGACATATGGAGATCCCCGTGCCGGGCAAGGGCCTGAGCCTGGGCGACAGCCTGTATCGGCACTACGAGGGCTGGCTGCGCCGGGTAGAGAGCCGCACCGACTGCATGGTGTCGGCCGACGGAGCCCTGCTGGCCCTGCGTCGCGAGTTGTTCCAGCCGATCCCGGCGCAGGTCAACGATGACTTCTTTCTCAGCACCTGCGCCCCGGCGGCCGGCAAGTCCATCGTCTACGTGCCCCAGGCCCGGGTGATCGACCAGGGTGTGGACGAGGCCGACAAGCAGTTTCGCCGGCGCCTGCGGGTCACCGTCGGCGGCCTGCTGAGCCTGGCCCATCGCCGGGCGTTGCTCAACCCGCTGCGTCACGGGCTCTACGCCGTCGGCCTGATCAGCCACAAACTGATCCGCCGCCTGGCGCCGGTATTGCTGTTGCCGCTCTTGCTCAGCAACGCCTGGCTGTGGGACGACCACCCGTTCTACCGCCTGACCCTGGCCGGGCAACTGTTCGGCTATGCCATGGCGCTGGTCGGCCTGTTGGACCGCCGTCATCGCTTGCCCCGGCCGTTTCGCCTGGCCGCTTTCGTGCTGGTGACGATGACGGGCATGAGCTTGGGCCTGTGGCAGTTCCTGCGCGGCCAGCGCTACAGCCAATGGAATCCCGAGCAGAACCGCTGAGGAGCATGGCCGATGTCGATCAAACAAGTCTTCAAGCGCACCGGCGGCTGGCTGTACCTGAACACGTCCCTGGGACGTGGCCCGTTGCGCGGCGCCGGCATCATCCTGATGCTGCACCGTGTGCTGAGCAACGACCGCGCCGCCGAGCTGCCTCATCGCAACGAACTGTGCGTGGGACCGGAAGCCTTCGAGCACCTGCTGATCTGGCTGCAGCGCTACTTCGAATGCGTGCCGCTGATGACCCTGCTGCTGGCCGACCCCGCCAGCGTCCCGGACCGCCCGCGAGTGGCCCTGACCTTCGACGACGGCTGGCGTGACAACGCCATGAACGCCTTTCCCCTGCTGCGCCAGTACCAGGTGCCGGCGAGCATTTTCCTGTCCACCGACTTCATCGGCAGCCGCCAGCACTTCTGGTGGGAAAGCATTGGCGAAACCCTGTGGGGCAGCCATGGCCAGTTGGCGCGGCATGTGTTGATCGAACAATTGCAACAGGCTGGCCGACCGTTGCCGGTGATGCTCGATGACCTGGACGATGAGCGTCGCAGCCTGTCGCTGCTGCATTACCTGCAAAGCCTCAAGACCCTCGACCCGCAGGTGTTGAGCGATCTCAACCAGGCCTGTCCCAGTGGCGCCCAGCCCCAGGCGCTGGACTGGACCCAGGTGCGCATGCTCGAAGACTCCGGCCTGGTCCGCTTCGGCCCTCACGGTGCCAGCCATGCGATCCTGACTGCGCTGGACGACCAGCGTCTGCATGAGGAGCTCAGCCGCAGCCGCATCGCGCTGGAAAATGGCTGCGCACAACCGCTGCCAGTGTATTGCTACCCCAACGGCGATCACGACGAACGCGTGCGCCGGCAGGTAGCGGCCCATGGCTTTGCGTTCGCCCTGGGCACCGAGACCGGGCTGTATCGCAGCGACGGCGATCCTCTGAACCTGCCGCGTTTCGGTGTCAGCCAGCGCAACGCCCAACACCCCGAATTGCTGGCCTGGCGCATCCGCCGCGGAGCACGCCCATGAGCCGCGCCCATTACCTCAAGCACCTGCTCCTGAGCATGGGCACGCGCCTGGCGATGATCGGCCTGCGCCTGCTGCGCAACGTATTGCTGGCCCGGATCCTGGGGCCCAGCGAACGCGGGTTGTTCGCCCTGCTCAGCACCCTGCCGGACCTGATCAGCGCCGTCACCAGCGGCGGCCTGAACAGTGCCGTGGGCTATCAGGCGGCCCAGCAACGCTCCATGGGGCTGCTGCTCAGCCAGGTGCTGATCTTCGGCTGCCTGATGGCCGGGCTGCTGACGTTGCTGGTGGTGGCATTGGCGCGGGAGTTCGGCAGCGAACTGGACATCACTACGCAGCTGGGGCTGCTGGCCTGGCTGCTGTTGCTGGCCGTGCCCCTGACGGTGCTCAAGAGCGGCCTGCTGACCCTGCACAATGCCTCCGGCGGCGTGGGGGCCTTCAATGCCTTGCGGCTGATCGAATCCCTGGCGCCGTTGCTGCTGTTCCTGGCGCTGTTCTGGCTGTGGAAGGATGCCGCCCTGGAGGCGGCGCTGATCAGCTGGCTCGCGGGCCTGAGCCTGGTGGTGCTGGCCGGTTGGATGTGGCTGCGACGCGATCACGACCTGTCGTTGCGCTGGGATCGCAGCGGCCAGGGCGAGCTGCTGCTCTACGGCGCCCGCAGTCACCCGGACCTGCTGTTCCAGCAGATAATCCTACGCTCGGACTTCCTGTTTATCGGTGCCCTGCTGGGCAGTACGGCCCTGGGTCACTACGCCATGGCCAGCGCCGCCGCCGAACTGTTGCTGATCGTGCCGGAAGCGGTCACTACGCCGTTGATGAAACGCCTGTTGCAACAGGACAGGGACATGCAACGCCTGACCCCCCTGGCCCTGCGCCTGACCGCCACGGTCATGCTCGGTGCGTGCCTGGGCATGGCGCTGATCGGCCAGTGGCTGATCGTCACACTGTTCGGCATCGCCTACCAGCCTGCCTACCCGGCCTTGCTGGCGTTGCTGCCGGGGCTGTTCGGGTTGTGCTACGCCAGCATCCTGCGCCTGGACCTGCTGGGCAAGGACCGCCCCGGCCTGGTGTCGTGGCTGATGGGCGCCGGCGCGCTGTTGAACCTGGCGTTGAACCTGCTGCTGATTCCACGCTATGGCATTGTCGGCGCGGCCGCCGCCTCCTCCATCGCGTATCTGGGTGTGACCCTGGCCCTGCTGACGATGTATTGCCGTCTCAGCGGCGTGCCGTGGTGGCAGACGCTGATCATCCTGCCCAGTGACCTGTTGCCGATGCGGCAGATGCTGCTGGGGAAATCGGCATGAAGGTGATCGTCAGTCCAGCCGCCATCGCGAGCTGGCTCGCGAAGGGACCGGTCCGGCTCTGCTGGAGAATGGCTCTGGCTCCATGCCTCTGGAGCCTGGCTCTTCTGGCCCAGGGCGCATCCATGCAATGGACCGGTATCCGCGACGGCAGCCTGTACCTGCAGACCGACCGGCCGGACCAGCTGGTCGTGCGCTGGGTACCGGCCTGGCAGGCCGACGCCAATACCGAACACCTGTTCCTGCTGGATGGCCAGGGTCGCCTGGTGGGTGAACGCCAGGTGGAGCCGGCCCAGCCCCGTGGCGAGCAAACGTGGCCACTGCCGCCCGCCGACGCCAGTTACCGCCTGGAGATTCCCGGCTACAGTTTCCGTCGCTACAGCGTCGAGCACGATGCGCGCACCCGGGCGTTGTTCGCGCCGGCCAAGGTGCACTTCAGCGCCGAAACCCACGATGGCGATGAGCTGTATTTCAAGGTCGCGCCCGGCGAGCGGGCCGTACTGGCGGGCAAGTACCACAATGGCGTGCGCAGCCTGCAGGCCCGACGCGTCACCGACGGCAAGCAGCTTGAGCTCAACCTCAAGCCGCACCCCGCCTATTGGCAGTTCGACCAGCTGGCGCTGCCCGTTGCCGACGTCGAGCAGATCTGGCGCCTGCGCCTGGAGGGCAATGGCAAGGTGGCATTCTGGCTGGACGGCAGCGCCAACCTGTTCGCCCAGAACCCGGCGCACCTGCAGCCGCTGCGCCAGGATCCGGGCCTGACCCACCTGATGCTGTACCACGAGACGCTCGGCCCAACCCCGAGGCTGGGCGTGTATTTGCCCTATGTGTTGCCGCCGCCGTCCAGCTACCCCCTGCTCGATGCGATCAAACCCCGAGCGGCTTCCTTCTACAGCCTGGTCGATGTCATGGCGGCCAGGGCAAGTCATGAAGACGCATTCCGGCGCCTGTATCAGGATCGCTTCGGCATCGACCGGGACATCACCTTGTTGGCCGGGAGCCAACGTCGGGCCGACCTGCAGGCCGACCGGACCAGCCACAGCGGCTTGCAAGCCTGGCTCACCGCGACCCGCGCCCTGGGCGGCAAAGGCATCCATTACATCAGCTTTGCCGATGAGCCGAACCTGAACTACCCGGACTTCACCAGCTTCCAGCAGGTTTTCCAGAGCATGGCGGCTCAGGTCCGCGCCGATCCTGCCAACGCACGCGCCGGGGTTCGTATCGCCATACCGGCCAGCTCACGTTTCACCAACGGTCCGTTGGCCGAGAACGCTGCCGACAAGCGTGGCATCGACTGGGCGCGACGCTTGCTGGATAAGCACGGCGACCAGGTAGATGCCCTGGCCTGGCACGAATGGATGATCCGCGACCTGCTGGCAACTCGGGCCTATCGCGACAGCGTTCGTCAGGCCGCCCGCCTGGTGGGATTGGATAGCCAGGGGCGCCCGCGCAAAGCCTTGTTGCTGGACCAGACCAACATGTCCAGCGGCTCGAGCCTTAGCCCCTATGAGCAGCAAACCCATTACGCCGCCCTGTGGTGGACCTCCGTGGTGGTCAACGCCTCGGCCGACGGCTGGCTGGACATGCTCAACTGGTTCATGCTCGCCGACGAACCCGAGTACCCCAAGGGCATGGTCCGGGTGCTGGACAGCCAGCGCTTCGAACTCAAGCCGGTGGGGCTGGCCCAGCAGTTCATCCAACAGCATTGGCTCAGCCAGGTGCTACGCCTGGATAACGACGCCTTCGAAGTCGACGTGCTGGCCATGGCCACCGACGCGAGGCGCAGCCTGCTGGGCGTGAACAAAAGCACGCGCCCACAACAGGTCAGCCTGGACGGCGGGCCCTGTCCCCAGGCGAAAGCCGAACTGATGTATTTCGGCCCCGACAACCAAAGCCGTAGCGCCCCGTTCAACTGCGAGGCCGGGCAGACCCGTTTTCTCCTGCCAGCAGAAACGGTGTTTGCCCTGGGCTGGACCGCCCTCTCTTTCCCCCAACCCGCCACCCGTCAGGAGGCACCATGAGCGTTCTGCAAGCATTACGTGATGGCATTCGGAAAAAAGGCCTGCGCGCCGTCCTCAAACAACTGTTCAGGCGCTACGTGTTTTTCCACACCCGACTGGTGTGGCTGGAGCACGATGTGCGAACCCCACTGCCCCCGCATCACCTCAAGCCCTACCCGCCAATGCGCCTGGAATTCATCACGACCAGCAATGCCGATGCTTTTGCCCGGCACTTCGGCGACCGCGTCGAGACCATGCGCGAGCTGGCAACCGAAGGCTATACGGGCTTGATGTACCTGGATGCTCAGGGCGACACCGTGGGTTTCGCCTGGGGCAGTACGCGAGACTATTTCGACCGCCATTTCTATCGCTGCAACTTCCCGATCAAGCCTGGCGAATACTTTCAGTTCGGTGGCGAGATGATCCGCGCCTACTGGGGCTCCAGTATGTCGGCGGACATGCAGCTGGAGATGTGGAAGGTCATGGCAGGCAAAGGTTGCCAGACGATGGTCGATGTCTGCGACTTGCAAAATATCCCGGCGATCAAGATGCACCTGCGCATGGGCTTCCAGGAACGCGGCAAGATCACCCACGTGTATCGCCTGTTCGGTCGCTGGCGGTTTTTCCGCGACACGTTCTACCGCGGCTCGGCACTGGATGCCTTTCGCAAACCGGCCCAGCCGCTTGCGTCGACAGCGCCGGCCTGATGTCCATGACGCTTCAACCTCCCCTCGCGAGCATGCTCGCGAGGGGGTTTATCCCCAACCCGCCCCACGCCAGGAGGCACCATGAACGTTCTGCAAAAACTGCGTGATCGCATTCGCAAAAAAGGTCTGCGCGCCGTTCTGAATCAGCTGTGCAGACACTACGTGTATTTCCACGAACAGTTGGTGTGGATGGAACGCGATCTGGTCAGTCCGATACGGCCCAATAACCTCAGGCCCTATGCGCCGCTGCGCCGGGAGAACATTACCACCGGCAATGCCGATGCCTTCGCCACGTACTTTGGCGACCGCGTCGAGACCATGCGCGAACTGGCTGCCGAAGGCCATACCGGGCTCATGTATCTGGACGACAAGGACGACGTCGTCGCTTTCATCTGGGGCAGTACACGGGACTATTTCGACCGCCATTTCTTTCGCTGCTGGTTCCCGGTCAGACCGGGCGAGTTCTTCGAGTTCGGCGGTGAGCTGTACCGCGCTTACTGGGGGACCCTGCTATCGGTGGATATCCAGCTGGATCTGTGGAAAGCCATGGCCGAGCAGGGTTGCAACAAAGTGGTCGATGTCTTCGAACTGAGCAACGTTCCAGCCGCCAAGCTGCATCTGCGCATGGACTATCAGGAGCGCGGCCAGATCACTCACATGTATTGCTTGTTCGGCCGCTGGCGGTTTTTCCGTGACACGTTCTACACCGGCTCGCTCCTCGACTCTTTTCGCAAACCGGCCAAGCCGGTTGCATCCACTGCGGCGGCCTGACTTCCATGGCGATCCGGTTCCAATGGTGTAGCTCCCTGGGCGCAGAGGATTTTCCCGCGACAGCTTATGAACAGCTGCGAACCCGGGTGGCCGACGCGACACCGTTCAATACCCTGGCCTGGCTGCAAGCGGCGGAGTTCGCCTTGTCGCCCGAGCAGCAATTACATGTGCTGCTGGGCTGGCAGGATCAGACCTTGTGCCTTTGCCTGCCCCTGATATCAGGACTTGAGCGTATCGGCGGGTTGCGCTTCCGGGTACTGCGCCACCTGGGTTATCCATTGGCCGACCGCATCGCGCTGCTGGTGCGCCTGGATGCCGAAGGCATGGCACAGGCGTTGACGCAGATTCGCCAGCACCTGCCCCACGCACTGCTGCAATTCAATGAGCTGACCGAACCGGTCGGGGAAGAAAGCGTGCTCAGTGCCTGGATGGCCATGAGCTCCACGGGCGAGCGGCGCCTGAGTTGCCGGGTGCCGGTGCACCTGATCAGCGACAGCGATCATCAGGAAATTTCCGGTGATCCACGCTACAAGTTGCGCCGGGCGCGCAAGCGAATCGCCGCCTGCGGTGCCCAGATCCGCCGAGTGACCCCGGATGCTATCAGCATGGGACAGGTGCTGCGGGCACTTGCCGATGTCGAGGCCGCCAGCTGGAAAGGCGAGGAAGGTGTCGGCATCTTCGCTGACGCCATGCGTCGGCAATGGATGAACCACGCCTTTACCGCCCTCGCCGCCCAGGGCCTGGTACGGGTAGTGATGCTGGAGCTGGATGGCGAGTGCATCAGCTATCGCCTCGGTCTGTTGGATCAAGGTCGACTGTACGACTACAACCTGGCGTTCCTGCCGCAGCATTCGGACTTGGGCAGTGGCCGGGTATTGCTTGAGGAATGGATCCGCTGGGGACTGGAGGAAAACTGGCGGTGGATCGATGCGTCACGGGTCAGTCTCGATAACTCCAGTCATCAATTGCACGAACGCATGACCGGACAACTGGAGCATTGGCGTTGGAGTTTTTATTCCTGGCAACCCGATGGCCTGGTCCTCGGGCTTGCCTTGCGTCTCTGGAAAAGTCTTAAACCCTGGCTTCGTAAAAAAGCACCACAAAAAACCAAAGCGACAGATTCACCTTCTATCCCCAAGGAAAAGGAGATTCCCCATGCCGCGCCAAGTGATCATCAACGCTGACGACTTCGGACTGTGCGTCAGTGAAAACATGATAATCGTTCGAGCCTTCGAAGCAGGTCTCATCAGTTCCGCCACCATAATGGCCAATATGCCGGGCTTCAAACAGGCGTGTGTCCTGTCCCGACGGCCGCGCCTCAAAGGACGCGTCGGCCTGCATTTCAATCTCAGCCATGGGTGGCCGTTGAGCCAGGCCATAAAATCGCGTCGGGCATTTTGCGATGCGCACGGCCAGTTCGATTTCAGCCTGTCGCGCTATTGCCTGCGCCTGGGCTCGAAAGACCTGGCGGCAATCGAGGGCGAACTTCAGGCGCAATGGCAGCACTGCCTGGATCACGGTTTGCGTCCAAGCCACCTGGACTCTCATCAGCATGTACACAACATCTGGCCCATCGGCGAACTGGTTGCGCGCTTCGCTGCGCAGCAAGGTGTGCCCATTCGCCTGGCACGCAACGTTGGGGCGAACCTGAATGTAGCCAAGCGTATCTTCAAGACCCTGCTCAACCGCCGCCTGCGTCGTCTATGCGGCGCGACGGCTGACTACGTCTGCACGTCGGCCGACTTGCAACACACCGCGGCACCGCAATACGGTTTGTTGGAAGTGATCACTCATCCGACGCAGCTGAAAGGGGACTTCGGCGATAGCTACCTGCCTCCTGGTTGCTCATTGAGCAAGATACTGCATCAGCGCCTGGCGGGGGTGCCCAAGGTGGGGTATGGCAAAACTGAACGAATGCTCGAACCCGTCCAGCTTGAGGATGCGTAATGACACCTCTGGTATGAAAGCCTTTATCTTGTGAGATCGAGCTACGCCCGTCTCACAAGACTCTCAGGCATCGCGCCCTTGCCGTTGAGATACCCGGTGCACACGTTCCGAACCCTGAGGCGGTGTCGTTCATAAGCTGATTGAAAAAATTGACGACCCGGTTATCGGTTGAGCTTTTTCTCCACGTCCGTGGCTTTGTCCCGCAATTTCTCGGCATCCTGCTCGTGGCTCTTGATAGATTTGGGGGTGATCGTCTTATCCACCTTGTCGGTGGTCGGATCGGGGTGGCGAATATCGCGCTCCACCACATCCACCGGCTCGCCGGTAGCGTCCTTCGCTGGCGCAGCGTTGCCGGCCTGGGCCTGCCCCTTGGAATGCTCGCTCGTCATGGCATCGTTCCTCGATATGGGTGAGTATTGAGTTTCGAGTGGGGCGAAACGGCGAGAGTTCGATCGGGTTGCCTCCTGAGACAGGCTGGCGCGGCAGATTCCCTCACCATGGGCAAACCGTCCGAAATCCCTGCGGGCCCTCCCAGGAATCTGCTAAAAGGCAAGTTTCCGTTCCGAGTAGCGAATCGCGCCGATGCCTTCATCCTTACTCTCTCGCCTCAGGCAACGCTGGCTGGCCTGGTTTTTCATGGCCGCGATGGTGGTCGGGCTACCGGTGGGCTGTGGGGTGTTGCAGCACAAGGAGCGCGAACTGGTGTTCCGCATCGAACCGGGCACGGCGAGCTGGTTCAGCGGCCTGCCCAGCGGTGTCCAGGAATTCGATCTCAAGCCCAGGAACTTCAAGGCCGGGGAAAATATCCACGGCTGGTGGTGGCCGGCCGAGCGCCGGGACGCACCGGCGATCCTGTACCTGCACGGCGTGCGCTGGAACCTGACCGGGCAGCTGTTGCGCATCCAGCAATTGCGGGCGCTGGGCTATTCGGTTCTGGCGATCGACTACCGTGGCTTCGGCAAAAGCCAGGGGGACCTGCCCTGCGAAGCCAGCGTCTACGAAGATGCAAGAATCGCCTGGGAGCGTCTCGAGGTGTTGCAACCCGACCCGGCCCTGCGGCTGATCTACGGCCATTCCCTGGGTGGCGCCGTCGCGGTGGATCTTGCCGCGGAACTGGGTCAGGAGGCGGCAAGACATGGCAAACCGGTGCCCGCTCGAGGCCTGGTGATCGAATCGACCTTCACGTCCCTGGGGGATGTCGCCACCGCCATGGCGAACACCTCCCTGCCGGTGCGCTGGCTGCTGTCGCAGAAATTCGACTCCATCGACAAGATCGGCGAGATCAATATGCCGCTGCTGGTGGTCCACGGCGCTGCCGACCGCTACGTGCCGCCACGCTTCAGCGAACAATTGTTCAACGCCGCCCGCGAACCCAAGCGTCTGCTGTTGGTACCGGGCGCCACGCATAACAACAGCATGAGCCTGGCGGGCCGGACGTACCGGCAGGCGCTGGATGCGTTGCTCAAAAGCGCACCGTCGCCCGTGGCCGGAAACGCCCAGGCCAGCCCGGCCAAAGCGGGTTGATCCACGACCACTTGGGGTGTCTGTGGCGTTGCATCCAACCTGTGGCACACAAACAGAAACGGCACCTTTCGGTGCCGTTCGTTCATGGGCGATGCCGTTTTACTTGCGTGCCGCCTCCCAGGATTTCAGCAGTTCGGTGTAACTCACCGTTTCGCCTTTAGGCTTCTCGTTCGCCAGTTTCGGCTTCGGTGCGCCCGGCTGGTCGAACCAGTATTGCGCGTCGCGCTCGGGGTTCATTTTCGGTGCGCAGGTGGCCTGGGCCTTGGAGCGTTCCAGGCGCGTCATGATCGCGTCCTGGTCCTTGGCCAGGCCGTCGAGGGCCTGTTGCGGGGTTTTCTCGCCGCTGGCCGCTTCGGCGATATGGCTCCACCACAACTGTGCCAGGCGTGGGTAGTCCGGTACGTTGGTCCCGGTAGGCGACCATTGCACGCGGGCCGGGCTGCGGTAGAACTCCACCAGGCCACCGAGTTTCGGCGCCAGGTCGGTCATCGCCTGGGAGTTGATGTCCGATTCGCGAATCGGCGTCAGGCCAACGATGGTCTTCTTCAGCGACACCGTCTTGGACGTCACGAACTGCGCATAGAGCCAGGCGGCCAGGCGCTGTTTCTCAGGCGTGGACTTCATGAAGGTCCAGGAACCCACGTCCTGATACCCCAGCTTCATGCCTTCTTCCCAGTACGGACCGCGTGGCGACGGCGCCATGCGCCATTTCGGCGTGCCATCGGCATTCACCACCGGCAGGCCCGGCTTGGTCATGTCGGCGGTAAAGGCGGTGTACCAGAAGATCTGCTGGGCGATGTTGCCCTGGGAGGGCACCGGGCCGGATTCGGAGAAGGTCATGCCCGCCGCTTCCGGTGGTGCGTACTTCTTCATCCAGTCCACATACTTGGTGGTGGCGAACACGGCCGCCGGCCCGTTGGTATCGCCGCCGCGGGTCACGCTGGAGCCCACCGGATGGCAGTTCTCGACGCGAATGCCCCACTCGTCCACCGGCAAGCCGTTGGGCAGTCCCTTGTCGCCGCCGCCGGCCATGGAGAACCAGGCATCGGTGAAGCGCCAGCCCAGGGACGGGTCTTTCTTGCCGTAGTCCATGTGGCCGTAGACGCGCTTGCCGTCGATCTCCTTGACGTCCTCGGAGAAGAACTTGGCGATGTCCTCATAGGCCGACCAGTTCACCGGTACGCCCAGCTCATAGCCGTACTTTTCCTTGAACTTGGCCTTCAGGTCCGGACGCTCGAACCAGTCGGCGCGGAACCAGTACAGGTTGGCGAACTGCTGGTCGGGCAGTTGATAGAGCTTGCCGTCCGGCGCGGTGGTGAAGGAGATGCCGATAAAGTCCTTGAGGTCCAGGGTCGGCGAGGTGAAGTTCTTGCCTTCGTTGGCCATCAGGTCGGTGATCGACTCGGTCTTGCCGTAGCGGAAGTGCGTACCGATCAGGTCGGAGTCGTTGACCCAGCCGTCGTAGATGTTCTTGTCGGACTGCATCTGGGTCTGCAGCTTCTCCACCACGTCGCCTTCCTGCAGCAGGTCGTGGGTCAGCTGGATGCCCGTGATTTCGGAGAACGCCTTGGCCAGCACCTTGGATTCATATTCGTGGGTGGCGATGGTTTCCGACACCACGTTGATTTTCATGCCGCGAAACGGCTCGGACGCCTTGATGAACCACTTGAGCTCTTCAAGTTGCTGCTCGGCTGTCAGGGTTGACGGCTTGAATTCACTGCCGATCCATTTTTTCGCGGCGTCTTCATAGGCGTCGGCCCAGGCCGCAGCGCTCAGCCCGCTGAGTGCCAGCATGGCTGCCAATGAAACGCTATGTCGCAGCTTATTGTTTTTATCGAACATAGAGACCTCCTGTTTGGGTTTAAGAGCCTGATCGTCGAACCTTCGACGTGGCCTGTACGGTTAATCTGACTGCACGAATTAGCCACACAGGCCACTTAGCCCCACCGCATCACTGCCAACAGCCACACCAAAGACAACGCGAACGCTATCCAGATGCTCCAGTCGGTCGCGCCGATCACCAGCAGGTGCAGGTAGGCGCTACCGAGAAGACCGATAAACAACCGATCGCCACGGGTGGTGGCAATCGGCAGGAAACCTCGCCGAGGAATACTCGGCGAACGCATTTCCCACGTGGTCATGCCCGCCAGCAACAGGGCAATGACGCCAAAGAAGGCCGCCGTAGGGACGGTCCAGTTCATCCATTCCATCATCGACTCCTCAGACCCGGCCCAGGGCAAAGCCCTTGGCCACGTGGTTGCGAACGAACCAGATCACCAGCATGCCCGGCAGGATAGTCAATACCCCCGCCGCCGCCAGCACGCCCCAGTCGATGCCGGAGGCCGACACGGTGCGGGTCATCACCGCCGCGATCGGCTTGGCATTCACCGAGGTGAGCGTGCGGGCCAGCAACAGTTCGACCCAGGAAAACATGAAGCAAAAAAACGCCGTGACGCCGATGCCGGAGCCGATCAACGGGATGAAGATCTTGGCGAAGAACTTGGGGAAACTGTAGCCGTCAATGTAGGCGGTCTCGTCGATTTCTTTCGGCACCCCGGACATGAAGCCTTCGAGGATCCACACCGCCAGCGGCACGTTGAACAGGCAATGGGCCAGGGCCACGGCGATATGGGTGTCGAACAGTCCGATGGACGAGTACAACTGGAAGAACGGCAACAGGAACACCGCCGGTGGTGCCATGCGGTTGGTGAGCAGCCAGAAGAACAGGTGCTTGTCCCCCAGGAAGCGGTAGCGGGAAAACGCATAGGCCGCCGGCAGGGCCACGCACAGGGAAATCACCGTGTTGAGGCTGACGTAGTACAGCGAGTTCAGGTAACCGGTGTACCAGCTCGGGTCGGTGAAGATCACCTTGTAGTTGTGGAAGGTGAAATCCTGGGGCCACAGGGTCAGGCTGCCGAGGATCTCGGTATTGCTCTTGAACGACATGTTCAGCAGCCAGTAGATGGGCACCAGCAGGAACAGGATGTAGATCAGCAACGGAATCAGCTTTCTCTTGCTCATCGCACGGGCCTCAACGGTTGGCGTCGGAATGAGTCATGGCGGTATAGAACAGCCACGACACCAACAGGATGATCAGGAAGTACACCAGGGAGAACGCCGCCGCCGGGCCGAGGTCGAACTGGCCGATGGCCATTTGCGTCAGGGTCTGGCTGAGGAACGTGGTGGCGTTGCCCGGCCCGCCGCCGGTAAGCACGAACGGTTCGGTGTAGATCATGAAGCTGTCCATGAAGCGCAGCATCACCGCGATCAGCAGCACGCTCTTCATCTTCGGCAACTGGATGTGCCGGAACACCGCCCAATTGGACGCCCGGTCGATCCGCGCGGCCTGGTAATACACGTCCGGAATCGCCCGCAGCCCCGAATAGCACAGCAGCGCCACCAGGGACGTCCAATGCCAGACATCCATCACCAGCACCGTGACCCAGGCATCCATGGTGTTGGCCGCGTAGTTATAGTTGATCCCCAGGTTGTTCAGGACGGACCCCAGCAGGCCGATGTCGGCGCGGCCGAAGATCTGCCAGATGGTGCCCACCACGTTCCACGGGATCAGCAGCGGAATCGCCAGGATGATCAGCACCAGGGACGACCACTTGCCCTTGGTCGGCATGGTCAACGCGATGGCGATGCCCAGGGGAATCTCGATCAGCAGCACGCAGGCCGAGTAGATGAACTGGCGCAACAGCGAGTCGTGCAGGCGCGGGTCCATCAGCACCTGCCTGTACCAGTCGGCACCGACGAAGTAGCGGCTGGACTGGTCGAAAATGTCCTGCACCGAGTAGTTGACCACGGTCATCATCGGGATCACGGCACTGAAAGCCACCAGCAGGAACACCGGCAATACCAGCCACCAGGCCTTGTTGTTCTGCACCTTGTTCATCGCTGCACCTCGCTCAACGGTTCCAGCAGGTATTCATCGGCGTAGACCATCAGCCATTGCGCCGGGAAACTGATATAGGCCGTACCCTCCGGCACAGGCTTGTCTTCGGCCAGGCGTACCTTCAGCGGCGCGCCGTCGAGGTTGAGGGTCATGATCTTGTAGGTGCCCAGGTCTTCGACGTGTACCACCTCGGCCCGCATCGCATCGTCGTAGGGGCCGTCCCAGACATGGACGAACTCCGGCCGGATACCGACTTTCAGGCGCTTGCCCTGCGCTTCGGCGACCCGACGCTGCAAGGTGTCGGAAAGGGGCAGATGGGTGGATGCGAAACCGACGCCACCCGGTTGGGCGGTCACCTCGATCAGGTTCATGCCCGGGCTGCCGATGAAGTAGCCGACGAAGGTATGGCCGGGGCGCTCGAACAATTCCCGGGGCGTGCCGAACTGCACGATCTGGCCGCCGTACATCACCGCGATCTTGTCGGCGAAGGTGGACGCCTCCAACTGATCGTGGGTGACGTAGACCATGGTGATGTTGAACTGCTCATGGATCTGCTTGAGCTTGCGCCGCAGTTTCCATTTCAGGTGCGGGTCGATCACCGTCAGCGGCTCGTCGAACAGGATCGCCGACACGTCGTCGCGCACCAGCCCACGGCCCATGGAGACTTTCTGCTTCTCGTCGGCGGTGAGGTTGCGGGCCTTTTTGTCCAGCAGGTTCTGCAGGTCCAGGACCTCGGCGATCTCTTGCACCTTGGTGTGGATCTTCGCCTCGGCCATACCCTGGTTACGCAGGGGGAACGCCAGGTTGTCGAACACCGTCATGGTGTCGTACACCACCGGGAACTGGAACACCTGGGCGATGTTGCGCCGCTCCGGGCTCAGCTCGTTGACCACCTTGCTGTCGAACAGCACCTGGCCCTCGGACGGGCTGAGCAACCCGGAAATGATGTTGAGCAAGGTGGACTTGCCGCACCCTGACGGGCCGAGCAGCGCATAGGCACCGCCCTGCTCCCAGATGTGGTTCATCTCGCGGATCGCGTAGTCCTCTGGGCCCGCCGGTGTGCTGGTGTAGCTGTGGGCGAGGTTCTGCAAACGTATTTCAGCCATCAGGCAACCCTCGCGATACGCTGGCCGGGAGCCTGGACCAACTTGCCCGAGGCATCGAAGACAAAAAGTTTGTGGGTCGGAATGTAGATGCGGATCGGCGCGTCCACGTCGTACTCATGCACTCCCGGCAAGTGCAGCACCAGGAGGAAATGCTCGTTGCGAACATGCAGGAACGTTTCCGAGCCGCTGATCTCCGCCACCTCGACGGTCACCGCCAACTCCAGGTCATCGTCGTTGCTCGGCACCAGGGAGATATGGCTGGGGCGCACGCCAAACCGGAACTCACCCTCGCCCACCGGACGCAGGTCGACGTTCAGCGGAAAGTGCACGAAATTGGCGAAGCTCACTTCATTGCCGGCGATACGACCAGGCATGAGGTTGATGGGCGGCTCGGAAAACAATTCGGCGGCCAGGACAGTCTGCGGCTGGTGATAGACCGACGACGACTTGCCGCTCTGGATCACCCGGCCCTCGTGCAGGATCGTGGTGGTGCCACCCAGGGCCAGGGCCTCGTTGGGCTCGGTGGTGGCATAGACAGCAATGGTGTGGCGGGCCTGGAACAGTTCGCGCATCTCCTGGCGCAGTTCCTCGCGCAGCTTGTAGTCCAGGTTCACCAGCGGTTCGTCGAACAGGATCAGTTCGGCGTCCTTGACCAGGGCCCGTGCCATGGCCGTGCGCTGCTGCTGGCCCCCGGACAACTCCAGCGGATGGCGTTTGAGGAATTTTTCGATGCGCAGCATCCGGGCGGTTTCCAGCACCTTGTCCTGGATCACCTCGTCGGCCACACCGGCCTGGCGCAGGGGCGAGGCGATGTTTTCGAATACCGTCATGGTCGGGTAGTTGATGAACTGCTGATAGACCATCGACACATTGCGCAACCGCACCGGGCGGTGGGTCACGTCGACGCCGTTCATCAGGATGCGCCCGCTGTCGGGCTTGTCCAGGCCGGCCATCAGCCGCATCAGGCTGGTCTTGCCGGACAGGGTGCGCCCCAGCAGGACGTTAAAGGATCCGGGTTCGAAATTCAGGTTGGCATCGTCGATCCAGGTCTGGCCTTCGACGGTGCGACAGATGTGCTCAAGCGTTAATGACATGGCTCGGCCTTTTTATTTTTGGAGTCAAGCGACCGAAGCTTGAAAGCGAAAGCCGTGCCAGGAATCACAACACGTTGATGTAGTGGGTTTTTCTCAATAATCGTGGGAAAAATACGTTCGTTGATGAACAGAAATGAACAACCAGAACTGAACAACTGAACAATTCGCCGGTTGACAATGAACAATTTTGAACAACACTGAATGAACGCTTTCGGTTGGCCTGACTTCGATCCCTGTGGGCGCCCGCTCCCATAAGGGGCTGTGTATTACGTGCTATTCAGGCCTGCCCCCGCACAAGGAGTCTGTGCGAGACTTACCACAACAATAATAAACAGCTCCTGCGAGAGTGCCCCATGGCCGCACCTGCCCCAGTCTTGTCCCATGACGCCATCATCCAGGCCTCCTGGTCCCGTTGCCGTGCCTTCGGCCTCGACCATCAGAGCGTGCCCTCCTTCGACCCGCTGCCCGCCGAGGGCGTCGCCCAGTTGCTGGAGAGCCAGCATTCCCTGGTGCAGACCACTCACCAGGAAGTCCTGCCGTACTACGAGAACATCCTGAGCAACTCCAATTGCCTGATCATGCTGGCGGACAACCAGGGCCAGGTGCTGACGTCCTGGGGTACCCAGCGTTTCATCGAGCCGAAACTGGCCCATGGTTTCAGCGCCGGAGCGAGCTGGATGGAACGCTGCACCGGCACCAACGCCATCGGCACGGCGCTGGCCTGTGAACAGGCGGTGCACATCGAACACGATGAACACTTTCTCAAGGCCAACCGTTTCATGACCGGTTCCGCCGCGCCGATCTTCGATGCCGAGCGCAAGGTCATCGCGGTGCTGGATGTCTCCAGCGACAGCTACCTGCCGCCCTCCCATACCCTGGGCATGGTCAAGATGATGAGCCAGACCGTGGAGAACCGGCTGATCCTCAACCTGTTTCGCGGTGAGCATTTCCAGCTGACGTTCAACACCGGGTTGAACAACCTCGACAGCCAGTGGGCCGGCCTGCTGATTTTCGATGAGACCGGCCAGGTGCTTTCCGCCAACCGCCGGGCCGACAACCTGCTGGGGCTGAGCCTGTCCCGGGTCAGCATCGAAAGCCTGTTCAAGGTGTCGCTGCTGGACCTGCTGAACCAACCCGACGGCTTGCCGTTTTCCTTGCAGGCGGCCGGGCGCAATCGTTTCCAGTGCATGCTCAAGCGTCCGAGCCAGTTGTCGATCAAGCCGCGCGTGTTTGCCGAGCCGACACCTGCGCCGGCGCCCGCCGGCAACGCCATCAGCCTCAACACCCTGCATTTTGGTGACAGTCGCGTGGAAAAAGCCGTGCGCCAGGCCGAGCGCCTGCTGGAAAAAGACATTCCGCTGCTGATCCACGGCGAAACGGGCGTGGGCAAGGAAGTCTTCGTCAAAGCCCTGCACCAGGCCAGCTCCCGTTGCAAGCAACCGTTCATCGCGGTCAACTGCGCGGCGATCCCCGCCGAGCTGGTGGAATCGGAGCTGTTCGGCTACGAAAAAGGCGCCTTCACCGGCGCCAACCAGAAGGGCAGCATCGGCCTGATCCGCAAGGCCGACCGCGGCACGCTGTTCCTCGACGAAATCGGCGACATGCCGCTGCCAACCCAGGCCCGGCTGCTGCGGGTGTTGCAGGAACGCTGCGTGCAACCGGTGGGCAGCGCCGAGCTGTTCCCGGTGGACATCCGCATCATTTCCGCCACCAACCGCTCCCTGCGCGAACAGGTGCAACTGGGCCGGTTCCGCGAAGACCTCTACTACCGCATCGGCGGCCTGACCCTGGAGCTGCCGCCCCTGCGGGAGCGCAGCGACAAGCAGGCCCTGTTCAAGCGGCTCTGGGAACATCATCGCGAACCGACCCAGTGGGCCGGCCTGAGCCGCGAGGTGCTGGAACTCTTCGAGCGCCATCCGTGGCCGGGCAACCTGCGACAGGTCAGCAGCGTATTGCAGGTGGCCCTCGCCATGGCCGAGGAACAGCCGATCCGACCCGAACACCTGCCGGACGACTTTTTCGTCGACCTGGAAATGGAACCCGTGGAACAGCCGGAGCCCCTGGCGGTGGACCTGAACGATGCCGAGGACCTGAACCGTCAGTTGCAGGCGGTGGGCGGGAACATTTCACACCTGGCGCGACGGCTGGGCGTCAGCCGCAACACCCTGTACAAACGCCTGCGACAACTTGAAGGCTGATACGAAGGCAGCCTCCGAAGAGGCTGCCATGTCGCTGAGGCAAAGGGTCAGTCGAACGCACCGCTGAGCACTTCATAGATGATGCCGCTGGCGATCGCCACCAGGATCAGATCAGTGCCCACCTGCTGCCACTCATATCCGTCATAGTGCGGCAGATGCCCCAGCAGCCGGCCATCGAGCTTCTTGGCGATACCCGGCGGCAGCGGCTTGCCCCGGGCCAGGTTCTTCTGGATGCCGGGTGGCAACGCCGGGCCGGGGCTCCAATAATCGCGATAACCGCCAATCACCCCCAGGATGCCGCTACGGTCGATGCTCGGGCCGTTGTGCCAATCGCCGCCACCTCCCTGGTTTCCCTTGCCGCCCTGATTGCCCTTGTGACCGGGATTTCCTTGACCGCCCTTGTTGCCCTGCCCGCCTTTGCCTCCCTGCCCTTGACCGGGACCTTGATCGAATTGAGCGTTTCCCTTGCCGTTGCCCGGGTCCGCGACAACAATGCCAGGGCCCGCCGCCAGGGCGAAACAGGTAACTGCAGCAATCAACGAACGCGATTTGAACATGGCCGTTCTCTCAAGAAGGGGTTTGCCTGTAAAGATATAGAGACTAACGGTGATATTAGTTCCATATCACACTGTGCGTCGCTTGCCTGGACCGGATAACCGCTGTCACAGTCACCAAGGAGCTTCATGCGCAAGGATTACCTGGCCTTTTTCGTCTCATTGTTTCTTTCCCGGCTGGCCGACCAGATCCTCCTGTTCATCGTCCCGCTGATGGTGTTCCAGACCACCGGCAGTGCGTCCTGGGCGGGCCTGGCCTTCTTCGCCGAAGCCTTGCCGCGTTACTTGTCGTTCCCGATCTGCGGCGCGCTGTGCGATAGATTCTCGCCGATTCGTATCCTGCACATCAGCCAGGTCTATCGCGCCGTGGCGTGCATCGTCGGCGTGGGATTCTACGGGCTCTTTGGCGGGATCTACTGGATCGTCGCGCTGTCCGCCTTGTGCGGCGTGCTGACCACCCAGGGCATCATGGCCCGCGAAGTGGTGATGCCCTACATTTTCAAGCAGTACACCTATGCCAAGACCCTGTCCTATTCGCAGATCGCCGACCAGGCCGGGCTGGTACTGGGCCCGCTGGTGGCAGCGCTGATGCTCGAGGCATGGGCGTGGCATTGGGTAGTGCTGGCGATTGCCGGCCTGTTCCTGCTGGCGGACCTGGCGATGCTGTCCTGGCAGCGGAGCAGCCCGGTCACGCTGCAAATCTTCGAACAACGCTACGACGCCTGGCTGAGCCCGCTGCGCATTGCTTTGGGCCACATCGGCAAATTCACCCAGCTGAAAAAACTCATCTGCCTGGCAGCCGGGGTCAATCTGGTCATCGGTGTCACCCTCGCCACTTCCGCCGCCATGGCGATCGGTCAATACGACGCCACGAAGGATGACTATGCCGGACTGCAAGCCGCCGGAGCCGTGACCACCATTCTCATCCTGTTCTTTCTGGCCCGCGCCACCTTGCCCCTGAAATTGCTGGGAGTCCTGTCCTACAGCCTGATCGCCGCAGGCGCGTTCATCACCGCGCTCAGCCCATCCGCGTGGGGCTATGTGGTTGGTTTCCTGCTGATCGTCGGTTTCGACAAGATGTTCAACGTGTACATGCGCAGTGTCCGCCAGAAAATCATTCCGCCCCAGGACTTCGGCAAGACCGTCGGCGTCATCACCCTGCTCAACAATCTGTCGCAACCCCTGGCGGGCCTGCTGGTCGCGTTGCTGGCCGCGCCACTCGGCACCCGCCAGGTGATCCTGCTGCTGGCCCTCGCCACCAGCCTGACAGGCCTGGCGGTACTGGTGTTGTTCAGCCACAGGGAAGGCAGCCCGCAGGGCTACGGGGTCGATACGGACGGCTGACGTCTTCAAATATTCATCTGTGACCGGTATGAATTTGTGCGTGCGTACCATTCGTCGTGAATGGAACCGCATGCACCGTCAGCCGCCACGTCTGGCTCAAGGCTTGCACCGACCTGGCATGGCAGCCTCAGGACGACGTAACCCTGACGCGGCGGCCTTTTAATTACCGCTTGGTCAGTCATCGGAGATGTACCGTGTCAACTCTCAACGAAATCGCAGCGAACCACGCGAGAATGGCAAAGGCAAAGGAAGAAGAGTCGATACGGCTGAGTGGGCTTCAGGGACAAATCGTGGGCGGCTTTGAAATGCCGGCCATCGAAGTGAAACAGGACATGCCACTGCACTTCATGGCCGCGGTGCAGGAACATGGCTTCGCGGAGGGAATTGGCTGCGTGGCCTGATTGCCGAGGCTGGCTATTGAGGAAGCCATCGCCCGCTTTTGCGCGGGCGACTGGGCAGTGGTTCGGTCTCGTCCGGCCAGGATTCATTCCCTCGAACAACAATCAAGTGCAATGCGCCCTCTGTATCAGGCGCCGTCCCTGTGCAGACACCTCAGATGAATGACGAGCCCGACGGTCCCGGGGTGTAATCGTCGAAAAAGCATGACATTCTCGCTTACCGGCAACAATCGAAAGCGGACGAGGGAAAGGTCGTGAGCACACTTGAAAAGGCTATATCGATTGCCGCTCTGGCCCATGAAGGGCAGACCGACAAAGGCGGCGCGCCTTACATCCTGCATCCGTTGAACGTCATGCGGCGCCTGGCCCATGAGGACGAACGGATCGTCGCGGTATTGCACGATGTGATCGAAGACACCCGGGTGAGCATCGCCGATCTGCGCAAGGATGGCTTCAGCGAAACGATCCTCGCCGCCATCGAGTCTCTCACCAGGCACGAAGGCGAGCCTTACCAAATCTTCATCGAACGGGCTGCCCGCAATCCCCTGGCTCGTCGAGTGAAACTGGCCGATCTTGCGGAAAACAGCGATTTGTCACGGATCGACAGGCCCGGACCGAAAGACCTGGAGCGGGTAGAGAAATATCGCAAGGCCGTGGAGTATCTGACGGCTTTAACGAGCGTCTAGAGAAAAACCGGAGCCTTCCAGCACGGGCGAAGAAAGCCCCGGCTGATATGCCAGGGCTTCCCCACCCGAGAGCGGGATTATTTCTGCTTCACGGCATCAGGCCAATGTGAACGTACCGAAGCCACTGCCAAAGAATTCACCGCTGATATTCGCTGAATACTGTTGCGGATGAACCAAGACGAGTAAAGACGGTACGGGGTAGGAACAGTGTATCGGCGAAGAGGCTGAGCGGCAGGTCGAACGAGTCCAGAACATTTTCAGCCAGGCTCTGCGAAAAGTATGAGGCGTCGCCAAGCATGAGCCGCTTGAGCATGGGAGGTGAGAATCGGTCAGTAAGACGTTACGATCACTCGGGCCAGTTGCCGATCTGACATCAGAGGCAAGCTGTGGGTCGCTCGATAGTAACGGGAGGCCTGCTCAAAATGCGCCCCTCTGATCTCGCCATCTGATCCGATGAATACAATCGCATCACTCTTGGCGGACTTGAATATGGCCGGCCCATCTACGGTGAAGGCCGTCGTTGCGCCAACGATCATAGTCGGCACCAGCGTCGTAGCGGTCAATGCTCTCTCGACCGGATTTTCGACATACCACGCTCGCGCCTCAGTGCTGAGCAATGCCCAAATGGCGATTGCCAGCATTCTTAATGGAACCATCTCTTCTGTTCTTCCCAGCATGCAAAAGGCCGTCACGGTAACAAAGCGAGATACGGTTGGAAACAAAAGCTCGGCCCGAAGGACTGCAACCCGCACGGCAGGAAGACGCCCTTGCGCCGTATCCCAGACAATGCCTTTAGCACGTCCATGACTTGCTAGCGGTCCCCCAAGGACCTGAGATGAATATTGAGGACGCGCGCACCGCTCCTTCATCGAAGCAAGACATTTTCGACCGTCTGCCACCCCATTGGAGGGACCGCCTCAAACATTACGAAGCATGCCAGATCACCAGATCAGCACGCCCCCGGTGGAATACCGTCCTTGTTGAAATCCTTCAGACGCTCACGTTCCTGCTCTGTGGAATGCGCAGGGGTGTCGTTCTTGGGCGGGTCTTTTTGCTTTTCATCGGCCATTGCAGTGTCCTCTGGGGTGGATAAGGGTTTTGGCCACTGAATAGTATTGGCGGTTCAACTTGGTAACAGATTTACGAGGCTTTCACTATGATCGCTGTACAAGCCTTTCTAGCTGCATGTGTATCCAGCGTGTATAAAAACACAGTATTCGAACACAGCTAACAAGTAGTAGCGTTAGGCCTCCATCAGCCCAATCGGGCGAATCTGCAGTGGAGCCAGGAAAATGGAATTTTTAGAGCGCTTGAATGCGATGTCGGCAAAAGTAAGTCAGTTAGCGTCAACGATCCAAACGGAAGAAGCAACTAAAACCGCGTTTGTAATGCCCTTCATCCATACAGTGCTTGGCTACGATGTTTTCGATCCATCTGAAGTCGTGCCCGAATATGTATGTGACATTGGTACCAAAAAAGGCGAAAAAATTGATTACGCAATACTAAAGAACGGCCAGATTCAAATTCTTATTGAAACCAAGAAAATTGGCGAACCCTTAAACATAAACCACGCCAGCCAACTATTCAGATACTTCCACGTCACAACCGCTAGAATTTCAATCCTGACAAACGGCAGATTCTATAGGTTTTTCACCGACCTAGACGCTCCTAACAAAATGGATGAAAAACCATTTTTAGAAATAGATCTTTTAGACATTGACGAGCACGTTATTCCCGAGCTGCAAAAACTTACGAAATCAGCATTCGACGTTGAATCGATTATCAATGCAGCTGGCGAGCTGAAATATGTAGGACAGATCAAAAGAGAAATGGCCTCACAACTAACTCAGCCCGACGATGATTTCGTGCGTTTCTTTGCTTCACGGATCTACGAAGGCGCGATTACCCAGAAGGTAAGAGAACAGTTTGCACTGCTTACAAAAAAAGCCGCTGCTCAGTTCCTGAACGATCAGATAAATGATCGATTAAAATCTGCAATCAGTGGCGTACCCCTTCCTACTCCGGCCGAAGTTGTAGTATCCGAAACCCAACCGGATGCTAATGATGTACCAGAAGATAGAGTTCTCACTACCATGGAAGAACTCGAAGGATTCCATATAATAAAAGCGATAGTGCGCACAGTTATTGATGCAAAGCGGATCGCACACCGAGATACACAAAGTTATTTCGGAATTCTATTGGATGACAACAATCGAAAACCAATCGCAAGGTTGCATTTCAATAGAACGCAAAAATATTTAGGCGTCTTCGATAAAGACAAGAACGAAACGCGTCACCCGATAAGCTCGCTTGACGATATTTACGGGTTCTCGGACTCTCTAAAAGAGACGATCACCTTTTATCAAGGACAAGCCTGATACGAAAACTATGGGGGCAGAGCTCGTTTCGAGTTCGTTGCTATTGGCTCATCTCGTAACCGTCATTTGCCCCCCATCTTATTGTGCGCGCATGTCGTAGCGAGCAACGGAAGTGCTTAAACTTGGGTAACCAGCTACCTATCAACGTTTTTTGGTTCCAAGGGATTTCTAACGGGAAAACGCCAGAGACATTCTGTCCATACGACGCTCCTGCCCCATTCTGCCACCCCTGCCAGCCATAACGAAAAAGCCCAGCGGGATAGGCTGGGCTTCGAAGTTGAGAGCTCTATTTCAGATAACCGGATTTACGCAACCGCAGGCTATAGCCCCATACCGCAACCAGCAGGACGGCTTGCAGGATAACCGGCCGCAGGTACCAGGCAAGCTGGATGTAAAGGCTGGCCGGCATTTGGAAGATGTCAGGCAGCATGATTGGAATCAATGTCAGCCCCAGGAGCAATGCCCCCAACAGGACCCAGGATGACTTTGCGCTACGCCGCCATAGCAACAGGCCGGCGATTGCCAGCAGCAAGCAGGTGGAGCCGACTAATGAGCGCGATATCGGCCATTCTGGCTTGGCTCCAGCCCTCGCCGACCAGCCAGCAGGCATTTTTTGAATGTACGAAAAAGGCAGTAGATCACGGCGAGGTTGCCAGGACCGAGCGTGAGATATTCCTAACCAGAGGTGCAGGATTATCCATAATTTCCAAATCCATGTAGATGACCGGCCAATCCAGCCAACCTGCGAAGTCTACCCAGGACTAGCCGGGTCAAGAAGCTGACGAAGCGGTCAGTCTTTTACAGGAGAACCCTGCCTTTTCCGTTCAATGAAGAACCCTGCGACTCTCTCCAATCCTGATCCGATCCAGTGCCCTGTTTAAGGCATCCAGGGCATTGAGCAGAGCTTTCGCCTCCGCTTCCCGCCCATCGCCCCAGAGGCGTTCCGCCATGATATTAAGCGCCTGGATAGAGCGCTCGATATCAGCAGCCGTCACTGCTTTGCTTTCCTGATGTTTCTTTGGCATTGATCAACCTATCTCCAGGGTGTTGCGTCACCCGCTTCAATGCGAATACACAACAACAGAACACCATGCGGATGTCCAAGCCGGCAAGCAGCCAACCTTCACTCCCTCCCCCACGAGCGCCTCATGCTCGAACATTACACGGGTTCTCGCCGATACGGAGCTTTCCATCGTGACGACGCTGGGACTGCATACTCGACCCAATCACTCTTCGAGCCCTGCCTTAGCACAAATCAAGCGTCCCATGATGAACATTCGTTCACCGCAAGCAAGGTCCGATGCGTCTACCCTGCGGGTTCCAACATAGTGACTACAGGAGTGACCACCATGTTCTCGCACGAAAGCGTCCCACTGATCATCATCTTCATCGTCATGCTGGTGGCCGTGCTTGCGGCATTTCTGCACCCCGTGCATGCACTCTATAGCTGGCTTCGCAGACGCAGGGAAAGATCAGCCGTCGGCGTGACAGAGAAAGAAATTTCCCGCTGAAAATTGGCCCCGATCAGGCCCGGTGCGCCGGGCTTTTTCTCGGGATCCAGGTTCAACGCAAGCCTTCACCATCGCTACTCGATAGTTCCCTTAAGTGACTTGCACCGTTCGATGAGCTCTTTCCAGTCTCTACGTACGCCACTGTCGAAAAGAAGCCACCTATCAACCAGCGTTACGGTGCCACGGTCCCCCTATAGTCGCTCACGGCTAAAGAATGACGGAACAGCGCCTACGCCACTTTTCTGTCTATTCGCAGAGGGAGGAGTTTGTTGGGACTGTTGCGCCGAGCCAGAGCGGCTGGATGGGACTGGACTTTTGCCAGCGGCAAACAAAAAAGGGCCAACCTCTCGGTTGACCCTTCTAGACCGCCCAGCAGAGCGGATTTTGTTTGGTAGGCGCGATTGGACTCGAACCAACGACCCCCACCATGTCAAGGTGGTGCTCTAACCAACTGAGCTACGTGCCTGCTGTGAGGCGGCATTCTACGGAATTCCGAAGGGGTGTCAACACCTTTTTTTCACCTAACCCTATGAATATGCAAAATATTTAATTTCGCCGGGGCAATGAAGTATTTGCGGTGGCTGGCGGCGGATTTTTATCTCGGGTAGGATCGGCGCATTCGTAAAAAATATAAAACAGAGGTTGCAGAATGGCGAACACTCCTTATCCAGCGTCTTACTACGCCGCATCGGCCAACCCGGCTGCGTCGCGCCCGGCCCTGCAAGGTGACGTCGAAACCGACGTGTGTGTGATCGGCGCTGGCTATACCGGCCTGTCCTCTGCCCTGTTTTTGCTGGAGAACGGCTTCAAGGTCACGATTGTCGAGGCCGCGAAGGTGGGGTTTGGCGCATCGGGTCGCAACGGCGGGCAGATCGTCAACAGCTACAGCCGCGACATCGATGTGATCGAACGCAGTGTCGGGCCGCAGCAGGCACAATTGCTGGGCAACATGGCCTTCGAGGGCGGTCGGATCATTCGTGAGCGGGTGGCGAAGTATCAGATCCAGTGCGACTTGAAGGACGGTGGCGTCTTCGCAGCCCTTACCGCTAAACAGATGGGGCATCTGGAATCGCAGAAACGTCTATGGGAGCGTTTCGGCCATACCCAGCTGGAGCTGCTGGATCAACGCCGCATTCGCGAAGTGGTGGCGTGCGAAGAGTACGTGGGTGGCATGCTGGACATGAGCGGCGGGCATATCCATCCCCTCAACCTGGCGTTGGGCGAAGCCGCTGCGGTGGAGTCCCTTGGCGGGGTCATTCATGAACAATCGCCGGCGGTGCGCATCGAACGCGGTGCAAGCCCGGTGGTGCATACGCCACAAGGCAAGGTCAGGGCCAAGTTCATCATCGTGGCGGGCAATGCCTATCTGGGCAATCTGGTGCCGGAGCTGGCGGCCAAGTCGATGCCTTGCGGCACCCAGGTGATCACCACCGAGCCTCTGGGGGAAGAGTTGGCCCACAGTCTGTTGCCCCAGGATTATTGCGTCGAGGACTGCAATTACCTGCTGGACTATTACCGACTGACAGGCG
Source organism: Pseudomonas sp. NFACC43 (assembly GCF_900119645.1). Classification (NCBI taxonomy): domain Bacteria; kingdom Pseudomonadati; phylum Pseudomonadota; class Gammaproteobacteria; order Pseudomonadales; family Pseudomonadaceae; genus Pseudomonas; species Pseudomonas sp. NFACC43. The sequence continues at coordinate 279,104 of NZ_FPKK01000003.1, forward strand.
ACAAGCGCCTGATCTTCGGCGGCGGCGTCGTGTATGGCGCGAGGGATCCGGCGAACATCGAAGCGATCATCCGTCCGAAGATGCTCAAGGCCTTCCCCCAGCTCAAGGATGTGAAGATCGATTACGCATGGACCGGAAATTTCCTGCTGACGTTGTCGCGTCTTCCACAGGTGGGGCGTCTGGGCGACAACATCTACTACTCCCAGGGCTGCAGCGGCCATGGCGTGACGTACACGCACCTGGCAGGCAAGGTCCTGGCCGAGGCGCTGCGTGGTCAGGCTGAGCGTTTTGATGCATTTGCCGATCTGCCCCACTACCCGTTCCCTGGCGGCCAGCTGTTGCGCACGCCGTTTGCGGCGATGGGTGCGTGGTATTACGGGCTGCGGGATAGATTGGGATTCTGAGGCTCGCCCCCTGAGTCTTGCCAACTCAGCAAGCAAGGGCTGCTTCGCAGCCCAGCGGGAGCAAGCTCGCTTATCACGGGCTTGTTCCGATCTTCGCAATATCGTTACAGCAGAACAAAAAACCCCGGTCTTTCGACCAGGGTCTTTGCTATCGATCAGAAGTCCGCTGTACGGCTTTCTTCCTGGCTTCAAGGCGTTCAGTGGGCCTCGAAGCAGATATGGCGCAGCGGACGGGACTCGAACCCGCGACCCCCGGCGTGACAGGCCGGTATTCTAACCGACTGAACTACCGCTGCGTATCGCTATGGACTTGCGTCCAGTTAACTCGTCTGACCAGGGCCTTTGAGGCCTCGATCTCGAACCAGGCTGACCTGACTCGGTAAATATGGCGCAGCGGACGGGACTCGAACCCGCGACCCCCGGCGTGACAGGCCGGTATTCTAACCGACTGAACTACCGCTGCGCGTCGGTGGAGGCTTTTGACGGCTTCCATCTTGCTTTCGCAAGACTCTCATGGAACATGGTGGGTGATGACGGGATCGAACCGCCGACATTCTGCTTGTAAGGCAGACGCTCTCCCGGCTGAGCTAATCACCCTTTGCTTCGCTGAGGCCGCGAAATTTACGCAGGTGCCGAAGCTAAGTCAATAGCAGGGTTGGATTTTTTTCAAAAACAGCTTCGAGCTGCACGCTTCAAGCGGCAACTCGCAAGCCCCAGCACCGCATAACCACTTGCCGCTTGTAGCTCGCGACTTGTGGCTGCTGTTCATTCATAAATCATTTTCTTGGTCATGCCGCCGTCCACCACGAACTCCTGGCCCGTGACGAAACCGGCGTTACGCGACAGCAGCCATGCCACCATTGCCGCCACGTCCTCGACCGTCCCTACCCTGCCCGCCGGATGCTGGGCGTGATCGGCGTCGGTCAGCGGCTGCGCGCGGCGCTGGGACGGGTCGCGGGCGTCGATCCAGCCAGGGCTGACGGCATTGACGCGGATTTCCGGCCCCAGACTGATCGCCAAAGCGTGGGTCAGGGCCAGCAAGCCGCCCTTGCTCGCCGCGTAGGCCTCGGTATCGGGCTCCGATTGCGCGGCGCGGGTCGAGGCCAGGTTGACGATGGCGCCGTTGTGAGCGCGCAGGTAAGGCGCACAGTGCTTGGCCAGCAGCATCGGGCCGCCCAGGTTCACCGCCAGGACCCGGTTCCAGTAGGCCAGGTCGAGGCTTTCCAGGGTGATGTTGTGCGGGTCGGCAATGGCTGCGTTGCACACCAGCGCATCGAGCCGTCCGAATTGCCCGAGGACTTCGGCGATGCCCGTCGCCACTTGCGCCTCGTCCGCCACATCCATGCCAATGAACCAGGCGCCATCCCCCAGGGCCTTGGCCACCCGGGAGCCGCGCTCGCGATCCAGGTCGGTCAGGACCACCTGCCAGCCCTCACAGATCAGCCAGGCCGCAATGCCGAGGCCGATGCCCCGGGCGGCACCCGTTACGAGTGCGACCCGGCCATGAGTGCCTTCGATCACAAGGCCGCCAACCCACGAGCCAGATCGGCTTGCAGGTCCGCCACGTCTTCCAGGCCCACCGCGATGCGGATCAGGCTGTCACGGATGCCCGCCGCCTCACGCTCCTGGGGCGACAGGCGACCGTGGGAGGTGGTGCTCGGATGGGTGATGGTGGTCTTGCTGTCGCCCAGGTTGGCGGTGATGGAAATCAACCGGGTCGCGTCGATGAAGCGCCAGGCGCCCTCCTTGCCGCCCTTGACCTCGAAACTCACCACCGCACCGAACCCCCGTTGCTGGCGCACGGCCAGGTCGTGCTGCGGATGGCTCTTGAGGCCGGCGTAATGCACCTTCTCGATACCGTCCTGCTGCTCCAGCCACTCGGCCAGGGCCTGGGCGTTGGCGCAATGCGCCTTCATGCGCAGGCCGAGGGTTTCCAGGCCCTTGAGGAAGATCCAGGCGTTGAACGGGCTGAGGGTCGGCCCGGCAGTGCGCAGGAAGCCCACGACTTCCTTCATCTGCTCGCTGCGACCGGCCACCACGCCGCCCATGCAACGCCCCTGGCCATCGATGAACTTGGTGGCCGAATGCACCACCACGTCCGCCCCCAGCTTCAGCGGTTGTTGCAACGCCGGGGTGCAGAAGCAGTTATCCACCACCAGCATGGCGCCCTTGGCGTGCGCGATCTCCGCCAGGGCGGCAATGTCCACCAGCTCGGCCAATGGGTTGGAGGGCGATTCGACGAACAAGAGCTTCGTGTTGGCCTTGATCGCCGCATCCCAGGCGGACAGGTCCGCCAGGGGCACGTAGTCGACTTCCACGCCGAAGCGCTTGAAGTACTTCTCGAACAGGCTGATGGTGGAGCCAAAGACGCTGCGCGACACCAGTACGTGGTCGCCGGCGCTGCACAGGCTCATGACCACCGCCATGATCGCCGCCATGCCGGTGGCGGTGGCAACCGCTTGCTCGGCGCCTTCGAGGGCGGCGATGCGCTCTTCGAACGCCCGCACGGTGGGGTTGGTGTAACGTGAATAGACGTTGCCGGGCACTTCGCCGGCAAACCGCGCCGCCGCATCGGCAGCGGTACGGAATACATAGCTGGAGGTGAAGAACATCGGATCGCCGTGCTCGGCTTCCGGCGTGCGGTGCTGACCGGCGCGAACCGCCAGGGTGTCGAACGCTACGCCTTCAAGGTCGCTGTCCAGCCGACCGGCATCCCAATCCTGACTCATGCTGCCACTCCTCGGTTAAACGCAAACCGGCCCCTCGGGGCCGGTTCGTCACTCAGTTGTTATACAGATCGATGATCGCGCTGACCGCCTGGGTCTTGGCCTTGGATGCATCGTTGCGGGCGCTTTCGATCTTGTTCAGGTATGCCTCGTCGACATCACCGGTGACGTACTTGCCATCGAATACCGCGCAGTCGAACTGCTCGATCTTGATCTTGCCGCCGCCTACCGCTTCGATCAGGTCCGGCAGGTCCTGGTAGATCAGCCAGTCGGCGCCGATCAGGTCGGCGACTTCCTGGGTGGTGCGGTTGTGGGCGATCAGCTCATGGGCGCTCGGCATGTCGATGCCATAGACGTTCGGGTAACGCACGGCCGGGGCCGCCGAGCAGAAATACACATTCTTGGCGCCGGCTTCGCGGGCCATCTGAATGATCTGCTTGCAAGTGGTGCCACGCACGATGGAGTCGTCCACCAGCATGACGTTCTTGCCGCGGAATTCCAGTTCGATGGCGTTGAGCTTCTGGCGTACGGATTTTTTCCGCGCGGCCTGGCCCGGCATGATGAAGGTGCGACCGATGTAGCGGTTCTTCACGAAGCCTTCGCGGAACTTGACGCCCAGGTGGTTCGCCAGCTCCAGGGCCGCGGTGCGGCTGGTGTCCGGGATAGGGATCACCACGTCGATGTCGTGGTCCGGGCGCTCGCGCAGGATCTTCTCGGCCAGCTTCTCACCCATGCGCAGGCGGGCCTTGTAGACCGAGATGCCGTCGATGATGGAGTCCGGACGCGCCAGGTAGACGTGTTCGAAGATGCACGGCGTCAGGGTCGGGTTGGTCGCGCACTGACGGGTGAACAACTTGCCGTCTTCGGTGATGTAGACCGCCTCGCCCGGAGCCAGGTCGCGGATCAGGGTGAAGCCCAGCACGTCCAGGGATACGCTTTCGGAAGCGATCATGTACTCGACGCCTTCGTCGGTGTGACGCTGGCCGAACACGATCGGACGGATGCCATGGGGGTCGCGGAAGCCGACGATGCCGTAGCCGGTGATCATCGCCACCACGGTGTAGCCACCGACACAACGGTTGTGCACTTCGGTCACGGCGGCGAACACGTCTTCTTCGGTAGGCTGCAGCTTGCCACGCTGGGCCAGCTCATGGGCGAAGACGTTGAGCATCACTTCCGAGTCGGAATTGGTGTTGACGTGGCGCAGGTCCGATTCGTAGATTTCCTTGGCCAACTGCTCGACGTTGGTCAGGTTGCCGTTATGCGCCAGGGTGATGCCATACGGCGAGTTGACGTAGAACGGCTGGGCTTCGGCCGAGGTCGAGCTGCCGGCGGTCGGATAGCGCACATGACCGATGCCCATGTGGCCGACCAGGCGTTGCATGTGGCGCTGATGGAACACGTCACGGACCAGGCCATTGTCCTTGCGCAGGAATAACCGGCCGTCATGACTGGTCACGATACCGGCAGCGTCCTGGCCGCGGTGCTGGAGCACGGTTAGCGCGTCATACAGCGCCTGATTGACGTTCGACTTACCGACGATACCGACGATGCCACACATGCGACGCAACCCCTACTTAATGGATCTGAACTGAACAACGATCACTGCGGCGTTTTGGCCGTCGGCAATAGTTGTTCCTTGAACGGTATTTCAGCGGGTACGCTGATACCGCTGGCAAGCCACTGACTGCTCCAACCCAGGATCAGGTTCTTGGACCAGTCTGCGACCAATAGAAATTGTGGCACGAGCCGGGACTCCTGCCACCACGAATCCTGCTGTACCGGCCCCAGGCTCAGCAGCCCGACGGCCACGACCACCAGCAAGGCGCCACGCGCCGCGCCAAAGGCCATGCCCAGGAACCGGTCGGTCCCGGAAAGCCCGGTGACACGAATCAGTTCGCCGATCAGATAATTGATCATTGCGCCGACCAGCAAGGTGGCGATAAACAAGATGGCACAGCCCGCGATCACGCGAGCCGACGGAGTTTCGATGTATCCGGCAAGGTACTGGGACAGCGAACCACCAAACATCCAGGCCACGACCCCCGCGATGATCCAGGTCAGCAGCGAGAGGGCTTCCTTGACGAAGCCGCGACTCAGACTGATCAATGCGGAGATGGCGATGATTGCAACGATCGCCCAGTCAACCCAGGTAAATGGCACGGTGCAGCCTACAGACGGATAAGGCGGCGCATTTTAGCAGAGCGCAGGGCTGTCGGTAAGCTGCGATTGTCAGTGTGATTCAAATCAGGCAAACCGCGATCAACCACGCTCTGGCTGGAAACGCACCACGAACCCCTTGAGATTCTGCTGACGGCCAAGCAAGTCCCGCAGGCGATCGGCCTCGGCACGCTCGATCAGCGGCCCGACAAATACCCGGTTCTTGCCGTCGGCGGAACGGATATAGGCGTTGTACCCCTGGCTGCGCAGGGATTTCTGCAGGTTCTCGGCGCTCTCGCGACTGCTCAGGCTGGCCAGTTGCACGGACCAGCTGACCGACAGGCCGTTGGCGTCCACGCGACTTTGGGTGGTGTCCGGCTTGGTCGGCGCTGCGGTGATCGGCTGGCTCGGTGCCGGCTTGGCTGCCGGAGCAGCAGGCGCAGGCGCTGCTGCGACAGACGGCTTGCTCGATGTAGTCGGTGCAGCGGTCGGCGCCGCTGGAGCCGCTGGAGCGGGCGTGATCGGCATCGCAGGCGCGGGTTGCGCGGCCAGTTCTTCATCGCTTGGAACGGGTTCCTGGGGCAGCGCCTGGGGCTCAGGCACCGTCACCGGCTCGACCTGCACCGGTGGCATCGCCGGCGCCTGGGGCGCGGCCGGTGCATCGACCGTGACCTGACGCTGCTCGTCCTGACGGGAAAACAGCATCGGCAGGAAAATCACCGCCAGGGCCACCAATACCAGGGCCCCTACCATGCGCTGCTTGTATGCCTTATCCAGCAATGCCATCTGCAGCTTCCTCCGTGGAGCGCCGGCTCAGCCATTGAAGGGCCTCGGCGACACAAAAAAATGATCCGAACACCAGGATTTCGTCGTCGGCGGTCGCCAGGGCGCACTGCCCTTCCAGCGCGGCGACCACGCTTGCATAAGCATCCACCGAAGCGCCACGCGCCTGCAAGGCCGCCTGCAATTGTGCCGCCGGACGCGAACGCGGCGAGTCCAGCGGCGCGACTGCCCAATGCTGGACACTAGCACTCAACGCCTCGACCACGCCATCCAGATCCTTGTCGGACAACAACCCGAATACCGCCAGTCGCCGCCCCGCCACAGGCCGATGAGCCAGGCGCTCGGCCAGGTAGTGCGCCGCATGGGGGTTGTGGCCGACATCCAGCAGCAGGCTCAGGCGCTTGCCCTGCCAATCGAACGTGCGGCGATCGAGCCGGCCGACGACACGGGTCGCCTGCAAGGCCTTGACGATCTGGCCGGCATCCCAGGGCAGCCCCAGCAACCGGTAGGCCTGGAGCGCCAGCGCGGCATTCTCCATTGGCAGCTCCAGCAGCGGCAGGTCATGCAACTCCACCGGATTACCCTGGGCATCGCTGCCACGCCATTGCCAATGCTGCTCGGTCGTGGCCAGATCGAAATCGCGCCCACGCAGGAAAAACGGACAGGCCAGTTCCCGAGCCTTGTCCAGCAATGGCTGTGGTGGATCGAGGTCGCCGCAGAGCGCAGGCGCGCCCTGGCGGAAGATGCCGGCCTTTTCGAAAGCCACGGATTCGCGGGTGTCGCCCAGGTAATCGGCATGGTCCACGCCGATACTGGTCACCAGCGCGACGTCTGGATCCACCAGGTTGACGGCGTCCAGGCGACCTCCCAGGCCCACTTCCAGCACAACGGCATCGAGACCGGCACGGGCGAACAACCAGAACGCCGCAAGAGTGCCCATCTCGAAATAGGTCAGGGATATCTCGCCTCGCCCGGCTTCCACCGCGACGAAGGCCTCGCACAGCTCGGCGTCGCCAGCCTCGACGCCGTTGATCTGCACCCGCTCGTTGTAACGCAGCAGGTGCGGCGAGCTGTACACACCGACACTCAGCCCCTGGGCCCGCAACAGCGAGGCCATGAAGGCGCAGGTCGACCCCTTGCCGTTGGTACCGGTGACAGTGATGACCCTGGGGGCCGGCTTGCCCAGCCCCATGCGGGACATGACGGCCTGCGAGCGTTCCAGCCCCATGTCGATAGCCGACGGGTGCAGCTGCTCGAGATAGGCCAGCCAATCGCCCAGGGTACGTTGGATCATAGGCCCGCAGGCGCCGGTGGAACGACCATCGGCTCGATGGGCGTGGCGACATACTTAGGCGTCGGCAGGCCCATCAGTTGCGCCAGCAGGTTACCCAGGCGCGGACGCAGCTCCTGGCGATGGATGATCATGTCGATGGCGCCGTGCTCCAGCAGGAACTCGCTGCGCTGGAAGCCTTCCGGCAGTTTTTCACGCACGGTCTGCTCGATGACGCGCGGGCCGGCAAAGCCGATCAGGGCCTTCGGCTCGCCGACGATTACGTCGCCCAGCATCGCCAGGCTGGCGGAAACGCCGCCGTAGACCGGGTCGGTCAGCACCGAGATGAAGGGAATGCCTTCTTCGCGCAGACGCGCCAGCACCGCGGAGGTCTTGGCCATCTGCATCAGGGAAATCAGCGCTTCCTGCATCCGCGCGCCGCCAGAAGCGGAGAAGCAGACCATCGGGCAACGGTTTTCCAGGGCATGGTTGGCGGCGCGGACAAAGCGCTCGCCGACGATGGCGCCCATGGAACCGCCCATGAAGGAGAACTCGAAGGCCGAGACCACCACCGGCATGCCCAGCAGGGTACCGCTCATGGACACCAGGGCATCCTTTTCGCCGGTCTGCTTCTGGGCAGCGGTCAGGCGATCCTTGTATTTCTTGCCGTCGCGGAATTTCAGGCGGTCCACGGGCTCCAGGTCGGCGCCCAGCTCAACACGGCCTTCGGCATCCAGGAAAATATCGATACGGGCACGTGCGCCGATGCGCATGTGGTGGTTGCACTTGGGGCAAACGTCCAGGGTCTTTTCCAGCTCGGGGCGGTACAGCACCGCCTCGCAGGATGGACATTTGTGCCACAGACCTTCAGGCACCGAGCTTTTCTTCACCTCGGAACGCATGATCGAAGGGATCAGTTTGTCTACCAACCAGTTGCTCATGCTTTCTTTCTCCAGTACCGGCGGCCCGAACGCTCTGGTTCGCGGCCCCGCGTATGCCCTTGAGCTAAATTCATTGTGCGGCGAGGTTCGAGGAGCCACCACGGTCAGCGCGAAACATGACCTGCGTGCAGCCCAACCTCCTCTGCCATTCCGGCAACCGCTCCACCGCGGCTGCCACTACGCTATCGGCCCACCCGAAGGCGGCGCCTGCCTGCTTGTACAGTGCAGGTATGGACGGCGGCAGTCTGCCAGCCGTCACATTGGCGACTGGCTGCTGTGCACAGCCGCCATGAACGCCCGGATCCTGGCCGGGTCCTTGATGCCCTTGGCCTGCTCCACTCCGCCACTCACATCCACCGCATACGGGCGAACCTGGCGAATGGCTTCGGCCACGTTCTCGGCCGTCAGCCCCCCCGCCAGGATGATCGGCTTGCTCAGCCCCCGGGGCACCAGGGACCAGTCGAACGCCTCACCGGTACCGCCGGGAACGCCTTCCACGTAGGTATCCAGCAGGATCCCGCTGGCCCCGGCAAACGCCTCGCACCCAGCCGCGATGTCGTCGCCGGCCTTGACCCGCAGCGCCTTGATATAGGGAAGATTCCAGCCCTCGCAATCCTCGGGGGTCTCGTCGCCATGAAATTGCAACAGCGCCAGCGGCACCGCGTCGAGGATCTCCCCCAGTTCGCAACGGCTGGCGTTGACGAACAGGCCGACAGGGGTCACGAACGGGGGCAAGGCCCGGATGATCGCTCGTGCCTGCTGCACCGTCACCGCCCGGGGACTCCTGGCGTAGAACACCAGCCCGATGGCATCGGCGCCGGCCTCGACCGCCGCCAGCGCGTCCTCGACCCGGGTAATCCCGCAAATCTTGCTGCGAACGGCTGACATGTCGTGAAAAACCTCAGGCAGATCCCGTGAAAGTTCCGGATGGTAGCAAATGCAACGGAGGGCGTCAGCCGTCGAGTTCCGAGAAGCCCGTGAGGAAATGCGGCCCGATGTAACGCTCCGGCAACTCGAACTCTCTGTGATATTCGACCTGCACCAGATACAGCCCGAACGGATGCGCCGTCACCCCACCGGAACGGCGGATGCGGCTGTCCAGCACTTCCTTGATCCACTCCACCGGCCGCTCACCGGCACCGATGGTCATCAGCACGCCGGCGATGTTGCGCACCATGTGGTGCAGGAACGCACTGGCGCGGATGTCGAGTACGATCATCTTGCCGTGACGGGTCACACGCAGGTGATGCAATTGCTTGATCGGCGATTTGGCCTGGCACTGGCCGGCGCGGAAGGCGCTGAAATCGTGGACGCCCACCAGGTATTGCGCAGCCTCGGCCATGCGCTCGACATCCAGTGGACGATGGTTCCAGGTGATTTCTTCGTTCAGGTGCGCCGGGCGGATCTGGTCGTTGTAGATCACGTAGCGATAACGCCGGGCGATGGCCTTGAAGCGCGCATGGAAGTGCGCCGGCATCACCTTGGCCCAACTGACGCTGATATCGTGCGGCAGGTTGATATTGGCGCCCATGACCCACGCTTTCATCGATCGCTCGGCCTGGGTGTCGAAATGCACCACCTGGCCACAGGCGTGCACACCGGCGTCGGTTCGACCGGCGCAATGCAGCGCCACAGGCGAATCGGCGACCTTGGAAAGCGCGTTTTCCAGGATTTCCTGGACCGTCGGCACGCCGGAGGCCTGGCGCTGCCAGCCACGGTAGCGCGAACCTTTGTATTCAACGCCCAGGGCGATCCGGAAAAAGCCGTCGGCCGCCATTTCGGCGGCCGGATTATCTATGTTTGCCAAGAATTACAGCCTGCTGAGGTACGCAAAGGCGGGCATTATAAGGCCGGCCGGGCGGGATGCCAGTGCCACCGTCGATCCTATGGTGGCAGGATGGAGCCATCGCGCCCAACTCCAATTCCCACCACAAACAAAAACGGCAGCCTCACCGGCTGCCGTCGTTGTCTATCGCTCATCTCACGCCAAGCGCGACAACATTTCCTGCGCTTCGCTCTTCTGGGTGGCATCGCCTTCATTGAGGACTTCACCGAGGATGTCCCGGGCGCCGTCGTTGTCGCCCATATCGATGTAGGCCTGGGCCAGGTCGAGCTTGGTGGCGACTTCATCGGTACCGCTGAGGAAGTCGAAGTCCGGCTCCTCGTCGGCGCTGGCCAGGGCGTCTTCAGCCGTGAAGGATGGCTGGCCCAGGCTGTCGGACAGACGTTCCAGCTCCGCGTTGACATCGTCCAGTTCGGACTCGAAGGGATCCTTGGGCGCCTCGCCGGCATTCATTTCGTCGGCCAGGGACAGATCGAAATCCGCCGGCAACTCCAGGTCGTCGGCCGGGGTATCGTCCAGGGCCGGCGTCTCGGCTGCCGGCACGTCCAGGTCCTTGAGATCGTTGTCCAGGTCCAGCAGGAAATCTTCGTCGGCCAAGGCTGGCGCCGGGGCATCGGCGCCCAGGTCCAGGTCGAACTCCGACAGGTCGTCCAGGCTTTCGGCGGCTTCGGTCTGCTGCTTGAGCACCGACTCGAAACTCAGGTCGTCGTCGGTCGGGAATGCATCCAGCTCCGGAATCGGCTCGGGCTGCGGCGTGGCCGCCGGTGCGGCTTCAAGATCATCCAGGCTCAGGTCGAAGGCGCTGTCGAGCTCCTCGTCGGTGGGCGGCGTGTCTTCCAGCAGATCCTTGACGTACTGCGCGTCCAGTTCCGCAGCCACTGCGGCGGCGGCCAAGCCGGCACCGGCGGCGACCGCCATGGCCGGGAAGCGGCTCTTGAGCTGCTCGACCTGGGCGTAGTTATCGCCATTGGCCACCAACTGGCGCTCCTGGGCGACGAACGCGTCACGGTCGCCCTGCTGGCCATAGACTTCCATCAGCTTCAGGCGCAGATCGCTGCGTTGCGGTTCGGCCTTGATGCCTTGTTCGAGCAGGTCGGCCGCCTGGTTCAGGCGACCACGATCGATATGAGCCTGGGCCTGTGGCAGAACGTCGTCGAAACGATCGGCGGCCGGAGCCACCAGTGGCGCGGCGATCGGCGGCGTGACCACGACAGGCGCGACCACCGGAGCCGGCTTGGGCGCCGGGGCAGGTACTGGCTTGGGTTCGAGTTTGACGCTCGGTGGTGGAACTTCAATGCCCTCGAAGCTGCTCGGGGGCAGATCGAGCTCCGGGGAGAAGTCGGCCTCCTCCTCGAGGGCTCGGGCCATGCGCAAATGTTTCTCGGCTTCCTGTTGCGCCTTGCGACGACGGGCAAGCAGCAACAGCAGCAACAGCAGGAGCACCACGCCGCCACCGATCAACCCCAGCAGGATCGGGTTGGTCAGCAGGTCGTTGTATTTCTGCTCGGTCGACGTCGCCGCTGGCGTCGCTTCCGACGTACTTCCAGGCGAGGCTTCAGGAGGCGTTTGCGGCGTGGCCTGGGGTGCGGGTGTGGGCACAGTGGCTGGTGCTTGCGCCGAGGGCGGCGGCGGAGTCAGTTGCGCCGACATCGCCGGGGTCGATCCCGGAGCCGGTGGCACAGCGGCGCCTTCGGCCTGCATCTTGGCCAACTGGTCGTTCTTCAGTTCGATCAGGCGCTGCAGCTTGTCCAACTGGCTTTGCAGATCCGCCATGCGGCTTTTCAATTCTTCGTTATCACGGCGAGCCGAATCGAGGCTTTCCTGGGTGATCGCGAGTTTGTTGCTCAGCGCCTGGGCATCCCCGGCGGCGCCCTTGGCCCCGGCCTTGGCGGACTCGGCCGACACCAGGCTCAGCTTGTCGCGACCGGCAGCCTGGGCCGGCGCATCTTCGCCACGGCCGCGCCGGGTCGCGTCCAGTTGCTGCTGGCCAGTACCCGCCACGCCCTGGCGTCCTTGGCGGCCCTGGCGCCAGGCGGCATTCTGCGCCGCCACTTCGGCGATGGCCTGGGGCTGCGGCAAGGCAGTACTTTGCACAGGGTCGGGCAGACGCAGCACCTGGCCGGTCTTGAGCAGGTTGATGTTGCCATCGATGAATGCATTCGGGTTCAGCGCCTGGATCGCCAGCATGGTCTGCTGGATCGAGCCGCCGTTACGGGCCTTGGCGGCGATTTCCCACAGGGTATCGCGCGGTGTAGTGGTGTACTGGGATGGCTTGGTAGCCCCGGTCACCGGTGTCGATATGACCTGGGGTGGTTTCGGTCGGGCCGCCTCGGCAGCCTGGGGCGAGAATTTGGACGGGTCGAGCAGGACGCTGTAGTCGCGCAGCAGGCGCCCATTGGGCCACATCACCTGCACCAGGAACTTGACCATCGGCTCGGACAACGGCCGGCTGGAGGTCACGCGCAGCACGCTCTTGCCGTTGGCGTTGATCACCGGGGTGAAGGTCAGGTCGTTGAGAAAAGCCTGGCGGTCGATGCCGGCCTTGGCGAAGTCTTCGGGCGAGGCCAGGCTCGGTACGACTTCGGCAGCGGACAGCTGCTGGACATCGAGCAGCTCGATCTCGGCGACCAGAGGCTGGTTCGGCGTCGACTTCAGGGTCAATTCCCCGAGCCCGAGCGCTTGCGCCATACCGGAGGACAGCGCCGAGGCGGCCGCTATTGCTAACACCAGTTTGCGAACTTGAACCATAGCCTCTTCCTTTGTTTGAACATTCCTCGGCCAGCGAGAAGGTATTGTTGTCGCCGCCACGAGGCTTTGCGCACTGCCCCCAGAAACAACGGTGCGCGCGATCGTTTCACGCATGCCCGGGAATGCCCCGGGAGCAAGGTTCGCCTTCATCACTCTGGCCAAGCATAGCGCCCAGCTAGAATCATTCGACAAATTGTTGCCAAGTATCTTTTACAGCAGGTCTTTTATCAACAACTCCGCCACCTGCACCGCGTTGAGCGCCGCGCCCTTGCGCACGTTATCCGTGGTCAGCCACAGATTGAGCTCCGTCGGATCGTCGATACCGCGGCGCACGCGCCCCACATAAACCACATCCTGGCCCACGGCGTCACCCACAGGCGTCGGATAATCGCCCGCCTCCACCAGCTCGATGCCGGGCGCCGCTTCCAGGGCCGCGTTGACCTTCGCCAGGTCGACAGGCGCTGTGGACTGCAAGGTCACGCTAAAGCTATCGCCGAAAAACACCGGGGCTTGAATGCAAGTAACGGAAATCTTTAATAAATGTTGATTCAGCACCTGCCGCAGCTCATGCACCAGGCGTTTTTCCAGCGGTGTATGGCCCTGCTCGTCCGGCGTGCCGACCTGGGCCAGCAGGTTGAATGCCATCTGCCGATCGAAGAACGTGGGCTCCAGCGGGCGGGCGTTGAGCAGCTCGGCGGTCTGGCGCGCCAGCTCGGTGACGGCGACGCGTCCCTGGGTGGATACAGCGAGGCTGGCGGTCAGGCTGACGCGCTGCAGGTCCAGGCATTCACGCAAGGGGGCCAGCGCTACCGCCAGCGCCGTAGCCGAAGCGCTGGGGCTGGCGACCTGCAACGGCTTGCCCAGCCCGGCCAGGACATGGGCGTTGGCCTCTGGCACGATCTGCGGTGCCTGTTCCGCAGGCAAGGCGCCAGACAGGTCGATCAATGCACACCCGGCAGCCGTGGCCCGCGGGGCGAAGCTCAGGGTAACGGCCGGGCCCGCGGCAAAAAAGGCCAGCTGGACCTTGCTGAAATCGAACTCATCGACCTCACGCACCCGCACGTTTTTACCGCGGAACATCACCGAGCTTCCCGCCGACTCGCTGCTGGCCAGCAGGTGCAGGTTGCCGACGGGAAAATCCCGCTCTTCAAGAATCTGGACGAGGGTTTCGCCGACAGTACCGGTGGCGCCGATCACGGCAATATCAAAGGACTGGCTCATGGGTCTACCTCAGGTAAAACGGGGGGAGCGGCACTTTACCGGGTGACCGGTATGCAGGCAATCGGCTGGCGGACTTGCAGTGCCTGGGCTTGCTCGCGATGGGGCGACCTGACACACAACCGTCTCCCAAAAAAAACCCGCGCCTCTCACAAGGCACGGGTTCTTTCACAGCAGCGGCCGATCAACGTTCGAGCAGGATCCGCAGCATGCGGCGCAGCGGCTCGGCCGCGCCCCAGAGCAACTGGTCGCCGACGGTGAAGGCGCCGACGAACTGCGAGCCCATGTTCAGCTTGCGCAAACGGCCCACCGGCACGTTCAGGGTGCCGGTGACCTTGGTCGGGCTCAGCTCCTGCATGCTGGCTTCGCGGTTGTTCGGCACCAGCTTCACCCAAGGGTTGTGCTGGCTGATCAGCCCTTCGATGTCGGCGATCGGCACGTCCTTGTTCAGCTTGATGGTCAGCGCCTGGCTGTGGCAACGCATGGCACCGATGCGCACGCAGATGCCGTCCACCGGGATCGGGCTCTTGAAGCGCCCCAGGATCTTGTTGGTTTCAGCCTGGGCCTTCCACTCTTCGCGGCTCTGGCCGTTAGGCAGTTCCTTGTCGATCCATGGGATCAGGCTGCCGGCCAGCGGCACGCCAAAGTTTTCGGTCGGGTACGCGTCGCTGCGCATCGCCTCGGCAACCTTGCGGTCGATGTCGAGGATGGCGCTGGCCGGGTTGGCCAGGTCATCGGCGACGGCGGCGTGGGTCGCGCCCATCTGCTTGATCAGCTCGCGCATGTTCTGCGCGCCGGCACCGGAGGCCGCCTGGTAGGTCATGGCGCTCATCCACTCCACCAGGCCGGCTTCGAACAGGCCGCCCAGGCCCATCAGCATCAGGCTGACGGTGCAGTTGCCGCCGATGTAGTTCTTGGTGCCCGCGTCCAGTTGCTGGTCGATGACCTTGCGGTTCACCGGGTCGAGGATGATGACGGCATCGTCCTGCATGCGCAGGCTCGAAGCGGCGTCGATCCAGTAGCCCTGCCAGCCGGCTTCGCGCAGCTTGGGGAAGACTTCGCTGGTGTAGTCGCCGCCCTGACACGTCAGGATCACGTCGAGGGTCTTGAGCTCCTCAATGCTGTAGGCATCCTTGAGCGCACCGGTATCCTTGCCCACGGACGGGCCTTGGCCACCGACATTGGAGGTGGTGAAAAACACCGGTTCGATGAGATCGAAATCCTGCTCTTCCAGCATTCGCTGCATGAGCACGGAACCGACCATGCCGCGCCAACCGATCAGACCTACACGTTTCATCGCAACTACACCTATACAAAAGTGGGCCACCGTCTTGGCGGTGGGCCCGAAAGATTACAGATTCCGCAGCGCGGCGACTACTGCATCGCCCATTTGCCGGGTACCGACTTTGGTACAACCGTCCGACCAGATGTCGCCGGTGCGCAAGCCCTGGTCCAACACCACGCTGACGGCCTGCTCGATCGCGTGCGCCGCGTCATGGAGGTTGAAGCTGTAGCGCAGCATCATCGACACCGACAGGATGGTCGCCAACGGGTTGGCGATGCCCTGGCCGGCGATGTCCGGCGCCGAGCCGTGGCATGGCTCGTACATGCCCTTGTTGTTGGCATCCAGGGACGCCGACGGCAGCATGCCGATGGAACCGGTAAGCATCGACGCTTCGTCGGACAGGATGTCGCCGAACATATTGTCGGTGACGATCACATCGAACTGCTTGGGCGCACGCACCAGTTGCATGGCGGCGTTATCCACGTACATATGGCTCAGCTCGACGTCCGGATAATCCTTGGCCACCTGCTCTACCACTTCGCGCCACAGTTGGCTGGAAGCCAGGACGTTGGCCTTGTCCACCGAACACAGTTTCCTGCCACGCACCCGGGCCATGTCGAAACCGACCCGGGCGATACGGCGGATCTCACTCTCGCTGTACGGCAAGGTGTCGTAGGCCTGGCGCTCGCCATTATCCAGCTCACGGGTGCCACGCGGGGCGCCGAAGTAGATACCGCCGGTCAGCTCACGGACGATGAGGATGTCCAGGCCCGAGACGATTTCCGGCTTCAGGCTCGAAGCATCGGCCAGTTGCGGGTAGAGAATCGCAGGACGCAGGTTGCCGAACAGGCCCAGTTGCGCACGAATCTTCAGCAGGCCGCGTTCCGGACGGATATCGCGCTCGATCCTGTCCCATTTCGGGCCGCCCACGGCACCCAGCAGCACGGCATCGGCGGCACGGGCACGATCCAGGGTCTCATCGGCCAGGGGCACGCCGTGCTTGTCGATGGCAGCGCCGCCGATCACGTCGTGGCTGAGCTCGAAGCCCAGGCCGTACTTGTCGTTCGCCAGCTCCAGGACCTTGACCGCTTCGGCCATGATTTCCGGGCCAATGCCATCACCAGGGAGAATCAGAATCTGCTTGCTCATGTATTCCTCGTTTGCTCTATCGGCACAGGCCCCTGGGGCTGGCCGGGAAAAAGGCTATCGCTCGGCCCACAGCACCAGTACATCTGTACTGAACGAACCATCGGCCTCAATCTCAAAATATTCACGCACTTCGTCGCCCATGGCACGCTGCAGCTCGAGTATCGCCGCCCGCATCACCTCGGGGGTGCGCATGCGCTCGACCCACGAGCGGTACTCCAGGCGCAGGCGCTGGCGCGAGGTGCTGCGGGTGTGCAGCCCCGCTTCACTGACCTGGCGCAACCATTCGCCGGCCGAATAATCGCGCACATGACTGGTGTCGCGCAGCACTTCAACGCTCTGCAGGTAGGTGTCCAGCAACGGCGCACCCGGCGAAAGGATATCGATGAAGGCCGCCACCCCGCCCGGCTTGAGTACCCGGCGCACTTCCCGCAGCGCCAGGCCCAGGTCGCTCCAATGATGCGCCGAATAGCGGCTGAACACGAAGTCGAACTCAGCGGCGGCGAACGGCAGGCGCTCGGCGGCGCCCCGCACCGTGCTGATATTGCCCAGGCCACGCTCGGCCGCTGCTGTGGCCACGACATCCAACATCTGTTGGGATAGATCGTAGGCCACCACTTCACCGGCCAGGGGCGCCACGTGGAAACTGACGTGACCGGCACCGCAGCCCAGGTCCAGGACGCGGGCCTCGGGACGTCCCTTCAGTTCGGCCTGTAGCAGCGCGAACTCAGCGCCCTGGGCGTGCACGGCACTGCTCAGGTAGGCCGCAGCCTGCTCACCGAATTGCTTTTGTACAACCTGACTGTGGGCGGTGCTGGTCATGGGATGTCCTTATGTTTTTTTGCCTGGGTGGACCCCATCGCGAGCAAGCTCGCGATGAAGCCGGTACTGCCTACATCGATCCATCAAGCATCGCGAAACAACCAGGGCTGGCTCGCTCGGTGCTTGGCTTCGAACGCGGCAATCGCGTCACTGTCCTGCAAGGTCAGGCCGATGTCGTCCAGGCCGTTGAGCAGGCAATGCTTGCGAAACGCATCGATCTCGAAGCTCAGCACCTTGCCGTCTGGACGGGTCACGGTTTGCGCTGCCAGATCGATCTGCAACTGGTAGCCCGGGTTGGCCTCGACCTGCTGGAACAGCTCGTCCACTTCAGCGTCGCTCAGGATGATCGGCAGCAGGCCGTTCTTGAAGCTGTTATTGAAGAAGATATCGGCGTAGCTCGGCGCGATGATGCTGCGGAAACCGTACTCTTCAAGAGCCCACGGCGCGTGCTCGCGGCTCGAACCGCAACCGAAGTTCTCCCGGGCCAGCAACACACTGGCGCCCTGGTAGCGCTCGGCGTTGAGCACGAAATCCTTGTTCAACGGCCGCTTGGAGTTGTCCTGGTATGGCTGGCCGACATCCAGGTAGCGCCATTCGTCGAACAGGTTCGGGCCGAAACCGGTGCGCTTGATGGACTTCAGGAATTGCTTGGGAATGATCTGGTCGGTGTCGACGTTGGCACGATCCAAAGGCGCGACAAGACCGGTGTGCTGGGTAAAAGCTCTCATTGCTGCGCTCCTTCAGATCAATTCGCGGACGTCGACGAAACGGCCGTTGACGGCCGCCGCAGCGGCCATGGCTGGGCTCACCAGGTGCGTACGGCCACCGGCGCCCTGACGGCCTTCGAAGTTACGGTTGGAGGTGGAAGCGCAATGCTCGCCCGATTCCAGGCGGTCAGGGTTCATCGCCAGGCACATGGAGCACCCTGGCTCGCGCCACTCGAAACCGGCCTCGAGGAAGATCTTGTCCAGCCCTTCCGCTTCCGCCTGGGCCTTCACCAGGCCGGAACCCGGTACGACGATGGCCTGCTTGATGGTCGAGGCCACCTTGCGGCCCTTGGCGATTACCGCCGCGGCGCGCAGGTCTTCGATCCGCGAGTTGGTGCAGGAGCCGATGAACACGCGGTCGAGCTTGATGTCGGTAATCGCCTGGTTGGCGCTCAAGCCCATGTACTTCAAGGCGCGGACAATGGAGTCGCGCTTGACCAGGTCCATTTCCTTGGCCGGATCGGGGACGTTCTGGTCGACGGCCAGCACCATTTCCGGCGAAGTGCCCCAGCTGACCTGCGGCTTGATCTGCGCGGCGTCGAGCTCGACCACGGTATCGAATGTCGCATCGGGATCGGACACCAGGTCTTTCCAGGCTTGCACTGCCTTGTCCCATTCGACGCCTTTCGGGGCGAACGGACGGCCCTTGACGTACTCGATGGTTTTTTCATCGGCGGCCACCAGCCCGACCCGGGCACCGGCCTCGATGGACATGTTGCAGATGGTCATGCGGCCTTCGACGGACAGGTCACGGATGGCGCTGCCAGCGAACTCGATGGCATGGCCGTTACCGCCGGCGGTGCCGATCTTGCCGATCACGGCCAGGACGATGTCCTTGGCGGTCACGCCGAACGGCAGCTTGCCCTCGACGCGCACCAGCATGTTCTTCATTTTCTTGGCCACCAGGCACTGGGTGGCGAGCACATGCTCCACCTCGGAGGTGCCGATACCGTGGGCCAAGGCGCCAAAGGCACCGTGGGTCGAGGTGTGCGAGTCGCCGCAGACCACGGTCATGCCCGGCAGGGTCGCGCCCTGCTCCGGGCCGATGACGTGGACGATGCCCTGGCGCACGTCGTTCATCTTGAATTCGACGATGCCATATTCGTCGCAGTTGTCATCGAGGGTCTGGACCTGCAGGCGCGAGACCTGGTCGACAATCGCGTCGATGCCGCCCTTGCGCTCCGCAGTGGTCGGCACGTTGTGGTCCGGGGTCGCGATGTTGGCATCGATGCGCCACGGCTTGCGCCCGGCCAGGCGCAGGCCTTCGAAAGCCTGCGGCGACGTCACTTCGTGGATGATGTGACGGTCGATATAGATCAGCGCCGAACCATCGTCGCGCTGCTTGACCAGGTGCGAATCCCAGAGCTTGTCGTAGAGCGTTTTGCCGGCCATCAGAAGGTTTCCTCATCAGCTTGTTTCTATGCCCCGGGCCTTGAATGAATTCAATAACCCTCTGGCTTGTGAGGCTGATGTTATGAGGCTACATTAAATAACTCAAATTCATATTTTTCATACTTTGCATAACCAACAGGAATTCAATCGAGACGGCCATGGACCTTGCCAACCTCAATGCCTTTATTGCCATTGCCGAGACCGGCAGCTTCTCCGGTGCCGGCGAGCGCCTGCACCTGACCCAGCCGGCCATCAGCAAGCGCATCGCCGGCCTGGAACAACAGCTCAACGTACGCCTGTTCGACCGCCTGGGGCGTGAAATAGGCCTGACCGAAGCCGGTCGGGCCCTGCTGCCACGGGCTTATCAGATCCTCAACGTACTGGACGACACCCGTCGCGCCCTGACCAACCTGACCGGCGAGGTCAGCGGGCGGCTGACCCTTGCCACCAGCCACCACATCGGCCTGCATCGCCTGCCGCCTCTGTTGCGGGAATTCACCCGCCGCTACCCCCAGGTCGCGCTGGACATCCAGTTCCTGGATTCGGAAGTGGCCTATGAGGAAATCCTCCATGGCCGGGCGGAGTTGGCGGTCATCACCCTCGCCCCCGAACCCCACACCCTGATGCGCGCCACGCCGGTATGGGACGATCCCCTGGACTTCGTGGTAGCGCCGGAGCACGCACTGCTGGACAACGCCAGCGTGAGCCTGGCGGACATCGCCCTGCACCCGGCGGTCTTCCCGGGGGGCAACACCTTTACCCACCACATCGTGCAACGCCTGTTCGAGGCCCAGGGCCTGACGCCGAACATCGCCATGAGCACGAATTATCTGGAAACCATAAAAATGATGGTCTCCATCGGCCTGGCCTGGAGCGTCCTGCCACGCACGATGCTCGACGATCAGGTGGCTCGCATACCTTTGCCGGGCATACAGCTCAGTCGCCAGCTAGGCTATATCTTGCACACCGAACGGACGCTGTCGAACGCTGCTCGGGCCTTCATGGCCCTACTGGACGCACAAATCGATCTGCCAGGGACCCAGGCATAAGTCGTGCGACTCCTCTAGGGCCGAATGCCCGTGCCTAACGCCCAACTGCCCAAGGCCCGCTAGATAATGCCCAACCCTGCCGACCATATCCCGCCCCTGCCGCGCATCCAGGCACTCGACCCCAAGCGGTCCGAGCAAAGCTGGGACAGCGCGCCGCAGTTGCTGGCCGCCCTGAACGGCGCGCGCCTGGGGGCCTGGTCGTGGGATATCGATAGCGGCAAGATCAGCTGGTCCCGGGGCACCCAGGCGCTGTTCGGCTTCGATCCGCGCCAGCCATTGCCGGCCGATGTGGACTACCTGGACCTCCTGCTGCCCGAAGACCGGGCCAAGGCCGTCCGGGCCTTCCACGCGGCCGTGGCCGGTGCGCCACTGGAACAGGCCATGCACCACCGCATCGTCTGGCCCGACGGCAGCCTGCACTGGCTGGAAATCAGTGGCAGCGTACTGCCCGACAAGCACGGCCGTCCGCGCATGATCGGGGTGATCCGCGAGATCACCCATCAACGCGAGCGCGAACAGGCCCTGCGCAGTTCGGAAAAGCGCTTCGCCACGCTTTTTCATCTCTGCCCGAACATGGTGCTGCTGACCCGCCAGGAAGACGGGCTGATCAGCGAAGCCAACCAGTATTTCGAGAGCCTGTTCGGCTGGCCGGTGCATGATGTGATCGGCCGGACCACCCTGGAGCTGGGCTTGTGGGTCGACCCCAGCCAAAGGGCCAGGCTGGTGGAAGCGACCAAGGCCAAGGGCGAGCTGGTGAGCATGGAAGTGGAATTCCGGGCCAGCAACGGCCAGATCCACAGCGGCATACTCAGCGCGCAGAAGGTCGAACTCGAAGGCCAACCCTATCTGCTGAGCACCTTTCTCGACACCACCGAACGCAAGCTGGCCGAGCAGGCCCTCAAGGACAGCCAGGAACGCCTGGACCTGGCCCTCGACTCGGCGCAACTGGGCACCTGGGACTGGCACATCCCCAGCGGCATGCTCTACGGCTCGGCCCGGGCCGCGCAGCTCCATGGCCTGGAACCCAAGCCGTTCCACGAATCCTTCGACGCGTTCTTCGAAGGCGTACCGGACGAAGAACGCAACAACATGCGCAACGCCTACCGCAGCCTGCGCGAAGGCCCGGCGGGCAATTACCAGTTGACCTATCGGGTGCAACTGCCGGACGGCAGCTCCCGCTACCTGGAAAGTCGCGCCCGTCTGTATCGCAACGACGATGGCAGCCCATTGCGCATGGCCGGCACCCTGCTCGACATCACCGACCAGGTGGAGCGCGAACAGAGCCTGGCGGCATCGGAAGAAAAATTCGCCACGTTGTTCCAGGTCAGTCCCGACCCGATCTGCCTCACTCACCAGGACAGCGGCCGGTTCCTGGAGATCAATTCGAGCTTTACCCAGACATTCGGCTGGACCGCCAGCGACGTGATTGGCCGCAGTGCCGACGAGATCGGCCTCTGGGATGCCTCGGGCAGCAGCCTGCAGCGCATCGAGCGGGTGATCCGCGAGCAGTCCCTGAGCAATGTCGCCATTGTCGTGCACCACAGGTCCGGCCATCCGCTGACCTGCGTGATCTCCAGCCGCCAGATCAACGTCGACAACCAGCCCTGCATCGTGACCACGCTGCGGGACATTACCCAGCAGCAACGCTCCGAAGCGGCCCTCAAGGCCAGCGAGGAAAAGTTCGCCAAGGCATTCCATTCCAGCCCCGACGCCATCACCATCACCGAACGTGAAAGCGGCCGCTACCTCGAGGTCAACGATGGCTTCTGTCGCCTGACCGGCTACCGCGCCGACGAGGTACTCGGCCATACCGTGTTCGAGGTGGGCATCTGGGCCGAAGCCAAACAGCGCACGGCACTGCTGGCC
Source organism: Pseudomonas sp. NFACC43 (assembly GCF_900119645.1). Classification (NCBI taxonomy): domain Bacteria; kingdom Pseudomonadati; phylum Pseudomonadota; class Gammaproteobacteria; order Pseudomonadales; family Pseudomonadaceae; genus Pseudomonas; species Pseudomonas sp. NFACC43. Next base: position 301,524 of record NZ_FPKK01000003.1, read on the forward strand.
GAACTGCAGCTCAAGGGACGCGTGCACCACCAGGAAATGCTCGGGCGCAACAAGCGCGGGGAGTTGCTCACCGTGGAGGTGTCGGTCGAGCCCATCACCCTCAACGAAACCGATTGCCTGTTGCTCACCGCCCGGGATGTCAGCCTGCTGCGCAACGCCGAAGCACAGATTCGCCACCTGGCCTATCACGATCCGCTGACCAACCTGCCCAACCGTGCCTTGCTGATGGACCGCCTGAGCCAGCAGATCGCCTTGCTCAAGCGCCATGACCTGCGCGGTGCGCTGCTGTTCCTCGACCTGGACCACTTCAAGCACATCAACGACTCACTGGGCCATCCGGTGGGCGATACAGTGCTGAAGATCATCACCGCGCGCCTGGAGGCCAGCGTGCGCCAGGAGGACACGGTGGCGCGCCTGGGTGGCGACGAATTCGTGGTCTTGCTCAGCGGCCTCGAAGGTAGCCGCAGCGAAGTCACCGAGCAGGTGCAGAAACTGGCCGATACCCTGCGAGAACTGCTCTCGGAGCCGATGTCCCTCGATGGCCAGCGGCTGCAAGTCACGCCAAGCATCGGCATGGCGCTGATTCCCGACCATGGCTCCACGCCCGCCGACCTGCTCAAGCGCGCCGATATCGCGCTGTACCGGGCCAAGGATTCGGGACGCAACACGTCACAGATGTTCCACACCACCATGCAAAAGGCCGCCAGCGAACGCTTGCGCATGGAAACCGACCTGCGCCAGGCCCTGGCTCGCGGGGAATTCAGCGTGCATTTCCAACCCCAGGTCGACGCCCGGGACAACCGTATCATCGGTGCCGAGACCCTGGTGCGCTGGCACCATCCCGAACTGGGCGCCCAATCGCCCAATGAATTCATCAAGGTGCTGGAGGACAGCGGGCTGATCCTGGAGGTCGGCACCTGGATCCTCGACGAAGCCTGCGACGGTTTCAAGCAACTGATCGCCAAGGGCAAGATCGATCCCCGGCGTTTCAGCCTGTGCGTGAATATCAGCCCGCGACAGTTCCGCCAGAGCGATTTCGTCGAGCGCATCGAAAGCAGCCTGGCGACCCATGGCCTGCCTTTCACGATGCTGAAACTGGAAATCACCGAAGGCATCGTGATCCAGAACCTGGACGACACCATCGCCAAGATGCGCCGCCTGAAGAAACTGGGGGTGAGCTTCGCCATGGACGATTTCGGCACCGGCTATTCATCCCTGACCTACCTCAAGCGCCTGCCGGTGGACACCCTGAAAATCGATCAGTCGTTCGTACGCGACGCCACCAGCGACCCCAACGACGCTGAAATCATCCGCGCCATCGTCGCCATGGCCCGCAGCCTCAACCTGGAAATGATCGCCGAAGGGGTGGAAACACTGGAACAACTGCAATTTCTGCAAGGGCTCGATTGCCACCTGTACCAAGGCTACCTGCACAGCCGGCCGTTGCCGCTGGAGGCGTTCGAGCGGCTGTTGCCGTGACCCTGATCTACAGAATGAAAAAGGGCGCCATTTCGGCGCCCTTCTTCAATTGCGATGCATCAGTTCTGCAGCGCGGGTTGCTGCTGCGCTCCGTTGATCGGGATGCGCTTGGCCTTGGCCTCTTCCGGTACCACACGCAACAGGTCGATGCTCAACAGACCGTTGCTCAGGCCGGCGGACTTGATCTCGATATGGTCAGCCAACCGGAAGGACAACTTGAACGCACGCTGGGCGATGCCCTGGTGCAGGTAGGTCACGCTGTCATTGCTGGCCTCGCGCTTGCCGCCGCTGATGGTCAGCACACCTTTTTCCACCTGAAGGTCCAGGTCTTCCTCCCGGAACCCAGCGGCGGCGACCACGATGCGGTATTCGTCATCGCCATGTTTTTCCACGTTGTAGGGTGGATAGCTGCTGCCCGGTTCGTTGCGCAGGGCGGTTTCGAAAAGATCGTTGAAACGATCGAAGCCTACCGAGGAACGGAACAGAGGGGCCAGCGAAAATGCAGTACTCATGATTCAAATCTCCTGAAAAATTCAGCAAGTTTTTTTGTCTCCGCGACCCGGATTCGGCATCGCGTACCCCTTATCTAGGGGCCGCCAAATACTTTTCAAGAGCTTTTTCTGAAATTTTTTTCAGGCCGCTTCGGTACGTTTCACACCCAGCAGATGCCCTACCGCATCCAGTTCGGTTTCCCGCCGCAACGCGCTGAACAGCGTCGCTGCCTCGGGATAATTGCGCGTCAGCATTGCCAACCATTGCTTGAGCCGGCCGGGAGCCTGGCGCGGTGTCAGTTGCTCGACCACTTGCCCCCAGAAATCCTGGAGCATGGGTTGCAACTCGGCCCAGGACATCGGCACCACTTCTTCCCCGGCCCGAGCCGCTGCAATCTGCCGGGCCAGGTCGGGGCGGGAAACGAGGCCGCGACCGAGCATGATGTCCTCGACGCCGCTGATTTGGCGGCAACGGCGCCAGTCTTCGACGCTCCAGATATCGCCATTGGCGAACACCGGCACCTTGACCACTTCCTGGACCCGAGGGATCCACTCCCAGTGAGCCGGCGGCTTGTAGCCGTCGGTCCTGGTCCGCGCGTGCACCACGATGTGGGCGGCGCCACCTTCGGCCAGAGCCGTGGCACAGACCAGCGCGCCGTCCGGGCTGTCGAAGCCCAGGCGCATCTTGGCGGTGACAGGAATATGCCCAGGCACCGCACGCCGTACGTGCGTGACGATCTCGTTGAGCAGCTCCGGCTCCTTGAGCAGCACCGCTCCGCCCCGGGACTTGTTCACGGTCTTGGCCGGGCAGCCGAAGTTCAGGTCGATGACCTGCGAGCCCAACTCACAGGCCAAGGCGGCGTTTTCCGCCAGGCACACCGGATCGGAACCCAGCAATTGCACCCGCAGCGGCACACCGGCGGCGGTCCGGGCGCCGGTCAGCAATTCCGGGGCAAGCTTGTGAAAGTAGGTCGGCGTGAGCAGGCGATCATTGATGCGAATGAACTCGGTGACGCACCAGTCGATCCCGCCAACACGGGTCAGGACATCCCGCAGGATGTTGTCGACCAACCCCTCCATGGGCGCCAGGGCAATTTGCATGGGAAACACTCAACGAAAAAACGTGCGGCAGTTTACCGGATTTCGCCTACAAAATCGGCGCCATCGCGAGCCGTCTCGCTGTCGCGGGAACCGATCGCCGGGCCATAGCCTTCGATGAATTCCGGCGGCATGCGCTTGGGCCTGCCGGTGGACAGCTCGATACAGACGAACGTGGTCTGGGCGCGCAGCAACGTGGTGTTGTCGCTGGGACGAATCAACTGGAAATGCCGGGTCATCTTCAGGCGCTGGTCCCAGTCGACGATCCAGGTGGCCAATTGCAGTTCATCGCCTTCATAGGCGGCTGCCAGGTAGTCGACTTCATGGCGCACGACGGCCATGGCCCGGTCCAGCCGTCGATACTCTGCCAGATCCAGCCCCAGGCGCTGGGAGTGGCGCCAGGCGCAGCGCTCGAGCCAGGTGACGTAGACCGCGTTGTTGGCGTGGCCCAACCCGTCGATGTCTTCGCCAGCCACTTGAAGATCAATGATGAACGGTGTTGCCCGATCCCAGCCCATGCCCCTCTCCCGGTCGAATATGGATCGGGGCAGTGTAACGGATCGCGCAGCGTTCGCGGGTACGCTCAGGCCGATTGCCGCGCTTGCAGGCTGCGTCCGGCCAACAGCGACAACACACCGTCGATCACGCGCGGATCGGCCAGCACCCGTTGATGCCCGCCGGCCGGCAAGCGCAGCAGCCGGCTGTCGAACCAGGCCTCGTGGATCAGTTGCGACTCCTTGACCGACACCGAGGTGTCGTCCTCGGCATGGACCACCAGCCCCGGCACATCCAATTGGTAGTGAGCGACATCCATCTTCGAGGCCGGCATGCCCACGTCCTTTTCCACTTGGCGAATGAACGCGGACCGCGCCCGGGGCGGCATTCCCATGATCCGGGCAAAACCGCGCAGCACCCCCAGGATGCGCGCAGGCGCGGCGATGCTGACCAGGGTTTCGGTACGCAATCCCAGTTGCACCGCAAGCATGGCGCTGGCGCCCCCCATGGAATGCCCGATCACGGCTTGCAACGGCGGCAACTCAGCCGCGGCCTCGAGCATGGCCCTGGCGAACAGCAGGACGTTCGCCTCGTGGCCCGGAGAGCGACCATGGGCCGGTCCATCCAGCGCCACCACCGTATACCCGGCGTCCACCAAGGCCGTGATCAGCGCGGCGAATTGCGTGGGTCGCCCTTCCCAGCCATGCATCAGCAGGACGGTCGGCCCCTTGCCCCAGCGCAAGGCAGAGAGACCGAAGCGCAAGGTGATGCGCTCGGAACTTGCCAGCAATGGCAGCTCCCAGTCCCGTGGTGGCAGATTTCGAGGCCGCATGAACAGCGTCCGCATTTTCTTTGCCACCAGGCCCGGGGCTACCCGGCCAAGCGTGCCATTCACACCACGAATCCAGCTTAACCTGTCCATTGCTTGTCTCCAGGGCTTGCTTGTTGGCTCAACGCACCGCCGACTTGGCCGCACGCAGCAAACGATCCGACAGCTCCCCCGGACCCAATGCCCGTGCCAGGGCCAGGCCACCGACCATCAATGCGATGTCGGCCAGGGCTTTATCGGCGTCGTCCGGGCTGCCTGCCAGTTGTGCAGCCATCAACTCGATATGTTCATTGAGCACTTCACGAAACGGATCCGGCAGCCGGCCAAGCTCGCCGATGGAGGCAGGAATCGGGCAGGCGTTCTCGGTGGAGTCACGATGCTTTCGCGACAGATAGAACGCGGCCACCAGGGCGCGCCGCTCTTCATCGGTCAGCTCGGCATTCATATCCGCGATCATGCCGCGACGCCGGCCCAGCAGTTGCTTGAACGCCTCCAGCATCAGGGCGTCCTTGCTTTCAAAATGGGCATAGAAACCACCGACCGTCAGCCCGGCCGCTCCCATCACCTCGCCCACGCTCGGTTCCGCAGGCCCACGCTGGATCAGCGCGTCGCTGGCGGCCTTGATAATGCGTTCACGGGTTTGTGCCTTTTTATCGCTCATCGCTGCCTCCGAATATTACGATTGAAATATTATCCGCATAATAATTTTCTGCAAGCAGAAAAGAGACCGTTGGTCAGGTACGTGAATTGGGGTATTGGAGAATTGGCCGAACGCCAGACAAACAAAAGGGCCATTCAAGAATTGAATGACCCTTAAAAATCCCGCAGTGCGGGTAATCGTGGCGTCCCCTAGGGGACTCGAACCCCTGTTACCGCCGTGAAAGGGCGGTGTCCTAGGCCACTAGACGAAGGGGACACAAACCTTCTGACTTGATCAGCGCTGAGAACTGATCGCTTCAAGGCCGGTGTGGCCAGACCTTGAAGTGCAAATTGGTGGAGCTAGACGGGATCGAACCGTCGACCTCTTGCATGCCATGCAAGCGCTCTCCCAGCTGAGCTATAGCCCCGGATTTTTCGCCTCGCGGCGGAGCGACATCTTGTAACATCGCTTCTGTAAAACTGGCGTCCCCTAGGGGACTCGAACCCCTGTTACCGCCGTGAAAGGGCGGTGTCCTAGGCCACTAGACGAAGGGGACGCAAACCCTTCTAACAACTGATCAACGCTGAGTGTTGATCGCTTCAAGGCCGGTGTGGCCAAGCCTTGAAGTGTAAATTGGTGGAGCTAGACGGGATCGAACCGTCGACCTCTTGCATGCCATGCAAGCGCTCTCCCAGCTGAGCTATAGCCCCTCATCGCTGAGGACGGGGCGAATCTTAAGGGCGTATCAGAAGGCTGTCAAATTTATTTTCAACAAATTTGAAAATTTTTTGCCGGGATAACAATCACTTACCGACAAACCCCGGAAAACCGGGGCATGCCCTGCCTCATCGACTGCTCAGGCGATGGCGCCCAGCAGTTTTTCCCACTCCTTGTTTTCCTTCTTCGACACGCCACCGAGCAGATCGATGGCCTGGCGCAGGCGGAAACGGGTCAGGTCCGGCCCGAGGATTTCCATTGCATCGAGCACCGATACCGAGCTGGCCTGGCCGGTAATGGCAGCGAACATCAACGGCATGGCATCGCGCAGTTTCAATTCCAGGGACTCGACCACGGCCTGGATGGTCGCGGTGATCGTGTCCTTTTCCCACCGGCGCAGGCTTTCGAGCTTCCAGAGGATCAGCTGCATCAGTTGGCGCACCTGGTCGCCGGAGAGCTTCTTGGATTCGAAAAGCTTCGCATCCGGTGCCACGCCACCGGCGAAGAAGAAGCCGGCCAGCGGCGCGATCTGGCTGAATGTCTCTACCCTGCCCTGCACATGGGGCGCGATCTTCATCATGTACTCGGGGTTGAGCGCCCATTTCTGCACGCGAGCGGCAAATTCTTCCACCGGCAAGTCGCGCAACCACTGGCCGTTGAGCCACGACAGCTTCTCGATGTCGAAGATCGGCCCGCCCAGGGAGACGCGCGACAGGTCGAAGTGCTCGACCATTTCCTGCAGCGAGAACTTCTCGCGCTCGTCCGGCATCGACCAGCCCATGCGGCCCAGGTAGTTGAGCATTGCCTCGGGCATGAAGCCCATGCGCTCGTAGAAGGTCACCGAGGTGGGGTTCTTGCGTTTGGACAGCTTGCTCTTGTCCGGGTTACGCAGCAGCGGCATGTAGCACAGCTGCGGCTGCTCCCAGCCGAAGTATTCATACAGCAGGATCAGTTTCGGCGCCGACGGCAGCCATTCTTCACCGCGCAATACGTGGGTGATGCCCATCAGGTGATCGTCGACCACGTTGGCCAGGAAGTACGTCGGCAGGCCGTCGGTCTTCATCAGCACTTGCATGTCCATGCGGTCCCACGGGATCTCGACATCGCCACGCAGCATGTCCGGCACCACGCAGACGCCTTCGGTCGGCACTTTCATGCGGATCACATGGGGCTCGCCGGCCGCCAGGCGACGAGCGACTTCTTCCTTGGACAGCAGCAGCGCCCGGCCGTCATAGCGCGGGGTTTCGCCACGGGCGATCTGCTCGGCGCGCATCTGGTCCAGCTCTTCGGCAGTGCAGAAACACGGGAACGCATGCCCCATGTCCACCAACTGCTGGCAATACTGCTTGTAGATGTCACCACGCTCGCTCTGGCGGTACGGACCGTGCGGGCCGCCGACATCCGGACCTTCGCTCCAGTCGATGCCCAACCAGCGCAAGGCGTCGAAAATCTGCTGCTCGGACTCACGGGTCGAGCGCAACTGATCGGTGTCCTCGATCCGCAGGATGAACTCACCGCCATGCTGCTTGGCAAAGCAATAGTTGAACAAGGCGATGTAAGCGGTGCCGACATGGGGATCGCCAGTGGGCGAAGGCGCGATGCGGGTGCGGACGGTGGTCATGGCATGTCTCGGAAAGAATATAAAAGCGAAGATGAAACAGGGGGCGAATGGTAACAGGCGATGGCGGGCGGGCTCCAGTGAGAGCGGGATTTGTGTGGCCAGTCGTCAGACCGAGTCGCCCCCATCGCGAGCAAGCTCGCTCCCCACAAGGGATCATGGGGCGACTCGATCGAACTGTGGGAGCGAGCTTGCTCGCGATGAAGCCCTTGAGGTCGCCACGCAGCCTCAGACAGTCAGCAACCGCTCCCGCAACTTGCCAATTTCGTCACGCAATTGCGCCGCTGCCTCGAATTCCAGGTCCCGGGCCAACTGGTACATCTTCTCTTCCAACTGGCGGATACGCTTGGTGATTTCGCTGGGCGAGCGCAGTTCGGCCTCGTAGCGTGCGCTCTCTTCGGCGGCCTTGGCCATGCCCTTGCGCTTCTTGCTGCGAGAGCCTGGCACGGTGGCGCCTTCCATGATGTCCGCCACGTCCTTGAAAACCCCCTTTGGCGTGATGCCGTTGGCCAGGTTGAACGCGATCTGTTTCTCGCGGCGGCGTTCGGTCTCGCCGATGGCCCGCTCCATGGAGCCGGTCATGTTGTCGGCGTAGAGAATCGCCCGGCCGTTGAGGTTACGGGCGGCGCGGCCGATGGTCTGGATCAGCGAACGCTCGGAGCGCAGGAATCCTTCCTTGTCGGCATCGAGAATCGCCACCAGGGACACTTCCGGCATGTCCAGGCCCTCACGCAGCAGGTTGATGCCCACCAGCACGTCGAAGGTTCCCAGGCGCAGGTCGCGGATAATCTCGACCCGCTCCACCGTGTCGATGTCCGAGTGCAGGTAACGCACCCGCACGCCGTGATCGGCCAGGTAATCGGTAAGGTCTTCGGCCATGCGCTTGGTCAGCGTAGTGACCAGCACGCGCTCCTCCACCGCCACGCGCTTGTTGATTTCCGAGAGCAGGTCATCTACCTGGGTCAGCGCCGGACGCACTTCCACCTGCGGGTCGACCAGCCCGGTGGGACGTACCACCTGCTCGACCACGCGTCCGGCATGCTCGGCCTCGTAATTGCCGGGGGTGGCCGAGACAAAGATCGTCTGCGGGCTGACGCTCTCCCATTCATCGAAGCGCATGGGTCGGTTGTCCAGCGCCGAGGGCAGGCGGAACCCGTATTCCACCAGGGTTTCCTTGCGCGAACGGTCGCCTTTGTACATGGCGCCGACCTGGGGCACGCTGACGTGGGATTCGTCGATCACCAGCAAGGCGTCGGCCGGCAGGTAATCGTACAAGGTGGGCGGCGGTGCGCCCGCCGGGCGACCCGACAGGTAACGCGAGTAGTTTTCGATACCGTTGCAGTAGCCCAGCTCCAGGATCATCTCCAGGTCGAAACGGGTTCGCTGCTCCAGGCGCTGGGCTTCCACCAGCTTGTTGTTCGAACGCAGGTATTCCAGGCGTTCCTGCAGCTCGGCCTTGATGCCCTCGATGGCGTCCAGCAGGGTTTCCCGGGGCGTGACGTAGTGGCTCTTGGGATAGAAGGTAAAGCGTGGCAGCTTGCGGATCACCTCGCCGGTCAGCGGGTCGAACGCCGAAATGCTCTCCACTTCATCGTCGAACAACTCGATGCGGATCGCCTCCAGGTCCGATTCCGCCGGATAGATGTCGATCACATCGCCACGCACCCGGAAGGTCGCCCGGGCGAAATCCATGTCGTTGCGGGTGTATTGCAGGTCCGCCAGGCGCCGCAACAAGGCCCGCTGATCGAGTTTGTCGCCGCGGTCGACGTGCAACACCATCTTCAGGTAGGTCTCCGGGCTACCCAGGCCGTAGATGCACGACACCGTGGTGACGATGATCGCATCCTTGCGCTCCAGCAACGCCTTGGTGGCCGACAGCCGCATCTGCTCGATGTGGTCGTTGATCGAGGCATCCTTCTCGATGAAGGTGTCCGACGAAGGCACATAGGCTTCAGGCTGGTAGTAGTCGTAGTAGGAAACGAAGTATTCCACCGCGTTGTTCGGGAAAAACGCCTTGAACTCGCCATACAGCTGCGCCGCCAGGGTCTTGTTCGGCGCCAGTACCAGGGTCGGACGCTGCACCTGGGCGATCACGTTGGCGATGCTGAAGGTCTTGCCCGAACCGGTGACGCCGAGCAGCGTCTGATGGGCCAGGCCCGCCTCGATACCTTCGACCATCAGGCGGATGGCTTCCGGCTGGTCGCCGGCGGGCTTGAATCGGGTGACGAGCTGGAATTCAGACATGACATAACCTCTGGATTCACTCCTGTCGGCCAGGCGACAGAAACGAGAAAGACCGAAACGACGGATGTCGCCCGAAGAAAAAGCTGGAATGCATCCAATGTGGAGTTGAATGCCTTCGCTTTCAAGACGGACGTCCTACGCGCCTTGTGGACTTTGACGCCGCACCAGGACTAACGGTCGAAAAAAAATCGAAAATACTTACCGTAAAAGCTGAATCGCCTGTCGCGGTACCCGGTGATGGCCTCTATACTAGCTCCCCGTTTGTGCACCGCTCTAGTGCATTCGGCTGGAGCGTGACACGTCCCCTCTTACTCCATTCAGAGCCGCGCAATAATGAGCCTGTTTTCCGCTGTCGAATTGGCACCCCGCGACCCCATCCTGGGCCTCAACGAAGCATTCAACGCCGACACCCGTACCAACAAGGTCAACCTGGGCGTAGGCGTGTACTGCAATGAAGAGGGGCGTATTCCACTCCTGCGCGCCGTGGTCGAAGCCGAGACGATTCGCGTGGCCCAGCACGTTTCCCGTGGCTACCTGCCGATCGACGGTATTGCCGCTTATGACCAGGCGGTGCAGACCTTGCTGTTCGGCAAGGACTCGCCCCTGATCGCCTCCGGTCGCGTCATCACCACCCAGGCTGTGGGTGGCACCGGCGCGCTGAAGATCGGGGCCGACTTCCTCAAGCAACTGCTGCCCGACGCCGTCGTGGCCATCAGCGACCCAAGCTGGGAAAACCACCGCGCCCTGTTCGAGACCGCCGGTTTCCCGGTGCAGAACTACCGCTACTATGACGCCGCCACCCACGACGTGAACCGCTCGGGCCTGCTGGAAGACCTCAACGCCCTGCCCGACCGTTCGATCATTGTGCTGCACGCTTGCTGCCACAACCCGACCGGCGTGGACTTGAGCCCCGAAGACTGGAAAAACGTGCTGGCCGTGGTCAAGGCCAAGAATCACGTTCCGTTCCTGGACATGGCGTACCAGGGCTTCGGCGACGGTATCGACGAAGACGCGGCGGCCGTGCGCCTGTTCGCCGAATCGGGCCTGACCTTCTTCGCGTCCAGCTCGTTCTCCAAGTCGTTCTCCCTGTACGGCGAACGTGTTGGCGCACTGTCGATCGTCAGCGAATCGAAAGAAGAAAGTGCCCGGGTGCTGTCCCAGGTCAAGCGCGTGATCCGCACCAACTACTCCAACCCGCCGACCCACGGTGCCAGCATCGTGGCCGCCGTCCTCAACAGCCCCGAGCTGCGTGCCCAGTGGGAAGCGGAACTGGCTGAAATGCGCCTGCGGATCCGCGGCATGCGCAATCAGATGGTGGACATGCTGGCCAAGGCAGCGCCGCACCGCGACTTCAGCTTCGTCGCACGCCAGCGCGGTATGTTCTCCTACTCCGGCCTGACCGTTGAACAAGTGGCGCGCCTGCGCAACGAGTTCGGTATCTACGCCCTGGACACCGGTCGCATCTGCGTGGCCGCGTTGAACCAGAACAACATCGATGCGGTGACCAAGGCGATCATGCAGGTCATATGAGGCCCGCGAAATAACGGGAAAGTAAGATTTTGTGGGGGCGGGCTTGCTCGCTCACACAAGGTCCTCTGTTTCCTCGGCGTCTAGGCTGTGTGAAGCAGTAACAAGTGACCGAGCGAGCACCCACCTCCCTTCGAGCGCCCGATTCACCACCCAAAGCTTGACTTCTCTTTTCCAATCAGTAACATACGCGTCATTCCGCGATAGCTCAGTTGGTAGAGCAAGTGACTGTTAATCACTGGGTCCCTGGTTCGAGTCCAGGTCGTGGAGCCAGACAGCAAGACAAGAAGCCCCTGAATCGAAAGGTTCAGGGGCTTTTTTGTGGGCGGCTTTTGCCCTGTACAGGGGCAAAGCTTGAGCCAGGCGTCGCATTCAGCCTGGGGGATGGCCGAATAAGCCTCCCCGAGGTCGCTGCCAGAACAATAATCCGGCGCCAAAAAGGCATTATGGTCTGAATCCTGCTTTCTTTTTCTCAAACCCAAGCTGTCACGCGAGTGTCATGGCGCTGCCGCAAGCTGGCGCTGTCCGTCAACAACAGCTTCATAACAACAAGGACGAAGGTATGCCCACACAAAATCCCCACCGCATCGTCGGCCTGTGCACCTCCAGCAAGGTGTATAACGTGTTGACCGAGCTCAAGCACCTGGAAGGCCATCGCAGCGCCAAGTTTCTTTCGTTGCTGACGGAGAACCTGGTCCGCAAGGGCGTACTCAATGAGCGGGAAGTGGTGCATATGCTCGATCTGGTGGTCGACTGAGCGGCGTCGATTCCTACTATCGAGACTGTTGATTTTTCGTCCCGCCGCCTGAACCGTAAGGTAGCTCCATCGATTGATGGAGGTGCCCAATGTCCAAGGTTCGAATCATGTCTGTCATCGGCAGTGCCGTCCCCGCCCCGCTCAGGGAACGCGGTCTGCTGGCCTGCTGGTATCTGGTGCAGGATGGCGTGACCATCAGCGGCCCGCTGACTTCATTGCCCGCCGCCCAGGCCCTGTCCCAACGTATCGGCCCCTATGTGCTGACCGCCTAAGAAAGCCTTGATACGGGTTCATGTCGCGCTGAAAACTGCCTCGCAATGCTCATGCACTCCAGTACACGGCGCTTGTTCGGCTGTTTTCGCCTTGCCTGACCTTGGTTTCAAGACTTTTCGTACAGAGCCTAAGGCAGCTTCACCTTGGGCTGGCTTTCCACGAACAGCGCCCAGCACGAGATGAACAGCGCGGCGATCAAGGGGCCGATCACGAACCCGTTGAGCCCGAACACCGCCAGGCCGCCCAGGGTCGACACCAGCACCAGGTAATCAGGCATCTTGGTGTCCTTGCCCACCAGGATCGGACGCAGGAAGTTATCCACCAGCCCGATCACGAACACGCCGAACAGCGTCAGCACCACACCTTGCCAGATCGCCCCCGACAGCAGGAAATACACCGCCACCGGCGCCCACACCAGCCCCGCGCCAACGGCAGGCAACAGGGACAGGAACGCCATCAGCACCGCCCATGGCAACACCGTCGGGATGCCCAGGATCCAGAAAATCAGCCCACCCAGCGCCCCTTGGGTGATCGCCACCAGCAGGTTGCCCTTGACGGTCGCCCGCACCACCCGGTTGAACTTCAATTGCAGCCGACGCTTCTGGTATTCGGCCAGCGGTACGGCGGCGCGCACCTTGCGCGCCAGTTCCGCGCCATCGCGCAGGAAGAAGAACAGCAGATAGAGCATCACGAAGAAGCTGACCAGGAACTGGAAAGTCCCCTGGCCGAAGCTGAAGGCCTGGGTGGCGAAGAACTCGCTGCCCTGCATGGCGCTCTTGACGATTCTGTCGCGCAACCCGTTCAGGTTACCCAGGCCGAAACGGTCGAACAGGTTCTGGAAATACGGCGGCAAGGCTTCCTTGAACCGGGCCAGGTAATCGGCAACGTCCAGCTCGCCGCTCTCCAGGCTCTTGTAGAGGGCCGTGCCCTCCTGCACCAGCAGCATGCTGATGACGATCACCGGCAGGATCGCGATCAGCACGCAGATACTGAGGGTGAACAGCGAGGTGACGTTGCGCTGCCAGCCGAACTTCAGCTGCACGCGACGCTGCATCGGCGCAAAGACAATGGCCAGGATCACCGCCCAGAAGACCGCTCCGTAGAAGGGTAACAGGATCCAGATGAACGCGACGGTGACCAGCACCAACAGCGACATCTGGGCTTTGTTCTGCAGCATCTTTCGATTCATCAGCTTTCCATGTCCAGAGGCGGGATAAACGTTAGTCAGCCCGGACTCGCCGGAGTGCCGTCGCGTTTGCCCACCCCCGCATTGACCTGCATCAATACTGCTCGACCGGACGCGGATTACCCTCGCCGCTTTTTGCGATCCGACGCCACCATGCCCCTCGTAGCCCCCGAACTGCTCGCCCCCGCCGGCACCCTGAAAAACATGCGCTATGCCTTCGCCTACGGAGCCGATGCGGTGTACGCCGGCCAGCCGCGCTACAGCCTGCGGGTGCGCAACAATGAATTCGATCACGCCAACCTGGCCCTGGGCATCGGCGAGGCCCAGGCCATGGGCAAGCGGTTTTACGTGGTGGTCAACATCGCCCCGCACAACGCCAAGCTGCGCACCTTCCTCAAGGATCTGGAACCTGTGATCGCCATGGCGCCGGATGCGCTGATCATGTCCGACCCGGGACTGATCATGCTGGTTCGCCGGCATTTCCCAGAGATGCCCATCCACCTGTCGGTCCAGGCCAACACGGTGAACTGGGCAAGCGTGGAGTTCTGGCAGCAACAGGGCTTGAGCCGGATCATCCTGTCCCGGGAGCTGTCCCTGGAGGAAATCGCCGAGATTCGCCAGCAGGTCCCGGCCATGGAGCTGGAAGTGTTCGTCCATGGCGCGCTGTGCATGGCCTATTCCGGGCGCTGCCTGCTGTCGGGATACCTGAACCGGCGCGACGCCAACCAGGGCAGTTGCACCAATGCCTGTCGCTGGAAGTATTCGGCGCAACCGGCCATGGAAAACGTGACCGGCGAAATCGTGCAGAGCTACCAGCCCGAACCCACGCTCGGCCTGGGCGCCCCCACGGACCAGGTATTCCTGCTCCAGGAGGCCAATCGCCCGGACGAGTCCATGCCCGCCTTCGAGGACGAGCACGGCACCTACATCATGAACGCCAAGGACCTGCGTGCGGTCCAGCACGTGGAGCGGCTCACCCGCATGGGGGTGCACTCGCTGAAGATCGAAGGCCGGACCAAGTCCCACTTCTATTGCGCCCGTGCCACCCAGGTCTACCGCCGGGCGATCGACGACGCCGTGGCCGGCCGGGAATTCGACCGCAGCCTGATGACCGACCTCGAATCACTGGCCCAGCGCGGCTACACCGAAGGCTTTCTGCGGCGGCATGTGCACGATGAATATCAGAACTACCAGAACGGCAGCTCGGTGTCGGAGCGCCAGCAGTTCGTCGGCGAACTGACCGGCGAGCGTCGCGAGCGCCTGGCGGAAGTAAGGGTCAAGAACCGCTTCGGCCTGGGCGATCACATGGAATTGATGACGCCCAAGGGCAACTTCCACTTCGACCTGCATCAGTTGCAGAACGCCAAGGGCCAGAGCATCGACGTCGCCCCGGGGGATGGACATGTGGTGTACGTGCCGATCCCGGACGCGGTGGATCTGCGGTTCGGGTTGTTGATGCGGGATGTGCAGGCACCCTAGCGGTTACAGTTGCCCCTGTGGGAGCGAGCTTGCTCGCGATGGCGACTGCCCAGGCAACACTTCGATGACCGATCCGCCTCTGTCGCGAGCAAGCTCGCACCCACAGGGGTCCTGCCCGGCCTTTGGTCGCGGCAGAAACTGCCGAAGGCTGCGATCCTCCACTTTCGATAGGGCCCGGTAGCCCAGGCGAAACAACTGGATCGAGAGCGAAAGATCGCAGCCTTCGGCAGCTCCTGCTGCTGCGGGATCAGATGCGGAACTGCCCCACCAGCTTGCCCAGGCGCTGGCCCAGGTCGTTGAGGCTGCGGGAAGTCTGGGCGCCCCGCTGGGTTTCGTCGGCGACGCTGTCCACCGCCACGGCGATCTGATGCACGCTGCGGTTGATTTCCTCGGCCACGGCGGTCTGTTCTTCGGCGGCGCTGGCGATCTGGGCGTTCATCGAGTTGATGGTGCCGATCAACTGCGCCATGGCATCCAGGGAGGCGCCCGCCTCGTTGGCCTGCACCGAAGTGCCGTCACCGGCCTCGCTGGAACGACGCATCGCTTCCACCGCCGCATGGGTACCCGATTGCAGGCGGTCGATCATGCCCTGGATCTCCTGGGTACTCTGCTGGGTCCGGCTGGCCAGGGCCCGCACTTCATCGGCCACCACGGCAAAACCTCGCCCCGCTTCCCCCGCCCGCGCGGCCTCGATGGCGGCGTTGAGGGCCAGCAGGTTGGTCTGCTCGGCGATCGAGCGGATCACCCCCAGTACGCTGACGATGGAGGCCACGTCCTGCTGCAGGCTGTCCAGGGACAGGCCACTGCTGCGAATGTCGCTCACCAGGGCATGGATCTGCTGGATGCTGCCGGCGACCACGCGCTTGGCGGACTGGCCCTCTTCATCGGTCTGCTGGGCCGCGACGGCGGCCCCCTGGGCGCTGCGAGCCACTTCCTGGGCGGCCGAAGACATCTGGTTGATCGCCGTGGCGACCTGGTCGGTTTCGTGGCGCTGGCGTTCCATGGCCTGTTCGGAACGCTGGGCCTGCTCGGACACCTGGGTCACCAGGCCGGTCAGTTGCGAGGTCATGTCGGTGATCTGGCGCACCAGGCCATGGATCTTGTCGACGAAGCGGTTGAACGAACCGGCCAGTTGGCCCAGCTCGTCCTGGCTGGTGATGGGCAGGCGCCGGGTCAGGTCGCCCTCGCCGGCCGCGATGTCGTCGAGGTTGTCCTTCATCAGGTGCAGCGGCCGCAGGATGGTATTGGCCAGCAGCAACCCCACCATGGCGATCACCAGCAACACGACGGCGGCGATGCCGACGATGCTCAATATCACGCCCTGTACACGATCGTGGACCTTGGCTTCCACCAGCGCCACCTGGCCTTCGATGCCGTCCAGGTTGACCGAGCTGCCGACCGCCATGTCCCACTTGGGCAGGTATTCGGTGTAGCCGAGCTTGGGTACCAGTTCGTTGCTGTTGGGCAGCGGCGAGCTGTATTCGAGGTAATGCGTCCCGTCCTTGGCCACTTTCACCAGGTCACGGTTGACGTAGACACCGTTCGGGTCACGGTTGTCCTTGAAGCTCTTGCCCACGCCATCGGGGCTGTTGGCCTTGAACAGGCGCACGGTTTCGGAGTCGTAGCCGAAGAAATAGCCGTCCTTGCCGTAGCTGACGTTCGACAGCAGCTTGATCGCCTGGGCCCGCGCGGCGTTATCACCGGGCGCGGCGGCATCGTACAGCGGCTTGATGGCGGTCAGGCCCACCGCCACGTAATTCTGCAGCGTGGCCTTGGCCTCGGCGAGCAGGCGTTCACGGGTCTGTCGGACCTCGTTGGCGGCCTGTTCCTTCAGGATGAATGCCGTGGTCAGGCTGATGATCACAGCGGACAGCAATACCGGGAGTATTGCCAGGGACAGGACTTTAGCCTTCAGGCTCAGGCGCATGCTGTTCACTCTTGTAGGTGTTATTGGCGTGGTTAGCTGTATTAACGGCATCGCACGGCAAAACTGTAGGACAAGGTGAGCAGGGGCTCAGGGAAGGGTTGATCTGGGCAGCCCCTTCGCGAGCAGGCTCGCTCCCACATTGGAGTGCAATTCCCTGTGGGAGCGAGCCTGCTTGCGATTGAGGCGACTCGGTCTCGAGGCTACAGCACCATCGCCGCCACCCAACCAAACGCCAGCAGCGGCAGGTTGTAGTGGATGAAGGTCGGCACCACGGTGTCCCATATGTGGTGGTGCTGGCCGTCGATGTTCAGGCCGGAGGTCGGGCCCAGGGTCGAGTCCGAGGCAGGCGAGCCGGCGTCGCCCAGGGCGCCGGCCGTGCCGACGATGCAGACGATGGCCAGGGGGCTGAAGCCCAGCTGCAGGCACAGCGGCACGAAAATCGTCGTCAGGATCGGCACCGTGGAGAACGACGAGCCGATGCCCATGGTGACCAGCAAGCCCACCAGCAACATCATCAGCGCACCGACGCCCTTGTTGTGGTCGATCCACGCCGCCGACGTCTCCACCAGGCTCTGGACTTCACCGGTGGCCTTCATCACCTCGGCAAAACCCGAGGCGGCGATCATGATGAAGCCGATCATCGCCATCATCTTCATGCCTTCGGTGAACAAGTCGTCGGTTTCGCGCCAGCGCACCACCCCCGAGATGGAGAAAATCAGGAAGCCGACCAGGGCACCGATGATCATCGAGTCCAGCAGCAGCTGGATGGCGAACGCCGCAGCCACTGCCAACCCGGCCACCGCCAGGCTCAACGGGTTGTAGCGCACCGCCACTTGTTCGGCCCTGGCGATCTTCTTCAGGTCGTAGACGCGTTTCCTGCGATAGGTGAAGAACGACAGCACCAGGCCGAAGACCATGCCCAGCGCCGGGATACCCATGGCGTGCGTGACGTTGATGCCACTGACATCCACGCCGCTGCGGGCGATGTTGGCCAGCAGGATTTCATTGAGGAAGATGTTGCCGAAGCCCACCGGCAGGAACATGTAGGGGGTGATCAGGCCGAAGGTCATGACGCAGGCGATCAGCCGACGATCCAGCTGGAGCTTGGTCAGCACATAGAGCAGCGGCGGCACCAGCAGCGGGATGAAGGCGATGTGGATCGGCAGGATGTTCTGGGAAGCGACCGCGACCGTCCCCAGCAAACCGATCAGCACCCATTTCACACCGGAGCCACCAGCGGCGTCCTGGCGGTCCACCATGGCCAGGGCCTTGTCGGCCAAGGCATGGGCCATGCCGGACTTGGCAATCGCTACCGCGAACGCTCCAAGCAAGGCGTAGGACAATGCCACTGTCGCCCCGCCGCCAAGGCCTGCGTTGAACGCCTTGAGCGTGGCCTCGATACCCAGGCCGCCGGTCAGGCCACCCACCAATGCGCCGATAATCAGCGCGATCACCACATGCACGCGGGACAGGCTGAGCACCAGCATGACGCCAACCGCGGCAATTACTGCATTTATCATCGTTACCTCAAAGCACAGCGATGGAAGGCCACCGGACAAAAAGGCCGCGACTTTGCAGGAAGCGGCGGCAAGCTGCAAGGGCCGTGGGGCAGGTTTTCAAATCTCGCGATATTGACTAGCGCCAAGCGCCCCCCCTTGTGGGAGCGGGCTTGCTCGCGATGGCGTCAGTTCGGACGCATGGATAGCTGCCGAGCGATTGCTATCGCGGGCAAGCCCGCTCCCACAGGCTGGGCGGCGTCATGCGATAGAGCTCAGCGCTTGGGCAGTTCGATCACGACCTTCAGCCCGCCCCACTCGCTGTCATGCAGTGCCAGCGTACCGCTCCAGGTGTCGACGATGTCGCGCACGATACCGAGCCCGAGGCCATGGCCGTCGGTCTGTTCGTCCAGGCGCGTGCCCCGGCTGAACACCTGGTCACGCCGGTCCTCGGGAATCCCCGGGCCATCGTCCTCCACCGCCAGGCTGAATGTCCCGGCGGTTTCGGTGACGGTCAGGCGCACTTCGGCGTCGGCCCATTTGCAGGCGTTGTCCAGCAGGTTGCCCAGCAGTTCCAGCAGGTCTTCGCGGTCCCAGGGCAAGTGCAGCCCGGGCGGTGCGACGTACGCCAGGTGCAGGTGCTCGCCATGGATCATGTTCAGGGTCGCCAGCAGCCCGGGCAGCTCAGCGTCACAGTCCAGGTGCGCGCCGGGCAACGCATCGCCGGACAGCCGGGCACGGTTGAGCTCGCGATTGAGGCGCTGCCGCACCTGTTCCAGCTGTTCGAGCAACAGCTTGCGCAGCTCCGGATAGGGATCGAGCTTTTCGTTGGAGGCCAGGCTTTGCAGCACCGCCAGCGGGGTCTTCAAGGCATGGCCCAGGTTGCCCAGGGCATTGCGCGAACGCTTGAGGCTGTCCTCGGTATGGGCCAGCAGGTGGTTGATCTGCGCCACCAACGGCTCCAGCTCCCGGGGCACTTGTTCATCGAGCTGCGAGCGCTGCCCGCGCTGTAGCTGGGCGATCTGTTCCCGGGCCGCCTCCAATGGACGCAAGGCCCGGCGCACTGTGATCCGTTGCAGAAACAGGATCAGCAGCAGGCCGGCCAGGCCGAGGCCGAGGCCAACCTGTTGCATGCGCAGGAAACTGTCGCGCACTGGCGTGTAGTCCTGGGCCACGCTGATGGAGATCGCCTGGCCCAGGCGCCGGTAGTCGGTACGCAGCACCAGCAGCTTCTGCCCTTCGGGCCCCAGTTTCAGGTTGCTGTGCAGGCCCGGATGCTCGAGCCGGGGCAATTCCTGGTCCCAAAGGGAGCGGGAGCGCCAATGCACATCGGCAAAATCGATGCGGAAATAGTGCCCGGAAAACGGGCGCAGATAGGCCGGCGACAAGCGGCGCTCATCCAGCTGCAACCCCTGGGGGCCGCGCACCAGGGCCACCAGCAGGCTCTCGCTGTCGTTGCGCAGCCCGGCTTCCAGGTAACGCTGCAAACCCAGCTCGAACAACCACAGGCTGGTCTGCGCCAGGACCAGGCCGACCACCACCATCACACCGATCAGGCCCAGGCTCAGGCGCCGCTGGATGGACCTCACTGCCCGGCGCTCATTGCGCCTGTCCGCCGAACAGATAGCCCTGCCCACGACGGGTCTCGATCACGCTGCGTCCCAGCTTGCGCCGCAGGTGATTGACGTGAACCTCCAGCACATTGGAATCGCGCTCGGTTTCGCCGTCATACAGGTGCTCGGAGAGATGGCTCTTGGAGAGGATCTGTTCAGGGTGAAGCATGAAATAGCGCAACAGGCGAAATTCGGCAGCCGTGAGCTGGATGTCCGTACCGTCGCGGACCACGCATTGACGCCCTTCGTCCAGATGCAGCCCGGCGGCCTGGAGCGTCGGTTGGTTGACCTGGCCATGGGAGCGACGCAGCAGCGCCTGGATCCGCAGGTGCAGCTCTTCGGGATGAAACGGCTTGGTGAGGTAGTCGTCCGCGCCGGCCTTGAGACCTTCGATGCGCTCGGCCCAGGAACCACGGGCCGTGAGAATCAGCACCGGGGTGCTCAGGCCGCCGGCACGCCACTGGGCCAGCACCTCGAGCCCCGGCACCCCGGGCAGGCCGAGGTCGAGGATGATCAGGTCATAGGGCTCGGTACTGCCCTGGTACACCGCATCGCGCCCATCGGCGAGCCAGTCGACGGCATAACCCTGTCGTGCAAGCCCGGCCATCAACTCGTCGGCCAGGGGAACGTGATCTTCCACCAGAAGCAGGCGCATCAATCTTCCTTATCTTTGAGTAAACGGCCGGTCTTGGCCTCCAGGTCCAGCTCGCGCACGACGCCGTCGGTATCCAGCAGCTCGACCTCGTAAATATAGACCCCGTGCTTTTCCTCCAGCTCGGCTTCCAGCAACTTGGCGCCGGGATGCCGGTCCAGCGCCTGTTGCAGCAGATGCTCAAGGGGCAGTATCACGCCCTGCTGGCGTAATTGCAGGGCTTCGTCCTGGTCCAGGTCGCGAGCCATGACCACCGAACAAAACGTCAGCAGCGCCAGCAGCCAGGGACTGCGGGCGCGTAGATTAAGCTTCATTACGTATCCTGATGATTCTTGAGCACCTTGCCGGTCACAGCATCCAATTCAAGGTCCCAGTCGATGCCCTTGGCATCGCGCAGGTCCACCTGGAAGATGTACTTGCCGTACTCTTCCTCCAGCTCGACATCCGTCAGCGTGGCACCAGGGTGCTGGGCCAGGGCTGCGGCCTTGAGTTTTTCAAAGGACTGAATGGTACCAGCGTCCTGCAGTTTTTGGGCTTCGCCGGCATCAAGGTCTCGAGCCTGGGCCAGGCCGGCGCCGAGGGCCATGGACATCGCGATGAAAAAGGCAGTCAGGCGGTTCATGGTTTGTCTCCTTTTTATAATCGTCACGCAACGACTCTATCGGGAAGAACTTAACTGAAACTGAATTGCCATCATTGAACCCACATCAACGTCTGTGAACGCTTGCAGGGACGGGCTTGCTGGCAGAGCCGTGCGAACCTGAATCGGCGCGGGATGGGCCGGCGCCATCGCCAGCGGGCTCGCGTCCACGGGTTGTTGTGTCGTTATAATCATCCACCTGTACGCATTCGAGGCCGGTATGACCGCCATCCACATCAAGATCCCAGCGCTCACCCTCAAGGCCGGCCCTCGTGCTTTCGCGCGCATTCGCGAGGCGGGCCTCAGCGCCCGCGACGTTGGCATCCTGCCCGGCGCCGCCGGGGGGCCCAAGGCCCTGGGGATCCAGGGGCTGGACCTGGCGCTGTTCGGTGAATGGCTGCCCGCCGCGCCCCGGGAACGCTCGCTGATCGGCGCGTCGGTAGGCTCCTGGCGCTTCGCCAGTGCCTGCCTGCCGGATGCCGCCGAAGGGATCCGGCGCCTGGGCACCTTGTACAACGAACAGAGCTTTGCCAAAGGCGTGACCATGGCCGGGGTCAGCCAGAGTTCGCAGCGCATGCTCGACGACCTGCTCGAAGGCCGCGATGCGGCGATCCTCGACAACCCGCATTACCGACTCAACATCATGGTGGTCAAAAGCCATGGTTTGCTCGCGCAGGATCATCGTGGGCGGCTGGGCCTGGGCCTGTCGTCGGTGATCGCTGACAACCTGCGCGGCCGCGCACGGCTGTCACGGCACTTCGAACGGCTGATCGTCCACGATCCGCGCCTGGCGCCGCCGTTGCATCCTCTGAACGACTTTCCATCGCGCTTCGTCCCGCTGGAGGTGGCCAACCTGCGCCAGGCCTTGCTGGCATCGGGCTCCATTCCCATGGTGATGGAAGGCGTGCGCGACCTGCCGGGTGCCGGTGCCGGTACCTACCGCGACGGCGGCCTGCTGGACTATCACCTCGACCTGCCCTACAGCGGCGATGACATCGTGCTGTATCCACATTTTACCGACCGGGTCATTCCCGGCTGGTTCGACAAGAGCCTGCCGTGGCGCCGGGGCAATGCCGAACGCCTGCAGGACGTGCTGCTACTGGCGCCGTCCCGTGAGTACCTGGCTCGCCTGCCCTTCGGCAAACTGCCGGATCGTAACGACTTCAAGCGTTTCATGGGCGATGACCCAAGCCGCCGCAAATACTGGCGCACCGCAATGGACGAAAGCCGACGGCTGGGCGACGAGTTCCTGGAACTGACGGCCAATGGGGGGTTGGGCGAGCGATTGCTGACCCTTTAGTCAGCACGGTTGCGCAACGCCGGAGCCAAACTGATAAACTCCGCCGCCTGCCTCGCGACCGCTACCCTATAGAGCCCGAACCCCGTGGAAATCTTCAAAGAGTTTACCTTCGAATCCGCCCACCGCCTGCCCCACGTGCCGCAAGGCCACAAGTGCGGCCGCCTTCATGGCCATTCGTTCAAAGTGGCGATCCATCTGGACGGCGATATCGACCCGTACACCGGCTGGATTCGTGACTTCTCCGAGATCAAGGCGATCTTCAAGCCGCTGTACGAGCGTCTGGACCACAACTACCTCAACGACATTCCCGGCCTGGAAAACCCCACCAGCGAAGTCCTGGCCAAGTGGATCTGGAGTGAATTGAAGCCGTTGCTGCCCGAGCTCAGTGCCATTCGCATCCATGAGACATGCACCAGCGGCTGCATCTATCGCGGCGAATAACCAAATCCCTTGTGGCGGGGTTCATCCCCCGCTGGGCCGCGCAGCAGTCCTGAAACCGCCATTCGGTGTGTCAGGCGGATCGAGTCCATTGCTTTGGGTCTGCTGCGCAGCCCAGCGGGGATAACTGCCTTCGCCACAGGTCCCTGTTTGCCTGACATCAGCTTTTTTGTGTCTATGCTCTTTGGCTCGAACATGCCAAGAGGACACGATTATGACCCACTGGCCGCTGGATCAGACATACACCTTCAACGGACATCCCATCCGCTACGCCATCCACGGCGATGGCCCTCCCTTGGTATTTGTCCACGGCACGCCGTTCTCTTCCTACGTGTGGCACCGCATCGCCCCGCTGTTTTTCGCCACCCACCGGGTGCACTACTTCGACCTGCTGGGTTATGGCCAATCCGCACAACCCGATGCCGACGTGTCCCTGGGCGTGCAAAACCTGTTGCTCGCACAATTGCTGGAACACTGGGGCCTGGACTGCCCGGACGTGGTGGCCCATGACTTCGGCGGCGCCACCGCCCTGCGCACCCATCTGCTCGACGGCAGGGACTACCGCAGCCTGACCCTGATCGACCCCGTGGCCCTGTCGCCCTGGGGCTCCGCCTTCGTACAGCACGTGCGCCAACATGAAGCCGCCTTCAGCGGCCTGCCCGACTACATTCAACGCGCCATCGTGCCGACGTACATTCGTGGTGCGATCAAACGGGACATCCCGGACGAGGAACTGGCGCCCTACGTAAAGCCATGGCTGGGCGAGACAGGCCAGGCGGCGTTCTACCGGCAGATCGCGCAGATGGACGAACGCTATACCCGTGAGGCGCAAGACCTGTACCCGAGCGTGCGCTGCCCGACCCAGATCCTCTGGGGCGAGGATGACCAGTGGATTCCCATCGAACGCGGCCAGGCCCTCCAACGGATGATCCCCGGGGCACAATTGCATCCCGTTCCGAACGCCGGGCACCTGGTCCAGGAAGACGCACCGCAAGCCATCGTGGCGGCGATGTTGCGGTTTTTGCCACTGTCCTCCCCGACCTGAAAGACACCGCATTCTCCTGTGGGAGCGAGCTTGCTCGCGATGGCGGCATGGCAGTCACTTTGATGCTATCTGACACAAGGCTATCGCGAGCAAGCTCGCTCCCACAGGGCTCGTCGCTAATGGGATCCGTGTTCCAACTTGAATCACTCGCGCACCGCTTTCGCCCCCCCTGCGCCCCCCAATTCCCAGGATTGTCTATAAATAACCTCGCGATCACGCGCTTGGCACGGCCGCTGCACGCTCGCGGTCTTTCCTCTTTTGCAAGGTCCGCCACATGACTCAGAACGATCCGGGCAACGATTACCCTTTGAGCGAAGTGCCGATGCATGCCCGCAAGGGCCTGGCCTCCACGGCCATGGTGTTGCTGGGCTTCACCTTTTTCACCGCGACGATGTTCGCCGGCGGCAAGCTGGGGGTGGCCTTCGGTTTTGTCGAAATGCTCACGGTGATCGTGATCGGCAACCTGCTGCTGGGCCTGTATGCCGCAGGCCTGGGCTACATCGCCTTCAAGAGCGGGCTCAACTCGGTGCTGATGGGCCGCTTCTGTTTCGGTGAGGTCGGCAGCAAGCTCAGCGACCTGATCCTGGGTTTCACCCAGATCGGCTGGTACGCCTGGGGCACGGCCACCGCGGCCGTGGTGCTGGGCAAGTATTTCGAGCTGGACCAGGGCAGCGTGCTGGGGCTGATGGTGCTGTTCGGCCTGGGGTTCTGCGCCACCGCCTACATCGGCTATCGCGGGCTGGAGATCCTTTCCTATATCGCCGTACCGGCCATGCTGTTGCTGCTGATGCTGTCGATGTGGGTGGCGACGACGAAAATCGGCGGTTTCGAGGGTTTGCTGGCCGTGGTTCCCACAGGCAGCCTCGATTGGTCCACCGCCATCACGCTGGTGTTCGGCACCTTCGTCAGCGGCGCGACCCAGGCCACCAACTGGACGCGCTTCTCCCGCTCGGCGAAGGTTGCGGTGCTGGCCAGCCTGATCGGCTTTTTCCTCGGCAATGGGCTGATGGTGCTGATCGGTGCCTACGGCGCCATCGTCTATCAGCAACCGGACGTGGTCGAGGTGTTGCTGCTGCAGGGCTTCGCCATGGCGGCGATGGCGATGCTGCTGCTCAACATCTGGAGCACCCAGGACAACACCATCTACAACTTCGCCGTGGCCGGCTGCAACCTGCTGCGAACCCGTCGACGCAAGGCCGTTACCCTGGGCGGGGCGCTGGTCGGTACACTGCTGGCCCTGCTGGGCATGTACGACCTGCTGGTGCCCTACCTGATCCTTCTGGGCACGGTCATCCCGCCGATCGGCGGCGTGATCATGGCCGACTTCTTCTTTCGCTGGCGCGGCCGTTATCCACGCCTGGCCGAAGCACGGTTGCCAGCCTTCAACTGGCCCGGCTTGCTGGCCTATGGGCTGGGTACTGTCGCCGCATTCAATTCGCCATGGGTCGCGCCACTGGTAGGAATCGCCACCGGCGCGCTAACGTATGTGGTATTGACTGGCGTCATGGGTACCCGCACCGCTGTTGCGCCACTCCAAGACCTATAACAAGGACTCGCCGATGCACATCATCAACGCCCGCCTGCGCAACCGTGAAGGCTTGCATGAGCTGCACCTGGAAAACGGCCTGATCGCCAATATCGCCCGCCAGACCGAGGCCCCCAGCCTTGGCCCGGAAGACCTCGATGCCGGAGGCAACCTGGTGGTGCCGCCTTTCGTCGAGCCGCACATCCACCTGGACGCTACCCTCACGGCCGGCGAACCGCGCTGGAACATGAGCGGTACGCTGTTCGAAGGCATCGAATGCTGGGGCGAGCGCAAGGCCACCATCACCCAGGAAGACACCAGGACCCGCGCCAAGAAGACCCTCCAGGCCCTCGCTGCCCACGGCATCCAGCATGTGCGTACCCACGTCGACGTGACCGACCCTGAACTGACGGCCCTCAAGGCCATGCTGCAGGTGCGCGAGGAAAGCCGTCACTTGGTGGACATGCAGATCGTCGCGTTTCCCCAGGAAGGCATCGAGTCCTACCGCAATGGCCGCGAACTGATGGAAGAAGCGATTCGCATGGGCGCCGATGTGGTGGGCGGTATCCCGCATTTCGAGTACACCCGCGACCAGGGCGTCAGCTCGGTGAAGTTCCTGATGGACCTGGCTGAACGCACCGGTTGCCTGGTGGATGTGCATTGCGACGAGACCGACGACCCGCACTCACGCTTTTTGGAGGTGCTTGCCGAAGAAGCCCGCAGCCGCGACATGGGCAGTCGGGTGACAGCCAGCCACACCACGGCCATGGGCTCCTACGACAACGCCTACTGCGCCAAGCTGTTCCGCCTGCTGGGCCATTCGGGCATCAGTTTCGTGTCCTGCCCCACCGAAAGCATCCACCTGCAAGGGCGCTTCGATACCTTCCCCAAACGCCGCGGCGTCACCCGTGTCAACGAATTGCTCGAAGCCGGGATGAACGTGTGCTTCGGCCAGGATTCCATCGTCGACCCGTGGTATCCCCTGGGCAACGGCAACATCCTGCGGGTACTGGAAGCCGGCCTGCATATCTGCCATATGCTCGGCTACCGCAACCTGCAAAGCGCCCTGGACCTGGTCACCGACAACAGTGCCAAGGCCATGGCCCTGGGCGAGCGCTACGGCCTGGAGCCCGGCCGCCCGGCGAACCTGCTGATCCTGTCGGCGGACAGCGACTACGAAGTGATCCGCAGCCAGGGCTTGCCGCTCTACTCGATTCGCCATGGCGAAGTGCTGATGAAGCGGCAGATGCCGGTGGTGGAGTTTGCTCCCGTGTTGGATTGAACCTGCCCCTGCTGGGAGACGAGCCTGATCATGATGGCGTCATCGGTGGCGCCTGACGGGTCCTCGGCATTACCGGGAACACAGGGATTCACGGGATGGCCTTGGCAGTGCCGAACAGCCTAACTCGCACCAACGCCTCATCCTGTTGTTCCAATAAGATCGGCGCTGTGCCACCGGGCATGACAACCCTCACCGGTCCCGCCGCGACCCAGCCCACTCGCCACGCAGCGCTGGCCACGGCGCTGGCGCTGGTGCCCGAGGAAGCCGTGGGGCCTTCGCCGCGCTCGAAGACGCGAGCGACGATTAGTCCCGGGGCCTGGAGCCACGCCCATTGCAGATTCACCCCTGCCGGACAAGGAGAACCCGACCCTGCGGGCGCGGCAAAGGCGATGCGGGTCAGGCCCTGCGCCAAGGCCGGGGCGCGCATCTGTGGGTTGTCCGGCAGGGCGTCGACCCTGTCCACCAACGTCACGCAGTGAGGATTGCCGATGTTCACGAACTGGTTGTGGCCCCATGCCGGGTTCAAGGCGTGCAACGCCGTTACCCGACTGACATCGTGCTGCTGGAAGGTCACGCGCTCCACGTTCCGGGCACCGACGGCTTGCGGCCCGAACGACGGCCGCCCCAGGTCCAACCAGAAACCCTGTGCGCCCTCGAACATGGCGGCCCGCACCGATGTGCGCAACGGCGACACGCCATGGGGATTGTCGTGATGGACCTGCAGCAGGCAATCGCCATCGTCCTTTATCAACCCGCGTTCTTTCAGGGCCTGGGAAAAGATCGTCAGGCCATTGCCACTGCGCTCGGCCAGGGTGCCATCGGTGTTGACGATCAGCAGATCGAAGGGCGGCTCGCTCTGGAATGGCCCGATCAGCAAGCCGTCGCAGCGATGGGCCTTGGCCCCCGGCGGGGCTTCGCCCGGCGCCCAACTGCAGAAGGCATGGATGGCGGCTGAAGTCCAACCTTCCCTCGCCCTTGCCGCCTGTCCGGCCGACGAGGGCAGGTCTATGCCCTGGGCACGGACCTGTTGCGGTGAAACCACACCATAAACATTGCCGCGTGCATCATAAAACTGCGTCATGGACCAACCCGGTATTCGCCAGCGAGAGGCAGTACTTTATGCCGAGCGCCCCTGCAGGAGCAAAATCGTCAACGCATGACGGTGGGATCAAAGCTTGCTCGCGATGCAGACAACGCGGTCGGCACCTTGGAGTCGCAGCACGGTCAGTGAATATGCAAGCATAGGGCCCTGCCCGCACCACCGCATCGCCAGACCAAGGACGTTTCATGACTGCCATCACCCCACCGCCAACCTTTATCCCCGGACGCCTGGAACAGATGTCCACCCGCATTGCCTATCTGATCGCCGGTGTCGGCATCGCGGCCTGGGCGCCGCTGGTGCCTTATGCCAAGGTCCGGGCCAATCTCGATGAAGGCACCCTCGGGTTGCTGCTGTTGTGCCTGGGGGTGGGGTCGATCCTGGCGATGCCGATTTCCGGTGCGCTGGCGGCGCGGTTCGGCTGCCGTCGGGTGCTCAGCGGCGGCACGATACTGATCTGTCTGGCGCTGCCGTTGCTGGCGACGATGACGACGCTACCCTGGCTGGTGGCCGCGCTGTTCGTGTTCGGTGCCGGGCTTGGCACCGTGGATTCGACGGTCAACCTGCAAGCGGTGATCGTCGAGCGAGCCAGTGGCAAGACCATGATGTCGGGCTTCCACGGCATGTTCAGCCTGGGGGGCATCATTGGTGCGGCCGGGGTCAGTGCCTTGCTCGGCATGGGGCTCTCGCCCCTGGGGGCGACACTGGTGGTCAACGCCTTGCTGTTGGTGGCGCTGTTCAAGGCGGCGCCGCATCTACTGCCCTACGGCAGTGAGAGTTCGGGACCGGCGTTTGCCATTCCCCATGGCGTGGTGTTGTTCATCGGCATCCTCTGTTTCATCGTATTTCTGGCCGAGGGCGCGGTGCTGGACTGGAGTGCGGTGTTCCTGACCACCGAGCGCGGGGTGGAAACCGCCTACGCCGGGCTGGGTTATGCCGCGTTCGCGCTGACGATGACCGTCGGCCGGTTGACGGGCGATTCAGTGGTGCGTCGCCTGGGCGCCCGGCGCGTGATCATCTACGGCGGCGCGACCGCCGCGGCCGGGTTCCTGCTGGCGACCCTGGCACCAATGTGGCAGGCGGCGTTGCTGGGATATGGATTGGTGGGGGCCGGTTGTTCGAACATCGTGCCGGTGCTGTACACCGCCGTCGGCAAACAGACACTGATGCCTGAAGCGATTGCCGTACCGGCCATCACCACCATCGGCTACGCCGGCATCCTTGCCGGCCCGGCGCTGATCGGGTTCGTGGCCCATGGCAGCAGCCTGAGCATTGCGTTCGGGCTGATTGCGCTGTCACTGGTGGCGGTGGCGGCCAGTGGGAAAGTGCTCAAAGTCTGAGCCCTGCGCAAGGCGTTCTCATCAGAACCCCACGCTGGCCTGCACGAAGAACGTCCGCGGCGCCCCCACGTAGATCCCCGAGTTGTTGTCGCTCGAACGGGTGTAGTACTGGTGGTCGAAGAGGTTCTTCACCCCGGCGCCGAGTTTCAGGTTCGACAGCTGCTCGCCAAAGTCATAGCCGGCCCGCACGTTCCACAGCACGTAGCCAGGCATGTCGCCAAACTGCCCGTCGGCGGTGCCGTCGGTGATGTAGTTGTCGCTGAAACTGCCGTCGGGGTTCACGTTGTTTCCGGGCGAGCGTTGCTTGGACTGGGCAAACGCATCGAGGTTGTACGTCCAGCGATTGACGTCGTAGCGCAAGCCCACGTTTGCCACCTGGCGCGAGTAGAACGGCAGGTCACGCCCCTTGAAGCTCGGGATCTGGCCTTCATAGGTCGCCCGGGTGTAGGTGAAACCGGCGTTGGCGCTCAAGCCCTCGAGACGCGGGTCCAGGGCGGCCAGGTCGTAGCGCACCGAAGCTTCCAGGCCCTGGTGCTTGGTGGCGCCCATGTTGGTCCAGCCCACATCGTTGCTGATGTATTGCAGCTCATCGTCGAAGTCGATGTAGAACAGCGTCACTTCCCCGCCCCACACCTCATCGTTGTAGCGCGTACCGATCTCGTAGGTCTTGGCCTTTTCCGGGCTCAGGCCATTGGCCGTGTCGTTGCCCACGCCGCCCTGGCCGAGCTGGAAATACTGCAGGCTGCCGAAGGACGTCTCGTAGTTGGCGAACAGCTTCCACGCATCGGACAGGTGATACATCACGCTCAGGGCCGGCAGCGGCTCGTTGCTGTCGATGCTGCGGCGCTTTTCCTGCACGGGACGGCCGGCGTTGTCGAGCACCGGGCGGTCGTGCCATTCGGTGCTGATGCTTTCGAAGCGGATACCCGGGGTGATGGTCCATTTGCCGATATCGATCTTGTCATCGACGTAGACCGCATGGGCCTCGGTGCCTCCGGTACGGTCCTGATAGACATGGCCATCGGCCCCCGGACGCACCACTGGCTGGTTATCACGCAACGCCAGGCGACTGGCCTCTTCGTGCATGCCCTCCTTGAGGTAGCGATACCCCACGCTGGCCTCCTGGGTCGTGGGGCCCAGGTCGAACACATGGGACACCCGCGGCTCGATGCCAAAGGTGTAATAGGTGCGCGGGTAAGACACCAGGTTGCGTTGATCCCGAGAGGCGATGGTGCTGCCACGGTAGCTGTCGGAGTAATAGGTCAGCACCTCGGCCTGGGTGCGTTCGCTGATTTCCCGGATCCACTTGAAGGAAACGTCCTTGCGCCGGCCGGCGAAAGTGTCCCAGTCGCGGTCGGACTGGTACGGGTCGGCGTCATATTGCGCCTGGTTCAGGCCGCCCGGCATATCGGCCTTGGCGTCGTAGTAATGGAAATTCAGGGAAAAATCGTCCACCTCGGTAGGCGCCCAGTGGGTCTTGAGGATCACGTCGTCGATGTCGTTGCCATTATTGCTGCGGCGATAGCCGTTGCCGTTCACGCTGGAATACAGGAGCGCGGCGCCCATGCCATTGTCGGCCGTACCGCCGAGGAATGCCGTGTCGATATGTTTCCAGCCGCCGCGCTGGGAAGTTTCCAGCGTGGTGCCGATTTCACCGGTGGCCTTTTCCGGAATCGCCCGGGTCACGAAGTTGATGACCCCACCGACGTTCTGCGGCCCGTAGCGCACGGAGCCAGCGCCGCGTACCACATCGATGCTGTCCAGGTTGCCCGAGGAAATCGGCGCCATGGACAATTGCGGCTGACCGTAAGGCGCGAACGCTGCCGGGACGCCGTCGATCAACACCGTGGAGCGCGGCGACAGGCGCGAGGTCAGGCCTCGTACACCGACGTTGAGGGAAATATCGCTGCCGCCGGTGCCATTGGCGTCCTGCACTTGCACACCGGGCACACGCCGCAGGACATCGCCGACGTTCATGGCGCCCTGCTCTTGCATCGCTTCGCGGCGGATCACCGTGCGTGCGCCAGGATGGTTCTGCACTACTTCGGCATTGGCATCGCCGAGCCAGTCGCCCACCACCTGGATGTCCGTGGCGCCCAGCTCCAGCGGGCCACCGTTGGTGGCCGAAGGCGCCGGCAGCACCGTCACCGAACCGTCATTGAGCTGGTACTGCAGGCCGCTGCCCTGCAGCAGCTGGCGCAGGGCCGCTTCCGGGGACAGGTTGCCTTCCACCGCCGGCGCCTGCTTGCCAGCCACCAGCTCGGGGCTGAAGAACACCTGCAACGAGGTCTGCTGGGCCAGCTGGCTCAAGGCCTGGCCCAGCGGCTGGGCCTGGATATGGATGCTACTGGCCGCCTGATCGGCAAGAACCTGGGGAACCGCGGCGTTGACGGCCAACGTCAAGGCCAGTGGCAACCAGCGGGGTTGGCGGCGTTTGTTGTTTTTAGCAAAAGTTTTCACGTCGAACCTTGTCCTGTCGAATCGCAAGAATACGCGTCTGTTAATACAAACCAGTTGCAGTTGGACAAGTAGACGAAGAACTCGAAAAAAACCTGAATCCAGGCTCTGTTTGAAAAATCTTGGGCAGGTAGGCAAGGCGAAAACCGGCGAGGAACGGCCAGGGTCGCGCTCGACTTTACTGGAGTAAATGAGCATGGCGATCGGACTCGCGCACGAGCCGGTTTTCAACGCGGCATGAACGAGTATCAAGGCTTTTCAGGCAGAACCTGGCGCGCAACTATTTCCTGGCTACCGTCGTCCAGGGTTCGCACGGCCACCGGCAGGATGTCCGGCAGGGCCTTGAGCAACGCCTCGGGATTGTCGGAACGGAACACGCTGGTCAAGCGCAGGTTGCCCACCGCCGCGCTGCCCACCCGCAAGGGTTTGGCGCGATAACGGGAAACCTCTTCGGCCACCTCGTTCAACGAGGCGTTGTTGAACACCAGCTTGCCATTGCGCCAGGCGGTGAGCGCATCGGCATTGATCGCATAGGGCGTGGCCACCTTGCCCTGGGCGTCGATCTGGGTACCCAGGCCGGCCGTCAGGCTGACAAAGCTGGCCTGGGACAGATCGCGCCCCTGGACCTTGACGCTGCCCTGCTCTACCGCGACCCGGGTCTTGTCGACATCACGGCGCACGTCGAAGCGTGTTCCGGTCACTGTCACCTGGCCGTTGCCCGCTTCGACGGTAAAAGGCCGGCCGACGTCATGCTCGACACGAAACAACGCTTGCCCTTCGATCAACTCCACCCGGCGCTGATGATGCACGAACTGGATACGTACTCGGCTGCGACTATTGAGATCGATCAGCGAGCCGTCCGGTAGCGCGATGTGCCGGCGTTCGCCAAGGGCAGTGGCAAACTCTGCGCTGTAGTCGGTGGTAGAACCCAGGCCGCTGAACAGCCCCAGCCCGATCGTCACCGCCAGTAGTCCGGCGGCCACGGCATAGCGCAGCAACGGCCGGCGCGCGGGACGTTTGGCCGGGGGCTCGCACAAGGCCTGCAGGCGCTCGCGGGGCAGCAGGTCCGTGGCGCTCCAGATGCCTTGCAGCAACTGGATTTCATCTCGGTGGTTGGGGTGTTCGTCCAGCCAGGCATCGAAGCGCCGACGCTCCTCCACCCCCATGACCGGCGCTTGCAGGCGCACGAACCATTGCGCCGCTTCGTCGCGAACCCGGTTCTGCCCACACGGGCAATCACGGCTATCCATCATGGAAGGTCCTCGGGTTCAGGTGAGCGGGTTGCAGTGCAAGACGACGGCGGATCATTGCCCAGGCCCGTCCAGGTGATCGCGCAGATGCCGCAGGGTGCGGATCATATACTTTTCCACCATGTTTTTTGACAGCCCCAGGCGCTCGGCGATTTCCGCCTGGGTCAGGCCTTCGATCTTCTGCCAGACAAACACCGTACGGCAGTTGGCTGGCAGCTCGGCAAGCGCCCGTTCGATGGAGTCCGCCAGCTGGATCGCGTGCATGAAATGCTCCGGGTCGCTGGAAAGCGACTGACTGAAATCGATCGCCGCCTCCTCCATGGCGCCCCGTCGATCTTCGCGCCGATAGCCATCCACTGCAATGTTGCGCGCCGTCTGGTGCAAGTAGGCCCGAGGTTGCTCGACCCCCGCCGAATCGGCCTCGAGTACCCGCACGAAGGTATCGTGGGCCAGGTCCTCGGCCTGCTCGCGATTGCGCAGGCGCCGGGTCCAGGTTCCGATCAACTCTTCGTAATGCTCGAAAAAACCGGATAAGCGGGGCAACTTGGGGGTCATTACGGCGCGCTGCGGAAACGGGATGTGAATAGTAATTCTTCCCATTAAGCTGAAGCAAACCTATTGCACTGCCTGTCGTCCGAAGCTTTCAGAATCGAGAATGTCCTATGGCAGCGAGCCTGCTCGCGATGGCAGCTTGACAGTCAATTCAACATTGAATGCCCTACCCCATCGCGAGCAGGCTCGCTCCCACCGGTCTCTTTGCGTTCGACTAGGCTTCAGGCATCTTGCGAAAGCCCACCGCCAGGCGGTTCCAGCCGTTGATGGTGTTGATCGCCACCGTCAGGTCGACCATTTCCTTGGGGGAGAAGTGTTCGCTCAGCAGCGCATAGTCGGCATCGGGCGCGTGGGTGTCGCTCAGGCGGGTCAGGGCTTCGGTCCAGGCCAGTGCGGCGCGTTCGCGGCCGGTGAAGAACGGTGCTTCGCGCCAGGCGGTCACGGCGTACAGGCGCCGCTCGGTCTCACCGTTCTTGCGGGCATCGGCGGTGTGCATGTCGATGCAGAAGGCGCAGCCATTGATCTGCGAGGAACGCAGCTTGACCAGTTCCAGCAGGGATTTTTCCAGGCCCAGTTTCGAAACGGCGGTTTCCAGGGCCATCATGGCCTTGAAGGCGTCCGGGGAAGCGGTATAAAAATCGATGCGCGGTTGCATGGTGAACTCCAGAACGATTGGGTGTGGCGCTACGTTAGCCTTGCGGTGGCGCCGTACAAATAGCCAATTATTGGGAAGTTCGGGTGGCCAATGGGCATCGAAGATGATTGTCCCTGTGGCGACGGGAGTTATCCCCGCACGGCTGCGAAGCAGACGCCCTGCTCAACCGTATGGGCCTGCTTCGCAGTCCAGCGGGGATAAATCTCCTCGCCTCAGGGGGCCCCGACTTCAGGACCTGTTCAGGCGCGGCTGCGCAACCATTGCAGGAAGCGTTTCTTGGCGACGGGCTTGGGCATCTCCCGCGTCAGGTTCTGGGCCAGGTGGGTGCGCACGTCCAGCAGGTTCTTCATCGCATCGGCAATGTCATGGCGAGCGTCGAGGCACGGCTTGAGGTAGCTCTTCTCGATGCGATACAGGGAGCAGAACGTCTTGGCCGTGAAGTTGGCCAGGGCGGCCTGGTCGGAGACGATTCCCGCTTCGCCAATCACCTCCCCTGGCCCCATGCGTCCGCCTTCGAGTACCTGGCCATTGCGCACCAGGGTCACGCTGACCACCCCCGACTCGATGATGAACAGATGGTCGCTGACCTCCCCGGCGGGCAGGATCATGTCCCCGGCGCGGAAGGTCTGCAGGGTCATGTTCTGGCTGAAGGTGTCTTTTTCCTCCGGGCGCAATGTGGCGAAAATGCTCGAACTGTCCAGCAGGGCCCGGGGCCGCGACGTACCGGCGGCGGCAGTGTTCTCGCTGGTGGAGAGCAGGCTGATGCCCGAAGCCCGAAGATGCCGGAACGCCAGGTCGAACAGTTGATTGCGCACCTCGCGCTTCTGGCTCATGGAGGCCACGAACCCGCTGATCTCATATTCCGCCCCGGCGCTGCCGGTGCTCTTGAGGGTCACGCAGGGCGCCGGGCTGGAGAGCAATGCGCGGCAGCCGATCATGGCGCGCTCCAGCGCCTCGATCACTTTCTGCGGTCGGGCGTGGGGGCTGACCGGGACGCTGATGGAAAGACCGTGCACATCGCTGGGCCGGCTGAAGTTGACGATCTTGGCCTTGGCCGCCAGGGAGTTGGGAATCACCGCCATGCTGCCCTGGGCCGTCTGCAACCGCGTGGCTCGCCAGTCGATGTCGGTGACGCGGCCTTCGGTGCCGTCGATGGAGATCCAGTCATCGAGCTGATAGGGCTTGGTGGTATTGAGCACGATCCCGGAAAACACATCGCTGAGGGTGCTTTGCAACGCGAGGCCGACAATGATCGCCATCGCGCCGGATGTCGCCAGTACGCCCTTGACCGGCAGGTCCAGCACGTAGGCCAGGGCCGCGATGACGGCGATCAGGAAGATCACCGCACCCAGCAGATCCTGCAGCAAGCGTCCGGTGTGCCCGACCCGCTGCATCATCGCCGCGCCGATCATCACCGTCAGGGTCCGCGCGGCGAACAGCCACCAGGCAATCTGCAGACCAGTGGCCGCCAGATGCCGCGGCACATCGTCGCCCCAGGGCGCCGGCACCATCGGATTGAGCCCCTCGTTGAACAGCAGCATGCTGAACAACGAAAAAATCACCAGGCGACCACCGATTTTCCAGTAGGTCCGCTGCGTACTGACCAGCCGCCACAACAGCAGGTCCAGCACGAGCAGCACCAGGGCGCAGAGCATCGGATGATCGGTGATCAGAGACAGCATCGGGACAGCTCCAGGAAATCATTGGAGCGAAGATTGGCACAAATTGCACACGCCACAAACTTTTGTGCCAGCGGGCCCGCTCGCGACGAGGGCAACATTTCGACAAGCAAGTCCACCGATGTCGTGGTTTGGCCAGCAAGCCCGTCCCACAAGGGATCCAGGGCGGGTGAGCAAAGCCACCAGCCCCGTCCATCGCATGCGCCAGTCAGTCGTCCATCTGGCCGAAGCGCCCGGCGTGGAAGTCGGTGAAGGCCTGGAGAATCTCCTGCTCGCTGTTCATCACGAACGGACCATGGCCGACGATGGGTTCGTCGATGGGCTCGCCGCTGAGCAACAGCACCACCGCATCCTCGCTGGCTTGCAGGGTCATCCGGTCTCCCGCCCGGTCGAACAGAGCCAGCTGCCCGGCCTCGGCCCGCTCGCGACCGTTGAGCGAGACCGCACCGCGCAGCACCACCAGCGCGACATTGCGTCCCTCATGCAGGTCCAGGTCCAGGCTTTTGCCAGCGTTCAAGCGGATGTCCCAGACGTCGATCGGGGTGAAGGTCTTCGCCGGCCCCTGCTGCCCTTCGAAGGTGCCGGCAATCAGGCGCAGGCGGCCGGCGTCGCCTTTGAGGGCGATATCCGGGATCTCGCCGGCGACGAGGGTCTGGTAGCCGGCCGGCGCCATCTTGTCCTTGGCGGGCAGGTTGACCCACAGCTGGACCATTTCCATGGTCCCACCCTGGCGGGCGAAGGCTTGGGAATGAAACTCCTCATGAAGGATGCCGGATCCGGCGGTCATCCACTGCACGTCACCCGGGCCGATCCTGCCCCCACTGCCGGTGGAGTCCCGGTGTTCCAGTTCGCCCTGATAGACGATGGTCACGGTTTCGAATCCCCGGTGCGGATGCTGGCCGACTCCGCGGCGCTCCCGGGTAGGGGAAAATTCGGTCGGGGCCGCGTGGTCCAGCAGCAGAAACGGGCTGATGTGCTCGCCCAGGCTGTCGTAGGAAAACAGGGTACGAACCGGGAAACCGTCGCCGACCCAATGGGGCCGGGGGCTGGTGTAAAGGCCGATGATGCTTTTCATGCTGCGTCTCCAAATCCGGTAGGGCCAAGCCATGGAGACAGATTAAAAGCCACACCGTCGATCCGCTAGGCTGCAAAAACCAGCCTCAGCGTTCTACCTGAAGGACGATCACGGTTTACAGGTGATTGCGCTTGGCAAAATCCGACAACCCCACCAGGGTCTTCAAGCCCAGCTTTTCCAGCAGACGGGTCTTGTAGGTGCTGACGGTCTTCGGGCTGAGGAACAGGGATTCGGCCACATCCTTGCCCCGCATGCCCATGGCGAGCATCCGCAGGATGGACAGCTCCCGGGTGGAAAGGCTTTCCAGGGCCTGCTGTTCGGTGCGCTGCCGCAGGTCGAGCCGGACAGGCATCTGGGGGAAATAGGAATAACCGGACTTCAAGGCGTGCAGCGCCTTGGCCAGTTCCTTCAGGTCGCTTCGCTTGGTCACGAAGCCCCTCGCTCCCGCCGAGATGCAACGGTTACAGAAGTGCTGGGCATCCTGGGAGGTGAATACCAGCACCGCGCATTCGGGGTGCTGGGCCATGATCCAGACCAGCAGGTCCAGGCCATCGAAACCATTCATCACCAGGTCCAGAATCACCAGGTCCGGCGCACTTTCCTTGATGAGCGCCCTGGCATCGGCCACGCCGCTGGCGTCTCTGACGCGTGAAAACCCTTCGTTCTGGCA
This sequence comes from Pseudomonas sp. NFACC43, assembly GCF_900119645.1. NCBI lineage: Bacteria > Pseudomonadati > Pseudomonadota > Gammaproteobacteria > Pseudomonadales > Pseudomonadaceae > Pseudomonas > Pseudomonas sp. NFACC43. The sequence goes on from NZ_FPKK01000003.1 coordinate 339,052, forward strand.
AATCAGCCGCAGCGCCCCCCGTATGACAGGGTGGTCATCCACGATCAACACGTTCTTCAAGGCTATTCCCCAGATGAATTGACGACACCGATGCCATGACTGCACCGGACTCTTGCACAGGCGGCAGGCCGGGCCACCTGTCAGGTCTGACAGTCCCGACCAATGGTCGAGATCAGCCGCCGAGCCCCTGGATGGCGGAGCTTCTCCAGGTCTGCCCCACCCCGTGTTCCTGGGGATCGACCTGTTCCATCAGGCGCGCCAGTGAAGCCAGGTCGGGCAGTGGCGCAGGATGCAGCTGCACACTGGAGCGACGCGAGACCGGAACCGACAACAGCCCGGCCTGGCGGGTGTTGTAGATCAGCCCGTGACGCAGCTGGGGGTTGTCGAGGAAAAGACCGGGCAGTTGCAGCACGCCGTCTGCCAGGCAGGCATCGACGACAAGCAGGTCGAACGGCTCGCTGGTGTACTCCACCAGTGTCATCAGTTCCTGCGCGTGGCTCACGGGGGCAATGCGGTAATAGCCCTGCTGGTTGAACAGGAACTCGAGCCTCATCCGATGAGAATGTTGTGTATCGGCAATCATGATACGTAGTGCTTTGTTCGGCATGACAAGGCATCCCAATGACAACGCGACGGCTAGGCTTCGTACCGAAAGTGCCTGCGCGACTTTCGTACAAAGTGCCAGAAGCCGGCTCGTGAACGTTAAGGGGCGTCAGGCTAGAGGAAGCTTTTCGGGGGCGCTGTAGGACGAGTCCTAAAAAGAGTCGGAAAAAGCCATCCCCGACGCAAGGATTGCCATGTCATTCGCGCAAAAAACCGCCGGTATCGCTTCGCGGTCCGGCACGGGCGGTTCCTCCCGCCAGATGGTCCTGCAGACGTTGGGCCAGTTGCTCCATGGCCTGGCGCAGATCCTCCACCGCACTGGCCACCGATGAGGCGTCGGCGCTTCGGCAGGCATCCTCCAGGGCTTCGCAGGCGGCGATCAGGTGTTGTGCCTGGATCATCCGCGCCCCGCCCTTGATCCGATGCGCCAGGTCCGCGAGCCCAGGCACATCGCGGCGGTCTGCCAGGTGCACCAGATGTGCCTCGTCGTCGGTATTGCTGCGCAGCAAGGTGCCCAGCAGCTCCCTGAGCGAAGCGGTGTCGCCCCCCGTCAGTTCTTCAAGGCTGCTCAAGTCGAGGTCGTCGATGGCCGCGGCGGACTCCGTCCCGCCGGCCCGGGCATCGATGACGTCCTCCAGGCGCGCCCTCAGCCCCGTGAGACCGATGGGCTTGAACAGGCAATCATCCATCCCGGCTTCGACGCAGCGGTCCTTTTCCTCGCGCTGGGCATTGGCCGTGAACCCCAGGATCACTGCTGGCGCCTGGCCTCGGATGCGCTCGTCGGCGCGAATGGCCCGGGCCAGTTCATAGCCGTTCATCGACGGCATGTTGCAGTCGCTGATGACCGCGTCGAAGTGTCCGTCGCGCCAGGCGCGCAGCCCCTGGACACCGTCCTCGGCCACCTCGACCCGATGCCCCAGGTAGCTCAACTGCCGGGACAGCAGCAGACGGTTGGCCGGGTGGTCGTCCACCACCAGAATGTCCAGCCGCCGGGCCGACGTCGCCGGCTCGACCTCCAGCTTGGGAACCGGCGCCAGGGCGTCGAGCAAGGGCAGGCTCAGGCGCACCTCCACCTGAGTCCCCTGCCCCGGCGCACTCTCCAGTGTCAGGCTACCGCCCATCATTTCGCACAAGGTGTGGCTGATGACCAATCCCAGCCCGGCCCCGCTGCGAGCCGACTGGCGCGAGTGAGGGGCCTGGGTGAAAGGGCGAAACAGCTGCTCCTGGTCTTGCCGGGCGATCCCGCAACCGGTGTCTTCGATCCGCAGGCGAATATCCAGGCGCTCACCGTCAGGCCCTGGCTCGGCCTGCAGGCTCAGGCGCACCTGTCCCCGGTCGGTGAACTTGATGGCATTGCCCAGCAGGTTCGAGACGATCTGCTTGAAGCGCAACGGATCGATCAGCACATCGCGATTGGCCGCCTCGCCCAGGTCCTGGGGCAGGTCCAGGTGCTTGTGTCGCGCCAGGCCTTCGAACATCCGCGCCACCGACTCGACCAACTGCCGCAGGTTGGCCCGTTCCGGCGCCAGGGACAGGCGCCCTGACTCGATACGGGCGATGTCGAGGATGTCGCCGATCAGATCCAGCAAGCCATGGGCCGCCCCGGAAGCGACCTCGATAGCCTCCCGGTCCACGACGCCTTGTTCGGCTTTTTTCTGCGCCAGCTCCAGCATGCCGATCACCGCGTTCATTGGCGTGCGGATTTCATGGCTCATGGTTGCCACGAACGTGGTCTTGGCCCGATTGGCGTCGTCGGCGCTGGCCTTGGCCACACGCAATTGCTCCAGCAACCGCCGCAGATAAGCGACCCAGCCCAGGGCCAGCAGCAACAGCAGCGCGGCGATGGCAAATCCCTGGACGATGGTGGTGCGGTTGCGCAGCCAGTAGCTGTCATCGATCACCACCTCACTGCGCCAGCGGTTGGTCAGCTCGTCCATTTCCTCGGGAGAGATGCCCAGCAGCGCCTTGTCGAGAATGCCATGCAGCTGCGACGCATCCCGGTGGGTCGCCAGGGCAATGCGTGCCGGCAAGGTGCCCACGGTGCTGGTGACCTGCAACCGGTCGCGGTATTGGCGCGAGATCATGTAGCGGGCGCTGATCAACGAATTGACCGCACCATCCACGGTACCGGCGGCGACCATGGCCATGGCCTCGGGCACGTTTTGCGCAGGCACCAGTTGCACCTTCGCAAAGGTTTCCTGCAGGTAGGGCTGCAAGACATTGCCTCGCACCAGCGCCAGCCGCTTGCCTTCCATCTGGTCGAGGGTCAACGGAGCCTTGCCCTTCAGGGAGGTCACCAGCACGAAGGGGTTGGTCAGGTACGGCCGGGTGAAACGCAGCGTGTCGTCATCCTCGGCGCCGGTGCTGATGGTGATTGCCGCCAACACATCGGCCCGGCCACTCCTGACCTGGTCGATCAGGTCGTACACCGATTTGCCACGCTGGATATCGAACTTCAGGCCGGTGCGCAAGCTGATCCTGGCCAGCACATCGGCGCTGATGCCCCGCAAATGACCTTGTTCGTCAGTGAACGTCAGCGGCAGGAAGTTCTCGTCGATCACCACCCTGATCCGCGGATGGGCCTCCAGCCAACGCTGTTCATCGACGCTGAAATGCAGCGCCTGCTGGCCTGGCATGCTCGCGCCGCCGGCGCTCCAGCGGCGCTGGATCACCATGTTTTCGCCGGTGGGAATGGCTTGCAACGCCGCGTTGACGAGCCGCAGCAGGCGCGCATTGTCGCGCCTGAGGGCAAAGGCGAACGGCTGTACTTCCAGGCGCGAGAAGTCCGCCAGCTGGACGTTGTTCAGGTAATTCTTGCTGATCAGGTAGTTGGAACTGATGGAATCCCCCAGATAGACATCGGCCTGGCCGAACGCCACGGCGCCGATGGCACTCAATGTCGAGGGGTACAGTTGCAAGGCCGCGTCGGGATAGAACGCCTCGACCCGTTCCGGTGGCAAATAGTGGTAGAGCATCGCCAGCCGCTTGCCCGCCAGGTCCGGGGGCAGATCCTGGCTGTCGTCGATGCGGGCCACCAGGGTGGGCAGGTCATCGGCGTAGGCCCGCGACATCACCAGCGCCGGATCGTCGGCCTCGAAGCCGTTGGCCGTGCCGAGCAGGTCGATTTCACCCTCGCGCAGCGCCTGCAGCGATTCGGCACGGGACGGATAGCGCAGCACCCGCACCTGGACCTGCAGCAACTGCCCGAGCAACTGCGCGTAGTCGGCGGTCAGGCCCTCATAGTCGCGGCCATTGCCGGTGATGCTGAAGGGTGCGTAATCCGGCGCCGAGGCCCCCAGCCGCAACGTGCCCTTCTGCCGCAACCAAGCCTGGTCCGCCGCCTCCAGGGACACCGAATAATCGTCCACGTGAGAGCGCCCGAGTACCTCCAGCCATTCGGGAGCCGCGCCAGCCTGTGGCATCACACTCAACGAGCCCAGCAACAGTGCCACCAGGCCCGTGCGTAGAAGCTGCATCATCTGAATCGGGGTTTCGCTTGGCGAAATCGGCCCGGCGCACCGCTGGCTTCAGGTCGAGCCCGAGTGACCGGCTGATAGGTTCAGACTGCCAATGCGAGGGAACAGCGAACCGTCCATACGCCTATCGAACGGTGACAGGCGTGGATTGAGTGTAGGAAATTTCCGAGGATTTGCCTGCCTGAGGCCAACGACTTATGGCCCAGGCCCGCCGAAAAGACGTGAACAAGACCTGTGGGTGCCGCCTGCCCCCACAGGGATCGCGCTGATGTCGTCTACACCGCGGCCAGCAGTTGGTCGCGTACCGGGCGGCTCTGGTCGTGGTGCTTGGCATGCTCATACAGCGAGCCGGCGATCTCATCGGCGCGCACCGGCAGGATCGACAGCAAGGTATCGCTCAGACCATGACTGGCCTGGCAGAAACCCTGCATATAGATCGCAGCCTTGCAGCGCTCGTCGGTGACCAGCTTGTAGTTGCGGTCCACTTCGAAGTCGCCCAGGTATTGCGCAAGCGGCGCCAGCAAGGTGCGGTGCGTCTGGCGCTCGTATCCCGTGGCCAGCACCACGGCGTCGTAGAGACGCACGCTCACCTCGCCGGTGGCGTTGTTGCGTACCGCCAGCTCCACGCCCGCGTCGGTGGCGGTGGCTTTTTCCACAGTGGTGAGGGTACGGAACGCGTGGCGGGCGATGCCGGAGACTTTCTGCCGATAGAAGATGCCGTAGATGCGTTCGATCAGGTCGATGTCCACCACCGAATAATTGGTGTTGTGGTACTCGTTGATCAGGCGCTCGCGCTCGCTGTGGGGTTGCTGGAACACCAGGTCGGTGAACTCCGGCGAGAACACTTCGTTGACGAACGGGCTGTCGTCGGCCGGCTTGAGGGCCGAGCCGCGCAGGATCATGTCGACCCGCGCCGAAGGAAAACTGTCGTTGAGGTCGATGAAGGCTTCCGCGGCACTCTGGCCGCCGCCGATGATGGCGATGTTCATGGGCTGGCCTTTCACACAAGGCTGGGCCGCCATGCACTCCAGGTAGCGGGAATGGTGGAACACCCGGCGATCGTCCTTGAACGCCTTGAATGCCGCCGGAATACGCGGCGTGCCACCGGCGCTCACCACCACCGAGCGGGCGGTACGCACTCGCTCCTTGCCCTGCTCGTCCCGGGAGATCACCCGCAGGGCTTCGACCTGCTGGTGCTGCAGCACCGGTTCGATACGCAACACTTCCTCGCCGTAGCGGCTCTGCCCGGCGAACTGTGCGGCGACCCAGCGCAGGTAGTCGTTGTACTCCATGCGACACGGGTAGAAGGTGCCCAGGTTGATGAAGTCCACCAGGCGACCGTGCTGCTTGAGGTAGTTGACGAACGAATAGGGGCTGGTGGGGTTGCGCAGGGTCACCAGGTCCTTGAGGAAGGAGATCTGCAGCTCGCTCTGGGTCACCAGGGTATTGCCGTGCCAGCGATAGTCGGCCTGCTTGTCGAGGAACAGCGCATCCAGCTCGCCCTGGACCGGGCCGCGCTCCTGCAACGCGATGGCCAACGCCAGGTTCGAGGGGCCGAAGCCGATGCCGATCAAATCGTGAACGTGGGGCGTTGCAGTTGCCTGTGTCATGTCCAGTGTCCTCTGGAGAGAAGCCCCTCAACAGGGCGCGAAAAGCCGGGAAAACCGGCCGGCGGTGCCCATGCAACCGGGCCGGCAAGTCGTCAGTAGTTGCTGTTGAGTGGTAACGAGGACGATGAAAGGAAATTTAACGCGCGACGAGGTTCAGCCCTTGTCCCACTGCCGGACGCGGATACGGCAGTGTTTCATGGCATTGACGATGTGCTTTTCCACCAGTGCCCGGGAAATGCCCAGGCGCTCGGCGATCTGCGGGTGAGACAGGCCTTCGAGCTTGCGCAGCAAAAAGCTTTCCCGGCACAGCGGCGGCAGTTCGGCCAGGGCACGTTGCAGCATGTCCAGGCGCTGGCCATGGTCGAGGCTGGTATGGGGCGATGGTGTGAAGAAACGTTCTTCGCTGTCGAGCACATCCAGGGATTCGACCTGGCGCAGGGTATTGCGTCGATGCCCGTCGATCACCAGGTTCAGCGCCGTGCGATAAAGGAACGCCCGGGGCTGTTCGATGGGCGTATCGCTGGCACGCTCCAGCACCCGCACATAGGCGTCATGCACCACATCCTCGGCCGCCTGGCGGTTGCCTAGCCTGGCGTTCAGGAAACACACCAGCTCGCGATAGTAGTTTTCCAACATGACTCCCGTGCGCAATGGCTGCGACAGCTACCCCTCTGCCACCCGGCCCGCTCGAAAAGGCGGTAGCACGATGGTGTCAGATTCAATCGCGTAATTTATAGTAATTCTCATATAGATTTAAAGCATTCGTTTGTATCACAGATAAATCCCGCCACCACCACATCCATGGATCGGCGATTGAGTTGTCTTCCCTTCAACCTGCTACCAAGTGTTTCAAGCCAGTAAATTCCCGTTCAAAGCGCTCGTTTACCAGAACAGCCCCCGTCCCCGCCTCCCTGGAACGGGCCCGATTTCACCGGCCGGAACCCTGCATGAAACGTCCCCGCCCTACCCGTCGCGCCTGGCTTCTGACTCTCGCCGTGCTCCCAGCCGTGGCCTTCGCCGCCTGGCAGGCGGTGGTACCGAATAACGCCCCCCTGGCCACCGTCGCCGTCACCCGGGGCGATATCGAAAACAGCGTGACCGCCCTGGGAACGTTGCAGCCACGACGTTATGTGGATGTGGGCGCACAGGCCTCCGGGCAGATCCAGAAGATCCACGTGGAGGCCGGCGACGAGGTTCGCGAGGGGCAGTTGCTGGTGGAAATCGATCCTTCCACGCAACAGGCCAGGCTGGATGCCGGGCGCTTCTCCATCGAAAACCTCAAGGCCCAGCTCCAGGAACAACGGGCCCAGCACGACCTGGCGCAGCAGAAATTCCGCCGTCAGCAGCAGCTCAAGGCCGGCGGCGCCACCCGCGAGGAAGACGTGCAGACGGCCCAGGCCGAAGTGCGCGCGACCCAGGCCCGCATCGACATGTTCCAGGCCCAGATCCGCCAGGCCCAGGCCAGCCTGCGCAGTGACGAGGCCGAGCTGGGCTATACCCGCATCTATGCGCCCATGGCCGGCACTGTGGTGGCTGTCGGGGCCCGGGAAGGCCAGACCCTCAATGCCCAGCAACAGACACCGCTGATACTGCGCATCGCCCGGCTGTCGCCGATGACGGTCTGGGCCGAGGTGTCGGAGGCGGACATCGGTCACGTCAAGCCGGGCATGACCGCCTACTTCACCACCCTGGCGGGGGGCGGCCGGCGCTGGAGCAGCACCGTGCGCCAGATTCTCCCCGTGCCGCCGCGCCCGCTGGAAGCCAGCCAGGGCGGCAGCCCCACGGGAGGGCGCAGCGGCACCGAGCGGGTGGTGCTCTATACCGTGTTGCTGGATGTGGATAACGCCGACCGCGCCCTGATGACCGACATGACCGCCCAGGTGTTCTTCGTCGCCGCCCAGGCCCACGATGTGTTGACCGTGCCCACCGCGGCCTTGCAGGACAACGCCGGCCAGGTGCGGGTGCTGGCCGCCAACGGCGATGTCCAGGCACGCAGCGTCCGGACCGGCGTCAGCGATCGCCTGCGCACCCAGATCCTCGACGGCCTCAGCGAGGGCGAGCGGGTGCTCATCGGTCCGGCCGCTGGCAACGGGGGCTGAATGGACACGCCCCTGATCGAACTGCGGGACATCCGCAAGGCCTATGGTGGCGGCGACAGTCCGCGGGTGGAGGTGCTGCGCGGCATCGACCTGTCGATCCATGCCGGGGATTTCCTGGCGATCGTCGGGGCGTCCGGCTCCGGCAAGTCCACCTTGATGAACATCCTCGGTTGCCTCGATCGCCCTACCAGCGGCGAGTACCGTTTTGCCGGCGAGGACGTCGCTCGCCTGGGCAGCGACGAACTGGCCTGGTTGCGGCGCGAGGCGTTCGGCTTCGTGTTCCAGGGCTATCACCTGATCCCGTCCGGCACGGCCCAGGAAAACGTCGAGATGCCGGCCATCTACGCCGGTACCTCTGCCGCCGAGCGTCACGCCCGGGCCAGCGCCCTGCTCGAACGCCTGGGCCTGGCCAGCCGCACCGGCAACCGTCCGCATCAATTGTCCGGGGGCCAGCAGCAGCGGGTGTCGATTGCCCGGGCCTTGATGAACGGCGGGCACATCATCCTCGCCGACGAGCCCACCGGCGCCCTCGACAGCCAGAGCGGCATCGAGGTCATGGCCTTGCTCGACGAACTGGCAAGCCAGGGCCATGTGGTGATCCTGATTACCCATGACCGCGAAGTGGCGGCCCGGGCCAAACGCATCATCGAGGTCCGCGACGGGCTGATCATCAGCGACAGCGCCCGCACCGATACGCCACCGCCGCGAGCCAACCCGAAAGCACTGCAGGCCGTGGACCTGCGCCAGCGCCTGAGCGCCGGCAGCGAACACAACGGCGCCTGGAAAGGCGAGCTGGTGGACGCGGTACAGGCGGCGTGGCGGGTGATGTGGATCAACCGCTTCCGCACCGCCCTGACCCTGCTCGGCATCGTCATCGGCGTGGCCTCGGTGGTGGTGATGCTGGCGGTGGGCGAAGGCAGCAAGCGCCAGGTCATGGCGCAGATGGGAGCGTTCGGCTCCAACATCATGTACCTCAACGGCTCCGCGCCCACTCCACGCGCCGCCAAGGGCATCATCAGCGAGCATGACCTGGCGGCCCTCGCCGCCCTGCCCGAGGTGCAACGCATCATGCCGGTCAACGGCGCCAACGCCAGCGTGCGTTTCGGCAACCTCGACCACACCAGTTACGTGGGCGGCAACGACACGAATTTCCCGACGATCTTCAACTGGCCGGTGACCGAGGGCAGCTATTTCACCGACGCCGATGAACAAGGCGCGGCGGCGGTGGCGGTGATCGGCCACAAGGTCCGGCAGAAACTGCTCAAGGACATCGCCGATCCCATCGGCCGCTATATCCTGATCGAGAACATGCCGTTCCAGGTGGTCGGCGTACTGGCGGAAAAAGGCGCCAGTTCCGGGGATTCGGACGCCGACAACCGCATCGCCGTGCCCTACTCCGCCGCCAGCGTCAGGCTGTTCGGCACCCGTCATCCCGAATACGTGGTGATCGCCGCCCGGGACGCGGGCAAGGTCAAGGAGGCCGAGCAGGCCATTTCCCGGACCCTGCTGCGCCTGCACGACGGCAAGCAGGATTTCGAACTGACCAACAACGCCGCGATGATCCAGGCCGAAGCCCGGACCCAGGGCACGCTGTCGCTGATGCTCGGGGCCATTGCTGCGATCTCGCTGCTGGTGGGAGGCATCGGCGTGATGAACATCATGCTCATGACCGTGCGCGAGCGGACCCGTGAGATCGGCATCCGCATGGCCACCGGCGCTCGCCAGCGCGACATCCTGCGCCAGTTCCTCACCGAAGCGGTCATGCTCTCGGTGGTGGGTGGGCTCGCTGGCATCGGCCTGGCCCTGCTGGTGGGCGGCGCGTTGCTGCTGGGCAGGATCGCCGTGGCCTTCGAATGGCTGGCGGTGTTCGGCGCCTTCGGCTGCGCCCTGGTCACCGGCGTCGTCTTCGGCTTCATGCCGGCTCGCAAGGCCGCCCGCCTCGACCCGGTCGCGGCCCTCACCAGTGAATGAATCCCAATCTATGAAAGCGCACCTGACCCTCCTGGCCGCCAGCCTGCTATTGGCGGCCTGCGCCAGCCCGGTGCCAGCGCCGGACAGCGGCATCCAGCCACCACCGGCCTGGCAGAGCCTCCATACGCCCAATGCTCGCGCCGATAACCAGCAATGGTGGACGCAATTTGGCAGCACGCAATTGAACCACCTGATCGAACAGGCGCGCCTGGACAGCCACGACCTGGCCGCCGCCATGGCCAGGGTTCGCCAGGCACAGGCCAGCGCGGTGATCGCCGGTGCCCCACTGCTGCCCGAGATCACCGCCGGGCTCAACGGCAACCGCCAGGAATTGCTGCGGGGCCAGGGTTACAGCCAGCTGGACGTGGACCGGAACAACCGCACCATCGATTACTACGATGCCCACCTCAGCGCCACCTACGAGCTGGACTTCTGGGGCGGTAAACGGGCGGCCCGGGACAGCGCGCTGAACACACTGCAAGCCAGCCGGTTCGACCAGGCGACCGTGGAGCTGACCCTGCTCAGCGGGGTCGCCAATAGCTACACCCAGGCGTTGTCCCTTCGCGAACAACAGCGCATCGCCGAGCTGAACCTGGCCAACGCCCACAACGTGCTCCAGTTGGTCCAGACCCGTTACGACGCCGGCAGCGCCACGGCCCTGGAGCTGTCCCAGCAAAAAAGCCTGGTGGCGGCCCAACAGCGCCGGTTGCCCCAAGTGCAGCAACAGGCCCGGGAAGCCCTGATTACCCTGGCCACCTTACTGGGACAACCGGTGCAGTCGATCCGGATCGAGGATGAACCCTTCGACCGCCTGAACTGGCCGTCCGTCGACGCCGGGGTACCCAGCGAGCTGCTGCGCCGGCGGCCGGACATTGCCGCCGCCGAAGCGCGCCTCGCGGCGGCCCAGGCCGACGTCACCGTGGCCCGCGCCGCGATGCTGCCCTCCGTGACCCTGGGCCTGGGCCTGGCCACCGGTGCCGACATCGCCGACCAGCTGTTGCGCAACAACGTCTACAACCTCAGCGCCGGCCTGGCCGCGCCGATCTTCAACAACGGCCGCCTCAAGGCCGAACGGGACAGGGCCACCGCCCGCCAGGAGGAGTTGCTGGAGCTCTACCGCGCCGCCATCGTCAACGGCTTCGCCGATGTCGAGAAAGCCCTGAACGGCATCGACGGCCTGGACCAGCAACGGCAGTGGCAGACCGAAGAACTGCACCAGGCCCAGACCGCCTTCGACATCGCCCAGAGCCGCTACCGGGCCGGCGCAGAAGACCTGCTCACGGTGCTGGAAACCCAACGGACGCTGTACGCCGCCCAGGACATGAACGTGCAATTGCGATTGGCGCGGGTGCAGGCTAGCGTGGCGTTGTACAAGGCATTGGGTGGTGGGTGGCAGGTGATGTAAGGCTAAAACCAAGTAACACGCGGAGGCCAGCTAATCTGACCAAGCATTCAAAGAGTTCGAATCAACAACTCGGCGTGTTCACGAAACACTGCAAAAGCCTCGTCGAAGCCGGGGCGGATGGAGCCAAAAATCAACGGCATCAGCCTCGCGTCATACTGGCCACGAATCGCCGCGTCCGAGCTGCTTTGATCGAGGGCTCTCTGCATGACCTTTCCTGGATCGGCAGCGAACGGAGGAAACTGCCGACCAAATTCAGCGGCGTCGAAGTTCACCAGTTTTTTGAAACCGCTGGCGGCTCGTTCGCTGACGGCAGGATCGGCAAGGCTGATGCAATAAACGTCGTAGATATGACGCACCAATGTATCGTCCCACGCCTGAAGCATGGCCCCGGCCTGGTGCTGGGCATAACGCCGAAGAAATGAAATGACTTTTTCCGCAAGTGTTTCTTCAACCGCTACACAGGGGATACTTCCCAAGTACCCAGGCCTTGCGGCAAGTCTATCCACCAAGTGTTCCAGCGGTCGCAGAGTCACTTCGAACTCAGGCATTCGTGCGGTCAGTTCCAGGCTCAGATAAGGGCGCAAACTCAAGTCGTGCGGGTATTGAGGTGCATATTGCCAACGACTGGAGAAATATCGGTTTTCATTCCGGGCAATACGCGCGTCCACGATTTCTTCGAAGCCAAGCCTGGCGAGCCCCTGGGAAACCTCAGCCTTCAACTGACTGAGGTGTCGCTTTTGAGCCGAAGCACTGAACATGCTCGACTTGTCCCATACGATCTTCAAGTCAACGTCTTCTGACATGCGCTCGATCAATCGATAGGCCTTGGACAGGCTCGTCCCGCCACAGAACACTAATCGAATGCCCGGAAACTGTATTCCCATCAGATGCTGCAAGGCATCGGTTACATGGATGTCTTTTTCAAGAATGCTGGCGGTCAGAAAACCGACCTCAACCTCAGCCAGTACCGCATCAATCAACTCAACCTGCTCAGGCGTGATGGTTTTCATAAACTACGTAGCGCCCACCAAAGCCGAGCTTGCGGATAATACGGCGTGAGCCTGTATCAAAAACAACGCCGGCGGGAAGCTGCAAACTGTCGCTGGCATTGTATTCACGCAACGCGCGCCCCGCCGTGATCTTCACGCCAAGCTTCTGCAGAGCCAGAGGCGCCAGAACTTCAAGCGGACGTATCGGGATTGGCTTGCCGGTGAGCACACTGTTTTTAGCCTTCGCGAAGACGCCAACGCCAAGTCTGACCAATACACCGTTAGCCACCAGATGACGCAACGCTCGGGATACCTGTGCGGAACTGCCGAACTTGGAAAATTCAGAGCGCAGAAACACGTCGTCCTTTCGCAAGGCGATTGATCTCCTGATGCGCTCCTCGATAATCATGTCTCACCTCAAACGGCACCTAAGCCCGAAAAGTACACAACCTACTGTTCCATATGAATTTTTCAATACAAACTGTGCTCATGCTTGCTCAGTATAGATCAGCATGGGGAATACAGGCCAATTCAGAGAGCAGTAGCGACAAATCTCAACCTACCGATGAAGCACAAAGCGCACAAGCCGGCGGATTCTGAAGCAGCTGTGGGCGATGTCCGTACACAGGGTGTCCGGCTTTGATTCTGTTTATCCTGCCATTTAGGACTCCCGAGCGAGGCTACATCGCCTTGCGCCATTGCCTACAACTGCGCCAGAATCCGCCGGCTTGTGTGCCTGGCTCGTGGCTTTTACTGTTTCCGGATCGCTGATTTCAGCGATCGGGTCTGCAAGCCCGACGAAAACCAGGCACGTAGCCGCAAGCCCATCGAGACGGTTTTGTTCGTTTCATGGCGGCTGTGTGTGGGAGACCTTCGGGTCTGCCGGGTGCCTGGTTTCCCGGTCTTGCAGACCCGCGCATAGCTGCCACCCATCATCTGCAAGTGATGAATGTCAGCCCACGTGAATAACCAGGAGCTGCACCATGTTCAAGATCACCCCCAATCCCCCCGAAGACGACTCGAAAAAACTCAACGAAGCCGCCGACCGCGCCCTCGCCTTCTACCTCGACCCCAAACCTGAAAAGACCAATCCATTACCGGGCCAGTTGTTCACCGTGGCAGAAGGCGTGGACATGGAATGCCTGCTGGCCAACCTCAGCGAGACCCTGGCCTCGGTCAATGTCATGGCCAGTGAACTGGCGTTCGAGCTGGAGGGTTCGCGGCGGCATTTTGCGCTGGGGATCCAGCAGATGGTCGAGTTGGGCGAACTGCTGGCGAACCGCGCCCTGGATATCGCCGAACGGCCGTAGCCCTGAGCAAAGTCCTATCAAGCCCCCCAATATGAAAGAGCCACATTTTGTGGGAGCGAGCCCTGCTCGCGATGCGGTCTACCTGAACCGGTGATGCTGGATGTGCCGCCGCTATCGCGAGCAGGCTCGCTCCCACAGGGGTTCGCCGTGTATCTGACAAGCTGCTGTCATTGTGGGAGCTGGGCTTGCCCGCGATGGCGGTGTATCTGACGGACCGCGGTCACTGTGGCCTGGGTTTATCCTGCCGGTTCGGGCACCCTGGTTGCGGCGATGGCGAGATCGATCAGCGCCTGACTGTCGGCCGCGTCAACGTCATTATCCCCGTCCATGTCTCCATGTACCGAAACCCTGTCGAGGGGACCTTGCGGGTTTGTCCTGGTCACCCGGACGCCGTAGGCGGACACAATCGAGTCGATGAACTCAGTGTCCGGGTCGTCATCGATGAACCCCGTCATGCGGGTCACGAAATCAATCTCCACCGTCCCGAAAGTCGTCCCGGTTTTCTCGGTCAAGGTAATCAGGATGCCTTTGCTGGTTTCCATTCGAAGCCTCCTTTGGCAGATGATCCGATGGCAGTGCAGGCACTCTATGCCGAGAGGACGAGGCTGTCTGCTGTAAGAACTAACAGGTCTCCTCGCCAGGCACTACACAGGTCTGGCCTTGAGATTGCGCGCATACCAGGGCCGTTGCGGCACCCGGCGCAACAGTTTGGAAAGCTTTTTGTCATCGCTGCCGAAGGTGATGCGCAGGGCCAGCTTCATGGTTTCCGGATCCATCTCTACCGAGCGGCCAACCTGCAACCCTGGCGTGGTACTGCAGCCATGGGTGTCCGGGCCCAGCCAGGGGTCGGCGATCTCCACCCAGCGGCCCGGGGCGAACCAGGGCACACCCTTGACTTCAAGCCGGCTCACTTCCCCCGGATGGAAACGCTCATGGGCCCGGAACCAGTCTTCGATGCGGTCGTCGATCCAGCCATGAAAAGCCCAGAACACCGGATTGACATGGGACGAAAACGGATCCCCCAGGAAGTCGTTCTCCGGGGCGAACCAGCGCTGGGCAAAGTCGGCCTGATCGCGGGCGAACGGCACCGGGTGGCCGTTGGACGGGTCCCGAGGCACCGAGGCCCAGCGCATGTGCAGCCAGTCGTGCAGGCCCAGTTCCACTTCCGAGCCGAACTGGCCCAGGGTCAGTTTCGACAGGTAACGCGGATCCCGGTAACGCGACTCCCAGACCAGGAAATTGCTGTGGTAGGTCTCCGCGGTCTTGATGTCGCTCACCCATTGGGCGTATTGCTCGTCACCGGCGGCCAGCCAGGTCGGCGGCAAGGCCGTACCGTCGAGGTTGTCGAAATACCGGGCGAAGCCCAGGCGATCACGGTCAAGCTCTGGCTGCGGCAAGGGAAAGCGTTGCCAGGACGGCAGCGGCTGGAACGAACGCGCCGTCCCCAGCATGTGCCGATGCATGAAAAAGAAATCGATGCCCGAGCCGTTGCGGTCCTTGCGCGGGCCGCGAGCGTCACGCTCCTGGTCCCGAGGCCCGGGCTGCCAGCCCAGGCCCCGCAGGGCGTCGCGCTTGTCTTCGTCCAGGGCGTGCCATTTATCCCGCGAGGCATGCCAGAGCTGATGGAACAGACGATGCTCGGGCGACACCAGCCAGGCCAGCAGCGCAGGGCTCAGCGGCGTGCGTTCGCGGGCTTCGGGGAACGCTTGCTTGAGGGCGATGAACTGATTGTCGAGTTCCGGCAGGGCCGCCGACCGGTCCAGGCGCGACACCCGACCGCTGAGCGTGGCGCGGCCGGCATTGCCGAAGCCGGCCCAGACCTCGTCCAGGGTCATGATGAATTCGTAGTCCGGCGCCGCATGCTCGGCACCGGTGAGTCGCCAGCTCAATTGCCTGGGGTCGGCGCCGGCCAGGTCGCCCAGCAGCCGGTAACGAGGCTCGTCGCCAGCGCGCAGGCGTTCGGCGGTATCGAGGCATCCCACCAGGCCACGGCCCTTGTGGGCGATGTCGAGGAATACCTGCAGCCCCTCGGGCGGCAGACCGTCAAGGCCGGCATCGCGTCCCGTGAAGCGGATCGTCCAGATACCGCGCAGCTTGTCCGCCCGGCGCTGGCCCGCCACGTCCGCCACATCGAATGAAGCCTCGCCGGGGGTGATGGTGGGGTCCGGCCGGGTCAATTCGCGATGCCCGTAATACACCGCAGGCACGGCGGCGCCGGTCAGCGCCAGGCCTGCCATGAACCATCGTCGAGAAATCGTCATTGCCTTACCTGTGTCAGGCCCTGGAGCGGGCTTTATCCAAGCTAGAACGATGGGTGGACTGACAAATTTATAGGGAAACGGGGGGCCTCATCGCGAGCAAGCTCGCTCCCACAGGTGAGCGCATTCCAGATGGTGGGAGCGAGCTTGCTCGGGATGGCGGGCCCGAGAACGCCTAAATTTCCCGCCCGATCACTCGTTCCCCCCAGATAGCAAAGGCCCCCGCGCCTGTCTTTCCAAGGCGAACCTGACTGAGATCGGCAATGACAACACGACGTTCGAAAAAGGCTCTGTTCATCGGCGTGCCCCTGGCCCTGGCGCTGGTGGTCGGTGGTGGCCTCGCGGCCTGGGACCACTGGTGGCGGGACAACCCCGGCTACCCGGTCAAGGTGATGAAGCAAGCCCGGGAGCTGCATGAACGCCTGCTCTCCTTCGACAGTCACATCACCGTGCCGCTGGACTTCGGCACCGCCGGCAACGAGGCCGACAAGGACGGCAAGGGCCAGTTCGACCTGGTGAAAGCCAACCGCGGGCACCTGTCCGGCGCAGCCCTGACCATCTTCGGCTGGCCCGAGCTGTGGAACGGCCCCAACGCCCCCCACAGGCCCACCGCCGGTTTCGTCGAAGAGGCGCGCAACCAGCAGGAGGTACGCTACAAGATCATCACCGGCATGGTTCGGGATTTTCCCAACCAGGTCGCCATCGCCTACACGCCGGATGATTTGCGACGCCTGCACGGCGAAGGCAAGTTCGCGATTTTCATCAGCATGCTCAATGCCTATCCCCTGGGCCACGACCTGAGCCTGCTGGACCTGTGGACGGCGCGAGGCATGCGCATGTTCGGCTTCAGCTACATCGGCAACAACGACTGGGCCGACTCTTCGCGGCCGCTGCCCTTCTTCAACGATTCCGCCGACGCCCTGGGCGGTCTTTCCGACATCGGCAAGCAAGCCGTGGGCCGCCTGAACGACCTGGGCGTGATCATCGACGTGTCGCAGATGTCGACCCAGGCCCTGGAGCAAGTCGCACAACTGAGCCGCACACCACTGGTGGCCTCCCATTCGGCGCCACGGGCGATGGTGGACATCCCGCGCAACCTCAGCGACAAGGAAATGCAACTGATCAAGGCCAGCGGCGGCGTGGTGCAGATCGTCGGTTTTTCCCAGTACCTGCGCCCACTGACGCAAAAAACCCAGGACAAACTCAACGCCCTGCGCGCGCGTTTCGATTTGCCGCCTTTGCCTAACCTGGCGATGGCACTGATGCCAGGCGACCCGATCATCGCCGCCTGGCCGGAGCAACGGTTTGGCGAATACGCCGCCCAGCTCTACGGCATCCTGGAGGAAGAACCCAAGGCCAGCCTCAAGGATCTGGGCGATGCCATCGACTATGCCGTGCGCAAGATCGGCATCGACCACGTCGGCATCAGCTCGGACTTCAACGAAGGCGGCGGCGTGAAAGGCTGGGAGGACGTGGGCGACATTCGCAACGTCACCGCCGAGCTGCTGACCCGTGGCTACTCCGAAACCGATATCGCCAAGCTGTGGGGCGGCAATTTCCTGCGGGTCTGGGACCAGGTGCAGAAAGCCGCCCGGCCAGCCGTGGCCTCGAACCAGAAGGCCGTCCAGCCATGAATGAACGCCGTACTTTCCTGAAGCAGGCCGGCATCCTCGCCGCCGGCCTGCCACTGGCCGCCAGCCTCCCGGCCCCGGCGATCGCCGATCCGTTGCCGCCGATTTCCCGGGACAAATGGACACAGCTGCGCTCGCTGTTCGACCAGGATCCGGACTACCTGCATTTTTCCAACTTCCTGGTCACCACCCACCCGCGTCCGGTACGCGAAGCCATCGAACGACACCGCGCCGCGCTGGACAAGAATCCGGGATTGTTGATGGACTGGGACCTGGGGGTCACCGAAGAACGCGAGGAAAACGTCCGGACCTGGGCCGGTCGCTACCTGCAAGCGAGCCCCAAACAGATCGCCCTTACCGGCAGCACCACCGAAGGCCTGGCGATGATCTATGGCGGCGTTCAGGTGAGCGCCGACCAGGAGATCCTCACCACCGCCCACGAACACTACTCCACCCACACCATCCTCGGCCTGCGTACCCAGCGCAACGGCACACAGGTGCGCAAGATCAAGTTGTTCGAAAGCGCCCACGAGGCCAGCGAGGCGCAAATCCTCGCCACCATCGACCGCAGCATTCGTCCGCAGACTCGCGTGCTGGGCATGACCTGGGTGCACTCGGGTAGCGGCGTCAAGCTGCCCATCGACAAGATCGGCGCGCTCGTCGACAAGCACAACCAGGGCCGCAGCGACGCCCAGCGCATCGTCTACGTGGTGGATGGCGTGCACGGCTTCGGTGTCGAGGACCTCGATTTCCCGACGATGAACTGCGACTTCTTCATCGCCGGCACCCACAAGTGGATGTTCGGCCCCCGGGGCACGGGCCTGGTATGCAGCCGCAGCGAAGAGCTCAAGTACGTCACGCCGATCATTCCAACGTTCTCCGAAGCCACCGCGTTTTCCACCGTGATGACGCCAGGGGGTTTCCACGCCTTCGAGCATCGCTGGGCGGCGGACGAAGCCTTCAAGTTGCACCTGCAACTGGGCAAGGCCGACGTGCAGGCACGCATCCATGCCCTCAATACCTACTTGAAAAAACAGTTGCTGGCACAGCCGCAGATCGAGCTGGTCACGCCCTTGAGCCCGGACCTGTCGGCCGGCTTCACCTTCTTTCGGGTCAAGGGCCGCGAGAGCGACGAGATCGCCGCCTACCTGATGAAGAACCGGGTGATTGCCGACGCGGTGCATCGCGACGCCGGCCCAGTGGTCCGCACCGCGCCTGGGCTACTCAATACCGAAGCCGAGATCGATCACTTCATGGGGCTGCTGAGCAAGACGCTCTGAACCGCTCCCTTCTTTGACTTTATCGAGAAAGATGATGAACCGTGAGTTGCACAGTTTTTCAGTGAAGACACTGCCCGCGCTGGCCCTCGCCGCCGCCACCGGCCTGCTCTGCATCGGCGCCCAGGCGGCACAGCCGGGCCAGGTATTCCGGGACTGCAAGGACTGCCCGCAAATGGTGGTGCTGCCCAGTGGCACCTTCACCATGGGCACCCCGGACGACGAAGTCGGCCGCGAACCCGATGAAGGACCGATGCACCCGGTGACATTCGCCAGGCCCGTGGCCATCAGCCGCTTCCAAGTGCTCAAGGGCGAATGGTTCGCTTATCTGCAGGACACCGGCTACACGATGCCCGACGCCGACAAGCGCCCCGGCCGTGCCTGCAAGGCCGGTGTTCCCGACTACCAGGGCAGCGACCCGGGCAAGCAGTACACCGACATGCACCCGGCGGTGTGCATGAATTTCGAAGAAGCCAATGCCTACGTGGCGTGGCTGTCGAAAAAGACCGGGAAACAATACCGCCTGGTCAGCGAGTCGTTGCGTGAATACGCGGCCCGCGGCGGCAGCACCGGCCCGTTCCCCTTCCCCTTCGATGACGGCAAGGACTATAGCATCGCCCAGCACGCCAATACCTACGGCGCGGCCGACGGCTACAACTTCACGTCCCCCGCCGGACGCTTCGCGCCTAACGCCTTCGGGGTGTACGACATGCACGGCAACGTCTACGAATGGACGGCCGACTGCTACAACCCGGACTACGTCGGCGCCCCGAGCGACGGCAGCGCCTGGCTCAGCGGCGACTGCAAGGTGCGGCGCATCCGCGGCAATGACTGGGGCGAAGCGCCGGTGTTCTCCCGCTCGGGCAACCGCA
This sequence comes from Pseudomonas sp. NFACC43, assembly GCF_900119645.1. Classification (NCBI taxonomy): domain Bacteria; kingdom Pseudomonadati; phylum Pseudomonadota; class Gammaproteobacteria; order Pseudomonadales; family Pseudomonadaceae; genus Pseudomonas; species Pseudomonas sp. NFACC43. The sequence goes on from NZ_FPKK01000003.1 coordinate 358,553, forward strand.
ACGCGGTCTATCCCGACGCACGGGGCGACTGGCTGGGGTTCCGGGTGGCCCGGGATATGTGAACCGTGACCGCCCTGCCCACACCACCCTGCCCGTGCCTCGCGCCAGCGCCTTGAACCATTGCCGTCACCGGCCCTACAAGGGGAACCCCATGACCTCGAACTCCCGCGGAGCCCTCAGTGAAGTGCTCAGCCTGCTCAAGCCTTTCCGGCTCATTGTGGTGGCGTCGATTCTGCTCGGCATGCTGGGTGGCCTGAGCATCACCGCCCTGCTCGCCACCATCAACGACGCCTTGAATGCCGCGACCAAGCCCACGCCGCAGGTGCTGGCGACGTTCGTGGGACTCTGCGCGGCGGCCCTGCTGACCTCGATCCTTTCGGACATCGGAACCAACCATGTCGGCCAGAACATCATCGCCGGCTTGCGTAAATCCCTGGGCAAGAAAGTCTTGCTGGCCCCCATCGAGCAGATCGAACGCTTTCGCAGCCACCGGCTCATCCCGGTACTGACCCATGACGTCAACATGGTCAGCAACTTCGCGTTTTCCTTCGCTCCACTGGCCATCGCATTCACCGTCACCCTCGGTTGCCTGGCCTACCTGGCGTACCTTTCGCTGCCGATGTTCGCGGTGCTGCTGGTGGCGCTGGTGATCGGCACCGTCATCCAGTACGTGGCCCGGGCGCGGGGCATCAGGGGGTTCGAAGCGGCCCGCGAGGCCGAGGACGCCCTGCAAAAGCACTACAGCGCCATCGCCGCCGGTGCCAAGGAACTGCGCATCCACCGTCCACGCCGCCAGCGCATGTTCAGCCAGCGCATCGAAGCGACCGCCGATGACATCTGCGCGACCAACATCCGCTCGGTCAATACCTTCGTGGTCGCCAAGACCTTCGGCTCGATGCTGTTCTTCGTGGTCATCGGCCTGGTCCTGGCCCTGCAATCGCTTTGGCTGGGTACCGACAAGGCCGTGCTCAGCGGCTTCGTGCTGGTGCTTTTGTACATGAAGGGCCCGCTGGAATACCTGGTGATGACCTTGCCGGTCATCAGCCGGGCCAACATCGCCTTCAAGCGCATCGCCGAACTGGCCGAGCAGTTTTCCTCTCCCGAGTCCCACCTGTTGCTCGATGACAGGAACGCAGCCACGGCAACGATCCAGCGACTTGAGTTACGCGATGTGCATTATGCCTTCCCGGCAGTCGAGGGCAGCCAACCCTTCGCACTCGGGCCGGTCAACCTGTCCATCACCCAGGGTGAAATCGTCTTCATCGTCGGCGAGAACGGCGGCGGCAAGACCACGCTGATCAAGCTTTTGCTGGGGCTCTACCCGCCCCAGCGCGGCGATATCCTGCTTGACGGCAAACCGGTGACAGCCGCTGGACGGGACGATTACCGCCAGTTGTTCACCACGATCTTCGCCGACTACTACCTGTTCGACGAACTGGTCCAGGGCGACCAGCAGGTGCCTGAAGAGGCCAACCGCTACCTGGAACGCCTGGAAATCGCCCACAAGGTCAGCATCCACGACGGCGTGTTCAGCACCACCGACCTCTCCACCGGCCAGCGCAAGCGCCTGGCCCTGCTCAACGCCTGGCTGGAAGGCCGCCCGGTGCTGGTCTTCGACGAATGGGCCGCCGACCAGGACCCGGTGTTCCGCCGGATTTTCTATACGCAGCTGCTGCCGGAACTCAAAGCGCTGGGCAAGACCATCATCGTCATTTCCCACGATGACCGTTATTTCGATATCGCCGACCAACTGGTCCGGATGCAGGCCGGTCGGGTCATCAGTGAAAAAGCCCCGCAGGCCTTTGCCTGAACCGACCCGACGCAATGCTGTTTACCGCGAGAACACCATGAACGAACTGCTAGATGATGACCTGCTGACGCTACTGCTCGAAGAGGCCGAAGGCAGCATTCCCGACGGGCCCGGCCGCGACCGGCTGGACCGCGCCCCCTTGTCCTTCGCCCAGCAACGCTTGTGGCTGGAGCAACAGCGTGACCCGACGCGTTCGGCCTACAACTTGCCACGGGCCCTGCGCCTGACGGGCGAGCTCGATGCCGACGCCCTGGAACAGGCGCTCAACCGGGTCATAGACCGACACGACATTCTGCGCACCGCGATCACTGAAATCGATGGCGCGGCGGCCCAGGTGGTCGAGCGCAACGCCAGGCTGGTCCTGCAGCGCGATGACCTTGGCGCGCTCGACCACCAGGCACGGACCATCGAGCTCGCACGGCGCATCGAACAGCACGCCAGGCGCCCCTTCGATCTCAGCCAGGCACCGCTGATGCGGGCAACGCTGCTCAGGCTGGACAGCGATGAACACGTGCTGCTGCTGAACATGCATCACATCGTCTCCGACGCCTGGTCCAACACGATTCTCATGCAGGACCTGACCCAGGCCTACGCCCGCGCCCTACTCGGCGACGCTTCACCGTTGCCGGCCTTGCCCCTGCAATACGCCGACTACGCAGCCCACCAACGAGGCGAATACCTGCAGAGCACGGCCTGCCAGCGCAGCGGCGACTACTGGCGCCAGTGCCTGGGCCATGACCTACCCGTTCTGGAACTGCCTCAGGATTTCGCTCGCGCCGCGAGCCAGCAGCACATGGCCGGACGCGTCCAGGTGACACTTGCACCGGCCCTGGCCCAGGCCCTGGAGACGTTTTGCCGACGCCAGGGGCTTACGCCGTTCGTGGTGGCGCTAGGCGCCTGGCAACTGTTGCTGGGCCGGTACGCCAACCAGAACGATTTCACCGTCGGCGTCCCCAACGCCAACCGCAACAGCCCTGAAAGCCAGGAGCTGGTGGGTTTTTTCGTCAGCAGCCAAGTCTATCGGGCGCAGCTCGATTCGACGCGCACCGCGTTGGATTTTCTTCGCGACCTGCGCGTGCAATCCCTGGCGGCGCTTGAACATGCCGACTACCCGTTGGAACTGATCCTCGACCAATTGCAACGCCCCGGCGCACAGGGTTCCAACCCGCTGTTCCAGGTCCTGTTCAACTGGCGCACCGGCGCGCCCACGACATCGATGTCGATCCAGGATGGACTGGCACTGGAATTTCTGCCCACTGGCGACAGTCAGGCCAAATTCGACTTGTCGCTGGATGTCGATTATTCACCGCAGCAATTACTGGCGACGTTTGAGTACAGCCGTGATCTCTACCGGACGGCGACCATCGAGCGCATGGCCGAGCATTGGCAAAACCTGTTGCAGGGCCTGATCGACACCCCGCAATGTGCATTGGGCGAACTGCAACTGCTGAGTTCCCGGGAGCGCCAACAGACCCTGGACGACTGGAACCGGCAACCGACCCAACTGCCCCGCGAGCGATGCCTGCACCACGTGATCGAAAGCCACGCGGCCACCACGGGCGACGCGATTGCCCTGACCTTCGAAGGGCAACACCTGAGCTATGCCGACCTCAACCGGCAGGCCAACCGCTTGGCCCATCGGCTGATCGCCGAAGGCGTGGGGCCCGATGTGCTGGTGGGGATCGCTGCGCAGCGTACGCCGCAGATGATCATCGGCCTGCTGGCGATTCTCAAGGCCGGCGGCGCCTACGTGCCGCTGGACCCGGCGTACCCGGCCGACCGCCTGGCCTACATGATCCAGGACAGCGGCATCACGCGGGTCCTGACCCAGGCGCATCTGCGTGATTCGTTGGCGTTGCCCGCCGGTACGGTCTGTCTGTCACTGGATCCGCAGGACGTCGATGACGGATGTCCCGAGCACAACCCGGATGTGCCGGTGCACCCGGACAACCTGGCCTATGTGATCTACACCTCGGGTTCCACGGGCAAGCCCAAAGGGGCGTTGCTGGCGCATCACAATGTCACCCGTCTGTTCCAGGCCACGGACCGCTGGTTCAGCTTCGGCCACCGGGACGTGTGGTGCCTGTTCCACTCCTACGCCTTCGACTTTTCCGTGTGGGAGATCTTCGGCGCGCTGCTGCATGGCGGCCGGCTGGTCATCGTGCCCCACGCCGTGAGCCGTTCGCCGGAAGACTTTCATGCCCTGCTGTGCCACGAACGCGTCACCGTGCTGAACCAGACACCGTCGGCGTTCAAGTCGTTGTCGCAGGTTGCCTGCGCGTCACGGCAGCCCCTTGACCAGCATCTGCGGCAGGTGATCTTCGGCGGTGAAGCCATCGATGTGCAGAGCTTGCGCCCCTGGTTCGAACGCTTCGGGGACCGCACGCCACAGCTGATCAACATGTATGGCATCACGGAAACCACGGTCCATGTCACCTGGCGACCGCTGTCGTTGCAAGATCTGGACAGCGAGGCCGCGAGCCCTATCGGCGAGCCCATCGTCGATCTGTCCTGGTACTTGCTCGATGCGCACCTGAACCCGGTGCCCAAGGGCTGCACCGGTGAGCTGTACGTCGGCCGGGCCGGCCTGGCCCGGGGTTATCACCGGCGCGCCGACCTGACCGCCAGCCGCTTCATTCCCGATCCGTTCGACCCGCTGCCGGGCGGACGCCTGTACCGCACCGGCGACCAGGCCCGCTACCGTGCCGACGGCAGCATCGAATACATCGGACGCCTGGATCACCAGGTCAAGATTCGCGGTTTCCGCATTGAACTGGGGGAAATCCAGGCGCGCCTGCAAGGGCTGCCACCCGTGCAGGATTGTGTCGTGCTGACCCATGATGGTCCGGGTGGCCTGCAACTGGTGGCCTACGTCATCGCCACGCCATCCTCCGGCAACGAGCTGCGCGAAAGCCTGCTGGCCGAACTCAAGGCGCACCTGCCGGACTACATGGTGCCCAGCCACCTGCTGTTCATCGACCGGCTCCCTCTCAACGCCAACGGCAAGCTCGACCGCAAGGCCTTGCCGGAGCCCGACGCCAGCCTCCTGCATGCGCGCTACGTGGCGCCTCGCACCCAGTTGGAACAAGCCCTGGCACAGCTATGGCAACAGTCCCTCAGGGTCGAGCGCGTGGGCATCGACGACAGTTTCTTCGAGCTGGGCGGGCATTCGATCCTGGCAATCGAGCTGATCGCCAGCCTCAAGGCACGCCTGGACATCACGGTGCGCCTGCAGGAACTGCTGAGCAACCCGACCATCGCCGAACTGGCCCTGTTCATCTCGCAGAAGCATCGGGAACAGGCTCAATGCCTGGTGACCTTGAACCAGGCCCCCGCCAGCTGCCCGCAGTTGTTTTGCCTGCACCCCAGCGGAGGCATCGTGTTCTGCTACCAACCCCTGGCGCGCAAACTGCAGAATCGGGCGCGCACCTTCGGCGTCATGCACCGCGGCTTCAGCGAACCCCATGTCGGTCCCGAAGCCTGGGACGAGATGATTGCCGACTACAGCCGGGAAATCGTCAAGGCCCAGCCCCAAGGCCCGTACTACCTGATGGGCTGGTCCCTGGGCGGCACGATTGCCCTGGACATCGCCGCGACGCTGGAAAGCCAGGGCCATACCGTCGGTTTCCTGGGCCTGGTGGACAGCACGATCCCTGAGCACTTGTACCCGGAGACGTTGCCCCGTCGTCGGCATGTGCCCGGCCAGGAAAAAGCCGACCTGGCTTCCCAGGACCTGGTGGAAGCCATCGAATATTTCGACCTGCTGTTCCCCACCCTCACGGAACGCACCGCGGCTTATCGGCGCGAACACCCCGAGAGCACGGTCAAGGCCTTCCATGACTGGGCCGCCAGCCAGATCGAACCAGGCCGCAGCGACCTGTTGTCGGTGGTGCAAAGCGTCAAGGAGGAGGTCATGAACGCCCAGGCGTTCTCGGTGCATAACCGATTGCTGGAAGCCTTCGACGGGTTCACCTTCAAGCCGGTACGGGTACGTCCCAGTTGCTGGTGGACGCAAACGGAGAAGACAGCGCAGGAACTGGCGTTCTGCGAAACCTTGATCCAGGCCCACAGCGTGACGGGGGAGCTGCAATGCTCGGTGCACTCGCCTTTACGCCATCGCAGCATGATCTTCGACGATGGCTTGCTCGATTCGCTGGTGGAAGCATTCCTGGGCAGCGCGGCGCAAACGCAGTAGCGCCACACCGAAGAACAAACGATAAACCTGTGGCAAGGGAGTTGGCGCCCTCGCCACAGGTTTTCGTTTTTTTGCAAAGTAGCTGGAACGCAACCCAATAAAAAACCGACCCGCACAAGGCGGGTCGGTTTTTTATGGTTGACGCGGGGATCAGAACTGCGGGGTGTATTTCACGGTGAACATCATGTTACGCGGATCGCCAAAGTTGTTGTTGCCATTAAGCTGGTTGTAACCGGGCGCAATGTACGTCTTGTCGAACAGGTTATTGAAGTTGACCGCCAGATCGATCTCCGGCGTCAGTTGGTAGCCAACGCGGGCATTCCATACGGTGTAGCCTGGGATCTCACGGTCATAGTCGTAGACCAGGGTATGGCTTTGGGTAGTAAAGCCCAGCCCGGTGCTCAGACGACTCCAGTCGCCGGTGAACCGGTAGTTGCCCCATGCGCGCAACATGTGTTTCGGCGTCCAGGTGCTGAAGACCTTGCCCTCTTTGCCCGGCTCTTCCAGGTACTTGGTCGTGTTGTAGGTGTAGCCTGCGAACAGTTGGAGGTTCTCCGTCACTTCACCACTGATTTCGGCGTCGATGCCCTGGCTACGCACTTCCCCTGCGGCCGAGGAGCAATTCACACCCGTACAGCCGGCGATGGGAATCGCACGGTTTTCCTGGTCGTAACGGAACACCGCCAGGGACGTATTGACCCGGCCGTCCATCAGCTCACCCTTGAGGCCGACCTCGTAGTTGGTACCGATGATAGGCTTGAGCACCGAACCGTTGGGGTCGAGGTTGGTCTGCGGCTGGAAGACATCGGTGTAGCTGGCATACACCGCCCATTCACGGCTCAGGTCATAAATGACACCGGCATAGGGCGTGACCTCTCCGGTCTCGGTTCCAGTGCTAGGGGTATTCGTGGTGATGCCGCTCGAGTTCTGGGTCTTGGACTTGTAGCTGTAGTCATACCAACTGACACGAGAGCCCAGTACCAGCGTCAGATCGTCCACCGGCTTGACGCGCCAGGTGCCATACACACCCTTCTGGCGGATATCGTATTTACTGAGGGTCCCCCGCCCGTTCGAAGCGTTGACCAGGCTGTCATAGCTGATATCCGGCCGGTTGTTGTCGAGATCGAAGATGTTGTCGCTGCTGCTGTTGAACGTACGAGCGTATTTGTCATCGGTCTCCAGTTGGGAGTAGTTACTACCCAGCATGACTTCCTGCTGCATCGACAAGGCTTCGAACTTGCCGGACAGGTTCATGTCCAAGCCGACCTTGGTGGACTGGAAGTCAGTCACGAAGTCGGCATATTGCACACCGGTGCCATCCAGGTTAAGGCCCACGTTGCCATTTTGCGTCCGCTGGTTTTTCGCCTGGTTATCCTCGGTCATGTGCACCGCGCCCACCTTGAAGCCCCAGTCCTCGTTGAAGCGGTGTTCCAGATCGGCATAGACCGTGGTGACGTCGATGTCGGAACGGTTCCAGCGCGCGCCGGTATAGGTCGAACGCGAAACGTCCGGCATCGAGCCGTCGACGTAGCGTGGCAGACCGCGGATGTTGCCCCGGGACTCGCCTTCGGACCGGCTGACCGCCAGACCCAGGGTGGTGGCCTCGCTCAGGTCGATGTCCAGCGCGCCGTACAGCGAGTGGGTCTTGTTCCACGCATGGTCAACGAAGGAATTGCTCTGGTCTTCGTCGGCGACGATGCGGCCGCGGATGTTGCCGGCTTCGTTCAGCGGGCCGCCGGCGTCCAGTTGCAGGCCGTAGTGGTCCCAGGAGCCGGCCTTGCCGGTCAGGGTCACGGTCGGGGCGCTCTGGCCTCGCTTGCGCACCAGGTTGACGGCACCGCCGGGGCTGCCCGTGCCTTGCAGCAGGCCGGAGGCGCCACGCATGATTTCCAGGCGATCGAAGAAGATCAGGTCCTGGGTCGCCCAGTTGCCCAGGGAGTAGGTGTTGCGCGGGATCGGCACGCCGTCGTATTGCCAGTCGTCGATCTGGAAGCCGCGCGACGACAGGATCATGCCTTGGCCGACGCCCTGCAGGCCGACGATACCGGTGGTCTGGTTGACCGCGTCCTTGAGGTCCACCAGGTTCTGGTCATCCATCTGCTTGCGCGTCATGACGGTGATCGACTGGGGGATTTCCTTGAGGGTGTGGGTGCCCTTGCCGATGGTCACGGCGTTGCTGGTGTATGAGTTGCTGCCTTCGGTCGTCGCGTCCGGTGCCGTGGCCTTGACGGTGGTGGCGCCCAGCTCCAGGCCTCCCGCCGCGGAACCCCGCACCAGCATCAGCGTGTTGCCCTCCAGGCTGTAGCTTACGCCGGTGCCCTTGAGCAGTTCGGCGATGGCGGCCTGGGGACTCATCTTGCCGCTGACGCGGTTGCTCTTCAGGCCGGCCAGGTCGTCAGCGTTGTAGATCACCTGCTGGTTGGTCTGCTGACCGAACGCCTGCAAGGCCTTGGGCAACGGTTGCGCAGGGATGTCGATGCTGACGTCCTGCGCCATCACCTGAGCGCTGAAGGGCAATGCGCAGGCCAGCCCCAGACCGGTCAACACGCCACGCGAGCGCAGGCCGCGGGACATGACGAGTGCCTTGAACAGAGGTTTCAACTCATGAATGGATGACATCGTGCTCTCTATTATTGGTAGAAGTGAAAGGTCCATGGGGCCGAATGGCCCGCCGTCCGCCAGCACTGGTGAACCCGCCCTGACGATTGCCCCTGGCAATGCATCAGTGCGCGCTGACCGGCCCCTCCCCGGGCGCGGTCATGCGGCTGGATGACGGCAATTTTCTTGCTGGACAAATCCGCTGTCCGGGCTGCCCTGCCCGACCCGATTTGCCTACACACCTTAGTAAGACGAAGCATCTGCAAAAAACCGGAATGAGTTTATTTATCATTCACGTAACAAAGTTTAAAAAAAGGCCGTCGCAGTCAAGCGACGGCCTTCGTTCCTGCTTATCCATGATCGCTCCCGCGCTAGCGGCGGGTTCACAGCAAGGGACGTCCCTTTTTCCCTTCAACCGCCGAACGCTGGGCGCCCGGCGAGGCATTCCCGCGCAGAGCCTGGGGCCGACGTGATGAGCCCGGGCTCAGGTCTGCCGCCGGGTCAGTTGCCCTGGGCGACCCTGGCGGCTTGCTGCTGCCGCGCCTGTTCGGTCAAGCGGGCCTTTTCCTCGGGGCTCATCGCATCCATGCGCAAACGCACCTGGGCCATTTTTTCCAGTTGCCCCGGGCTGCTTTCCACCGCCTTCAAGGCCGACGCCAGGGACGCCACCGTCGGATGATCGAAGACCAGCCCTGGATGGATCTCGCACTGCAGCAGCTTGCGGATACCGGCCACCAACTTGATCACCAGCAACGAATGCCCCCCTGCGGCGAAGAAGTCGCGGTCGATGCCGATTCGCTCCAGCCCCAGCAACTGCGCCATACGCGTGGCAAGCAACTGCTCCAGTCCATCGCGCGGCGCGGCGTCCTGGCTATTCGCCGCCGCGCCGGCCAGCTGTTGCAGCGCCTTGCGATCAATCTTGCCGTTGGCCAACCGTGGGAATTGTTCGATCAGTTGCAGGTGCGCTGGCACCATCACACTGGGCAGGCGAGCGCTCAGCCCGCTACGCGCGGCGTCCAGCAAGCCCACCGATTGCCCCGGCTGCGCCACGACGAAGGCCAGCAGTCCCTGTTCGGCCGACGCTGCCGGCAGCACCAGTGCTTCAGCCACCCCTGGCAGGCGCAGCAGCTCGGCCTCGATTTCCGCCAGTTCGATACGGAACCCGCGCACCTTGACCTGCTGATCGCGCCGACCATGCAACTGGATCGCACCGTCCGCGCGGTAACGCGCCAGGTCGCCGGTGCGATACAACCGCTGCGCCGGATCGAAAGGACTCTGGATGAACGCTTGCCCATCGGCTTCGGCATCCAGATAGCCCCGGCACAGCTGCGCGCCGCCCAGATACAACTCACCCAGCATGCCCACCGGCGCCAGGCGCAGGTCGGCGTCCAGCACGTAGACCCGGTTATTGCCCAGCACCTGGCTGAGGGCCGAGCAATCGTCGGCACCACCGTCCAGGGTCAACGGATGGATCATCACGCCAACGGTGGCCTCGGTCGGCCCATAGTGGTTGAACACCCGGCAATCGCCACGCACCCGCGCAATGCGCTCGATCAACGGAGCGGCAATCGGTTCCCCCCCGAGAATCAACGTTCGCGGCAGCGTCGCCCGCTCAGTGTCGAGCAGCGCCGCCAGATGCGACGGTACGATCTTCAGGCAGTCGATCGCGTGTCGCTGCAGGTACTCGGCGAACAACACGCCGTCCTGCATCTGCTCATCACTGGCTACATGCAAGGCCGCCCCGTTGAACAACGCGCCAAACAGGGCCGTGTTGCCCAGGTCCGCCGCCACGGTGGAGCTCAAACCCACGTGCCTGCACTGCTCCAGTCCCAGTGCCTGGCTGGCCTGGGCGGTGTAGTTGAGCAACTGTCGATGCTCGATCACCACGCCTTTGGGCACGCCGGTGGAGCCGGATGTGAACAATACGTATGCGACATCGTTGCCCCGGGTGGCGAGCCCGGCCAATGGCGCGCTCGACTGACCGAGTTCAGCCACGGTCAGTACCGTGTGCGGCGCCTCCTGCCAGGCCGACAGATGCGCCGCGTCGGTCAGTAACAGCGTAGCGCCGGCCTGCTCCAGCATCAATGCCTGGCGCGCCTGGGGCCACTGCGCATCCAGGGGCAGGTAGGCCGCCCCCACGCGCCAGGCCGCCAGCATCGCAATCACCAGGTCGACCGAGCGCGGCAATGCCAGGGCGACCATCGAACCGTCCCCCAGCCCACGCGCCTTGAGCCCTCCCGCCAAGCGCTCGACCCGGGCATGCAGCTGTTCGTAGCTCAATTGCTCGTGGGCGTCGGTCAAGGCCATGGCATGGGGCGTTGCAACGGCCAGGTCGGCGATGCGCTGCGGCAGGTAACGGTTGTCCGGCAATGCCTGCATCGCCGGGTTGATCGCCAGCAGGCGCTGCTCCTCGACGTGTCCCAGCAGGCTGAGCCGCGCCAATGGGCTTTGCGGCGTTGCGAGGATCGAGGCCAGCAGCACGCCGTACTGCTCCAACAGGGCTGTGGCCGAGGCAGGGGCATAACGCGAACGGGCATAACACAGGTCGATCGAGGCTAGTCGCCGATCATCCTGCAATCGAACCTGCAACAGCAGCTCGAACCCATCGGCCTGCACACCGGCGCTTTGCGACACGACCCAGGCCAGGCCGCCGGCGTGGCCGGCAGTCGGCGCCTGCCCTGCCGTAAAGCCATAGGCCGGGCGCGCCGCCTCGGGGGTCAGTTCCGGCGCCCAGTATTCCTGCCAGGTTCGGTGTTCTTCAAGGCGCACCGCCAGCGCCGCCAACCACTCGTTGAACGGCTGGGTGGCCGGCAACGAAACGCACAGGGGCAAGTTTTTTTCGAACACCCCCACGGCGTTGGCGAAGTAATCGTAATCCTCGCGGCTGTCGTGACGCACACCCACCAGCGTCTGCTCGAGCCCGCCCAGACGGCCCAGCAGCAGCCACCACGCACCTTGCAGCAACGTGGCGAGGGGCTGACCGAGCTGTTCGGCCAGCCTTTGCAAGGCATCGCCTTGGGCAGGCGTCAAGGTCAGGGACAGGCGCGCGTCGGCGACACCCGTCTCGCCACTGGCGCCCCGATCGGCCAGCCAAGGCGTGGCGATGTCCGCCTGCACGCCTTGCAGGTGTTGCTGCCAGTAGGCTCGCGCGCTGGAGGCATCTTCATCGAGCACCACTTCGCTGCGCCATTCCAGGTACTGGGCGAACTCACCCGGCGTTTCGTCGCCCGGCGCTTCATCTTCCGGTGCCGAAGCCGCAGCGTATGCCTGCTGGAGGTGCTCGAGCAGCAAGCGCAGGGATTGCGCATCGGCACCGTAGCGGGCGATGCCCAGCACCAGTTGCCATTGCTGCGGCGCCAGGCGATAGAGCGCCGCCTGGACGCTTTCCGATTCGCCGGCCACGAAGGCGCGGCCCATCGATTCCTCGATCTGCGCCTGGACTTGCTCGCCCCCTTGCTCACCCGTCCGTACCGTGAGCGGGAAGCGCCCGGCACCGCTGGCGACCTGACGCAGACCGTGGAAGCCGGCGACCTTGACCAGGCGCGCCAGCAGCATCGGCTGCTGCGCCAGTAACGTATCGAGCGCGAGCTGCAGGCGCTGTGGATCGAGCTCGCCATCGATGAGCACCGTCAGCCAGCGCATGGCCTCGCCACAGGTCGCCGTGTTCGGCAACTGCTCCAGTACCCGCTGTTGTTCGGGCGCCAGGGCGAAACCCGGATCCTGCGCGTCCATCGTGACCTCGTTCATGCTCCGACTTCCTCGGTATTGAGTTCGCCCAGGGCGGTTTGCCCGGCGACCGACGGACGCTCCAGGCTGCTGTGGTCGTACATGTCGCCCATGGCAACCACGATCTTGCGGGGGCCTTCGAACGGATCCCGGGCGTGGGCCACCAGCATGTTGTCCAGCAGGATCACATCGCCTTTGCGCCAGTCGAAACGCACCGCGCAGGCTTCGTACAGCTGGCCGATGCGCTGCATCACCTCGTCTTCGATCGGGGTGCCGTCGCCGTAGTAGACATGCCGGGGCATCCGTTCCAGGCCGAACATCGACAGCAGGTCCTCCCTCACGTCCGGGTCCAGCCAGTAGATGTGGTGCAACTGCACCTGGTTGAAGAACGACTTCTCACCGGTGATCGGGTGCGTGATGATCGCGGGCCCCGGTGTGCGGGTCTGCAACTCGTCGTTGTCGAGCCAGCGCCACTGGATGCCGCCGGCCCGGCAGCGGGCCTCGACTTCGCTGCGGTCTTCGGTCTTGAAGAAGTGCTGCCACGACACGTCGAGCTTGTCGGTGAAGGTGCGCACGTAGAGCAGCCCCTTTTCCTCGAACTTCTGGCGGATGTCCGCCGGCAGCCGTTCGTACATCAACCGGCAGTCCACCACCGGGGTCGCGCCTCCTACCGGCGCGGCCTGTTCGCAATAGAACATCTGCTTGCGTGGCCAGCGGTCCTGATGGGAGCTCTCGTTATGGAACAAGATCATCTTGCGCTCCGGGTACGGCGTGGAGCGGTAGGTGTTCTTGCCGCCTTCCTTCTTGGGCAGGTCGCCGTACTGACCATAAAGCCCCGGCTGTATGGCTTCAGCGAACGCCTCGAAGCCCTGGATGCCGTCCAGCTCGAAACCGCGGAAGAGAATGCCGGCGTGCTCGGCCAGCTTCTGCTCGATCAACGGCCGGTTCTTCTGGATCCACTCGATGACATCCAGGTGAGGCTCGCCCGGCTCCAGCATCAACGGGAATCGCTGGGGCGCCGCCACCAGCGATTCACGCACCCGTGCCGGGCGGGCCTTGGCCAGCGGCGTCACGGAACGCTTGAGGAACTTGCCCAGTTTATCGGCCTTGGGCCCCGGGACGGTGGCAGGCGTGACGGCTGCCGCCAAGTTGTCGACTGGCATGCTGATAGCTCCCAATTGAATGTCCTGATCAGCGACGATCTGTTCCAACAGGGCTGTCCAGGCCTGGATCAGGTACTGGATGCGCTCGTGTCCGAACAAGGTTGTGGCGAATTGCCAATTACCGCGCAATTGCCCTTCTTCTTCGTCAACGAACAGCGCCATGTCGAATTTAGAATGGGTCTGCAGCGCCGGCAGGAACTCCACGTTCAGACCGGCCATGGAACGGGTACGCACCGGGACGTTGTTCATCACGAACAGCACCTGCAGCAGCGGGTTCATGCCCTTGTGGCGAGGCACGCCCGACACGTCGACGATCTGGTCGAACGGCAGGTCCTGGTGCTCCAGTGCGCCCAGCAGGTCGTCCTGGGTCTGCCCCAGGAACCGCGAGAACGTGGCTTGGGCGTCAAGGCGCGAACGCAGGGGCAATACGTTGACGAAGAAGCCGATCAAGCGCTCCAGCTCCGGTCGCTCGCGTCCGGCCACGTCCGCCCCGATCACCACGTCTTGTGCCGCGCAGACTCGGTGCAGCAATACCTGGAACGACGCCAGCATGGTGCTGTAAAGCGTGACGCCAGCGCTGCTGGACAGCCGGCGCAAGGCCTCGGTCAACGCTGCGGACAGCTGGAACTGCAACGCATCGCCGTCATAGGAAGCGGTCTGGCCGCGGGGGTTGTCCAGCGGCAGGTCCAGGCGTCCCTCGTAGCCGCGAAGCCGCTGTTTCCAGTACTCGGCCTGACGCGCCAACACCCCTTGCTCTTCCAGTGCCTGCTGCCACAACGCGAAGTCCTGGTACTGGACCTCCAGGGGCGGCAGCGACAGCGGCTCGCCCTTGGCGGATGCCTCGTAGGCCTGCACCAGTTCGTTGATCAAAAGCCCCATGGACCAGCCATCGGAGATGATGTGATGCATGGCGTAGAGCAGCACATGCTCGGTCGGTCCCAGGTGCAGGATCCGCCCGCGCAACAGCGGCGCCTGTTCCAGATCGATCGGCGTACGGGCATTTTCCAGGGTCGCCTGGGCCACCCGCTCGCGTTGGGCGCTGGGCGAGAGACCGGACAGATCGATTACCGGGAAGTCCAGCCGGACCTCATCGGCAATCAGCGCCACCGGGTCGCCTTCGTCATCCTGGGTGTACGCGGTGCGCAGCACATCGTGGCGGCGGATCACCTCAGCAAAGCTGCCTAGCAGGCGCTCCACCGACAATTCGCCGCACAGGCGCAGCGCCATGGGCATGCCATACGCGGAGGTGCCGCCGGACAACTGTTCCGCGATCCACAAGCGTCGCTGCACCAGCGACAGCGGTGCCGAGCGCCGCGGCCCATGGGCCACGAGCCGTACCCCGCCAGAGTCCCCCGCCCGCACCGGCCCCTCCCCATGGCCTGCAATGAGCGTCGCCAATGCCTTGAGCTGTGGATGGTTGAACAGATCACGCAGGCTCAGCGGATAACGGGTCAACCTGCGCAGACGGGAAACGGCCTGGGTCGCCAGCAGGGAGTGGCCGCCGCGCTCGAAGAAATGGTCGTTGCGCCCGACCTGCTCCACTTCCAGCACTTCTTGCCAGACAGCGGCGATCCGTTGCTCCAGTTCGCCCTCGGGCATCGCGAAGCCTTGCTGCGCCTGGCTGGCATCGAAGCGTGGCAGGGCCTTACGCTCAAGCTTGCCGTTAGGGCTGACCGGCATGCGCTCCAGCACGAACCAGTGCTGTGGAACCATGTAGTCGGGCAGGTGCTGGCTCAAGTGGGCCTTCAACGCCTGCTCCAGCCCCTGGCTGCTAGTGCCGTCGCCGCCCAGCCACGCTGGCGACTGCGGCACCACATAGCCCACCAGCACCGTGCCGTCCTGAGCGATGACCACGCTTTCGCGGACCTCGTCGTGCTCGGCCAGGCGCGCTTCGATTTCACCCAGCTCGATGCGCAGGCCACGGATTTTCACCTGGTGGTCCATGCGCCCGGCGTACTCGATGACACCATCGGCACGGTAGCGCGCCAGGTCGCCGGTCCGGTACAGGCGCGCACCGTCGCCGAACGGGCTGGTGACGAATCGCTCGGCCGTCAGCGACGGACGACGATGGTAACCGCGGGCCAGGCCTTCGCCGCCCAGGTACAATTCGCCCGTCACCCCCACCGGCAATGGCGACAGGTTGTGGTCGAGGATGAACGTGCCCAGGTTGGCGATGGGCTGGCCGATCGGCACCGCATCGCGACCTTCATCGACGCAGGTCCAGTGGGTCACGTCGATGGCGGCCTCGGTGGGGCCGTACAGGTTGTAGAGACCGGCCCCTGGCAGCTTGGCGAAGACCTGCAACTGGGCATCCACCGGCAGCGCTTCGCCGCTGCAGATGATGCGCTTGAGGCTCTGGCAACGACTGACCGCCGGATCCTGCATGAACACCTGCAACATCGAGGGGACAAAGTGCAACGTGGTGATCCGATGGGTGGTGATCAGCTCGATCAATTGCTCCGGATCGCGATGAGCCCCCGCAGGCGCCATCACCAATGTGGAGCCGGTCAGCAAAGGCCAGAAAAACTCCCAGACCGAGACGTCGAAACTGAACGGCGTCTTTTGCAGCACGCTGTCGCTCGCCTCCAGCCGGTAGGCGTCCTGCATCCAGCACAAGCGGTTGACCAGGGCCGAATGACGGTTGCCGGCGCCCTTGGGCTTGCCGGTGGAACCGGAGGTATAGATCACATAAGCGAGGTTTTCGCCCTGCAGTTCGACCGCGGGGTTGGCATCGCTGCGCCCCGCCAGCCAGTCGCCCGGCTGGTCCAGCACCAGGCTGCGCAGGCCCGTCGGCACGGGCAACTGGTCAAGCAGATGCCCCTGGGTCAGCAGAAAGCCAATGCCGCTGTCTTCGAACATGTAGGCCAGGCGATCCTGTGGATATTCCGGGTCCAGCGGGACATAGGCACCGCCGGCCTTGAGGATCGCCAGCAGGCCCACCACCATTTCCACCGAACGCTCCACGGCGATGCCCACCAGCACATCCGGACCGACACCGTGCTCCATCAGCAGATGAGCCAGGCGGTTGGCCTGGGCATTGAGCAACGCATAGCTGAGCCGTTGCTGGCCGAAGACCAGCGCGCAGGCGTCAGGGGTCTTCCGCACCTGCGCTTCGATCAGGCGATGGACGCTGTGGTCGAGGGGGTACTCGATGGCGGTGGCGTTCCAGCCCTGCTGAACCGCCAGCTGTCCGGCATCGAGCAATGACAATTGCCCCACCGTGCGCTCGCCACCCAGAGCGATCTGCTCCAGCAGGTGCGCCAGGTGCTGGCCGATGCGGGCAACGTCTCCCGGGGCGAAACTGTCGCGGCTGTAACTCAGCAGCAACGACAGCGTCTCGCCCAGGTTCACTGCCAGGGTCAGCGGGTAGTTGGTCTGTTCGTGATTGGCCACCTCGCCGAAACGCAACGTGGCCGGCGCGCCCGCTTGCAACGCCTGGGAAACCGGATAGTTCTCGAACACCAGCAAGGTGTCGAACAGTGCCGCGCCGCCCTGCCCGGCCCAGCGCTGGATGTCGAACAGGGGCGTGTGCTCATGCTCGCGCAGGCTCAGGTTTCGCCCCTGGACGTCCTGCAACCATTGGCCGACGCTGTGCTCCGCCCGGGGGCTGCCGATCACCGGCAAGGTGTTGATGAACAGGCCGATCTGCTGCTCCACGCCGGCAATGGACGCGGGGCGTCCGGCCACCGTGGCGCCGAAGGCCACCGCCGATTGTCCGGTGCAGCGTTGCAGCAACAACTGCCAGGCCGCTTGCACCAGGGTGTTGACTGTCACCTTCTGCTCTCGGGCAAAGGCATGCAGCCGCGCCGTGGCGCGCTCATCGAGCCACTGCTCGTACTCGCCGTGACCGATGACCTCACTGCGCGAGTCCCGGGCAAAGGCCCCTGCCAGGTGTGTCGGCTCGTCCAGCTCGGCCAATTGTGCGCGCCAGAACCGCTCGCTGGCCTGGGGATCCTGGGCCGACAACCAGTCGATGTAGTCACGGTAGCATCCAGCCGGTCGCGCCGGTGCCTGGCCGCTGTAGCGCTGCAGCACTTCACCGAGCAACTGCGAATTGCTCCAGCCGTCCATCAGGATGTGATGGCTGGTGTAGATCAGGTGATAGCGATCCTGCGCCACCCGCACCACGGCCAAGCGCAGCAACGGCGCGGCGTCCAGCGCGAAGCCTTGCTGGCGCTGGGCCAGGGCGAGAGCGTCCAGGTCCCGGGACAGCCCGGGGTTGGCATGCCCGTCGTGGAACAGGAATTCAACCTCCACCCGTTTGTGCACCACCTGCAGGGCCCGCTTGAAATCGCCCTCCCAGACGAAACTGCTGCGCAGCACTTCATGGGCATCCATGGCGGCCTGCCAGGCCTGGCGGAAGCGCTCGACCTGCAGCCCCTCGACGTCCACGCGCAGTTGATTGATGTAGTTGCCCGCCTGCTGCTCGTAGAGAGTATGGAACAGCATGCCCTGCTGCATGGGCGACAACGGGTAGATGTCTTCGACCTGCCCGGGCGCCACGGCCAGGGCATCCAGCTGGGCCTGGGTCAGGCCGGCCAGGGGGAAGTCCGAAGGCGTGAAGCCCTGGTGCTGCGCCTGGCAGCAATGCTCGATCAGCGCCAGCAATTCCCGGCCGTAGTCCAGGGCCAGGGCCTGGACGGTGGCCGGGTCGAACATCTGTGTGCTGAACGCCCAGTCGATGCTCAGCTCACCGGCATAGACACTGCCGTTGAGCGTCAGCCAGTTGTCCAGCGGCGCCAGGGGACTCTGGGGCGCACCGGCCGATTCACTGGCCGGGACAAACAAGCCGTCGGCATCGTCGGTAAAGCCGCTGTCGAACTGGCCCAGGTAGTTGAACGTGATGCGAGGCATGGGCAGGGCCGCCAGGGTGCGACGCGTCTGCTCGTCGCCCAGGTAGCGCAGCACACCGAATCCGAGCCCCTTGTCGGGGATCGCCCGCAACTGCTCCTTGATGGTCTTGATGGAGTCCGCCGCAGTGGCCGCTGGCGTCAGGCGCACCGGGAACAGGCTGGTGAACCAGCCCACGCTGCGGCTCAGGTCCAGGTCATCGAACAACGCCTCGCGGCCATGCCCCTCCAATTGAATCAGGGTGGAGTCTTCGCCAGTCCAGCGGCCGATTACCCGGGCCAGGGCCGTCAGCAGCAGATCGTTGACCTGGGTGCGATACGCCGCCGGCGCTTGCTGCAAGAGGCGCTGGGTCTGCTGTTTATCCAGGCGTGTCTGGACCTGCGCGGCATGGCACCTGAGCATGCCCCCTTGGGGGCGGTCACAAGGCAGGTCGGCGCGTGCACCTGCCAACTGGCCTTGCCAATAAGCCATCTGGGCCAGTAGCGCCGCGCTGCCGGCATGGGCCTGCAAACGTTGCGCCCAGGCCTGGGTGGCGCTGGTCTTGGCCGCAAGCGCCGGGGGCTGTCCGGCTTGCAGTTGGGCATAAGCCTGTTGCAGGTCTTCCAGCAGAATGCGCCAGGAGACACCGTCCACCACCAGGTGATGGATCACCAGCAGCAGCCGCTGGCTGCCGTCGGCCAGGTTCGCCAAGACCCCGCGCAACAGCGTGCCATGGTCCAGTGCGAGGCTGCGCTGGGCCCGTTCGGCCAATTGTTCGAGCGCCGGGGCATCGGCCACCTCTGCGGTCCACAACAGCGGCGAGTCTTGCCACACCGCGTGCTGTTCGGCGAGTGTGCGATGGCGAGCGAGCCAGCCATCGCCCTCACGGACGAAGGCCAGGCGCAAGGCATCGTGATGGGCAACCAGCGCTTGCAGCGCCTGCTCCAGATGCCCGGCGTGGACCGGCCGCCTGCCCTTGAGCAGCAACGATTGGTTCCAGTGATGCGGCTCGGCCATGTCCAGGTCGAAGAACAGTTGCTGGAACGGCAGCAACGGCGCATCGCCCGTCACCGGGCCTTGGTCGATAACCGGGCCGCTGTCGCCCATGCTCGCCACGCCGGCCAGGCCCTGGATGGTCTGGTGGACGAACAGGTCCTTGGGACTGAAATGGATGCCCGCCTGGCGAGCCCGGCTGACCACCTGGATGGAGATGATGGAATCGCCCCCGAGCTCGAAGAAGTTGTCGTGGATACCCACCTGCCCAACCCCCAGCACGCTTTGCCAGATGTCGGCCAGGGCCTGTTCCAGGGCCGTGCCCGGTGCGACGCAGGCCTTGGGACTGGCGTTGATATCGGCACGGGGCAGTGCCTTGCGCCCCAGTTTGCCGTTGGGGCTGACAGGCATCCTTTCCAGCCACAGCCATCGCTGCGGCACCATGTAGTCGGGCAATGCGCGGCCCAGGTGATCCCTGAGGCGGGCTTGCAGCGCCTGGCGGGCATCGTCGTCGGCGTCCAGCAGCTCGGCACGGGTGGGCACCAGGTAGGCCACCAGCAAGGTACCGTCCTGAGCGATGACCACCGTTTCGCGCACCTCTTCGTGCTCGGCCAGGCGCGCTTCGATTTCCCCCAGCTCGATGCGCAGGCCACGGATCTTCACCTGGTGGTCCATGCGTCCGGCGTACTCGATCACGCCATCGGCGCGGTACCGCGCCAGGTCACCGGTGCGATACAGCCGTTGTCCCTGGCCGAAGGGCCCGGTGACGAACCGCTCGGCCGTCAGCGCGGCGCGGCGATGGTAGCCGCGGGCCAGCCCCTCTCCCGTCAGGTACAGCTCGCCCATCACGCCCACCGGCACCGGGGCCAGTTCGTCGTCCAGGATATAGGTGCCCAGATTGGCGATCGGCTGGCCGATGGGCACGCTGTCGCGACCCTCCTCGACACAGGTCCAGTGGGTCACGTCGATGGCCGCCTCGGTGGGGCCGTAGAGGTTGTACAGGCCGGTATTCGGCAGCTTGGCGAACACCTGCTGCTGCGCGTCCACCGGCAACGCTTCACCGCTGCAGACGATGCGCTTGAGGCTGGTGCAATCGGCTACGTGGGGATCTTGCACGAAGGCCTGTAACATAGATGGAACGAAGTGCAGCGTGGTAATGCGGTGCGCGGTGATCAGCCCGATCAGTTGGGTCGGGTCGCGATGTGCCCCCGGCGCGGCCACCACCAGGGTCGAACCGGTCATCAGCGGCCAGAAGAACTCCCACACCGACACATCGAAACTGAACGGCGTTTTTTGCAACACGCTGTCCGTGGAATCGAGCCCATAGGCCTGCTGCATCCAGCACAGCCGGTTGACCAGCGCCGAATGCCGGTTGCCCGCGCCCTTGGGCTTGCCGGTGGAACCGGAGGTATAGATCACATACGCCAGGTTCTCGCCGTGGACGTCGACCTGCGGATCGCTGTCGCGGTCGGCATACAGGCCGTCGTCAGTCGCGTCCAGCAGCAGGCTGTACATGCCGCCCGGGATCGGCAGCAGGTCCAGCAAATGGCCCTGGGTCAGCAGCAGGTCGATGCCACTGTCCTCGAACATATAGGCCAGGCGCTCCCGCGGATATTCCGGGTCCAGAGGAACGTAGGCACCGCCGGCCTTGAGGATCGCCAACAGTCCCAGGACCATTTCCACGGAGCGCTCCACGGCGATGCCCACCAGCACGTCCGGGCCGACGCCGTGATCGACCAGCCGATGAGCCAGTCGATTGGCCCGGGCGTTGAGTTCGCCGTAGCTCAGGCGCTGTTCGCCGAAAATCAGCGCCGGAGCGTCCGGGTGGTTGCGCACCTGCTCCTCGATCAGGCCTTGCACCGTGCGGTGGAGGGGGTAGCGAACCGCCGTCGCGTTCCAGTCGACGAGCATCCGCCGACGCTCGTCAGCCCCCAGCAAGGTGCATTGCGCCACAGGGCGATGCAGGTCCTGCACCAGGCTCTGCAACAGGTTGAGCCAGTGCTGGCCCATGCGCTCGATGGTGGCCGGCTCGAACAGATCCGTGGCGTAGGTCAGGGCCGCATGCAAGCCTTGCGGGCTGTCGACGGTGTCCAGGCTCAGATCGAACTGGGCGGTGCGCTGCGCCCAGCCCAGGGGCTCGACTGCCAGGCCGGGCAATCCATTGGCAAAGGCTGCATCGGTTTCGTTGCGATGGTTGAACATGGCCTGGAACAGCGGGCTGTGACTCAGGTTGCGCTGCGGCTGCAAGGCATCGACCAGTTGCTCGAACGGCAGGTCCTGATACATCTGCGCCGCCATGGCGGTCTGCTTGAGCTGCTGCAGCAGCTCGGTGCCGGTCAGTTGGCTGTCGAACCGGGCTCGCAATACCTGGGTGTTGACGAAGAACCCGATCAACCGCTCGGTCTCCAGCCGCTGGCGGTTGGCGATCGGCACCCCGACGCGGATGTCGGATTGCCCACTGTAGCGTTGCAGCAGCGCCTGGAAAGCGCCGAGCAAGAGCACGAACAGGGTGACGTTTTCCCGTCGGGCCAGTGCCTTGAGGGCATCGCTCAACGAAGGATCGATCACGATCGGCAAACGCGCGCCACGCTGGCTTTGCTGCGCCGGACGCGGATGGTCGGTGGGCAACTCCAGCAGCGGCTGTTCGCCGCCCAACTGCTCGGTCCAGTAGGCCAGTTGGCGCTCCCGCTCGCCGGCGTCCATCCATTGCCGCTGCCAGATCGCATAGTCGGCGTACTGCACCGCCAAGGGAGGCAATTGCGCGGGCCGCTCCTCGACGAATGCCGAATACAGGCTCATCAGGTCATCGACCATCACCTGCAACGACCAGGCGTCGGCCACGATGTGATGCAGGGTCAGCACCAGGATATGCTCCTGCTCGCCCAGCGCCAGCAGCGCCACGCGCAGCAACGCGTCGTTCAGGAGGTCGAACGGGCCTTGGGTCTGCTGTTCGAGGAACGCCTGGATGGCGGCCTCGTCCTCCCCGTCCAGGCGCCGCTCGACGACACTGACCTGGCCCTGTGGACGGATCACCTGGCAGGTGCGCCCGTCGTCTTCGACGAAAGCGGTGCGCAGGCTTTCGTGACGCTCCACCAGCGCTTCGAAGCTGCGACGCAAGGCGTCCTTGTCCAGCGTACCGCGCAGGCGCAAGGCGGTCGGGATATTGTAGGCGGCGCTGTCGGGGTCCATTTTCCACAGGAACCATTGGCGCTCCTGGGCAAACGACAGCGGCAGCGGCTTGTCACGTGGCACCGGCACCAGCGCGGGCGCCTGCGGGCCTTGGCCTGCGTCGAGGGCGCCGACGAAATCCTGCAACGTGCCGTGTTCGAACAGGCTGCGCAGCGGCACCTCGATGCCCAGCACCCGACGGACCCGGGACACCACCTGGGTGACCAGCAGCGAGTGACCGCCCAACTCGAAGAAGTTGTCTTGCAGCCCTACCCGTTCGAGCTTGAGCACTTGCTGCCAGATCTGCGCCACCTGTTGCTCGCGAAGGCTGCGGGGCGCCACGTAGGCCCTTTGCACCTCGCTGACATCCGGGGCCGGCAGCGCCTTGCGATCGACCTTGCCGTTGGGCGTCAACGGCAGCTGGGCCAGGAACACCAGGTGCGCCGGAACCATGTACTCGGGCAATTGCGCCTTGAGCGCGGCCTTGAGGGCGGTGCGCGCCGCGGCCTCGCCTTGCGGGTCGGGCATCGGACTGGCGGTGGGCACCACATAGGCCACCAGTTGCGCGCCGGTCGGGCCTTCATGGGCGATCACCACGGTTTCACGCACACTGTCCTGGGCCAGCAGCGCCGCTTCGATTTCCCCCAGCTCGATACGCAGGCCGCGGATCTTGACCTGATGGTCGATGCGGCCGATGTACTCCACCACGCCCTCGGCCCGATAGCGGGTCAGGTCGCCGGTGCGGTACAGCCGCTCGCCAGTGGTGGAGAACGGGTCCGGGACGAAACGCTCGGCCGTCAACGCCGGGCGCTGGAGGTAGCCACGGGCCAGGCCTTGGCCACCGATCAGCAGTTCACCCGGGGCGCCGGGCGGGTTGAGCGTCAGGTCGCTGCCGACGATGTACAGCGCAGTGTTGTCCAGGGGCTTGCCGAGGAACGGACGACTGTTGTCATGGCTCAAGGGATGCACCGCCGACCAGATGGTGGTCTCGGTCGGGCCGTAGAGGTTCCAGACCTTGGGCGAAAGCATCAGCAGCCGCTGCGCCAATTCCAGCGGCAATGCCTCGCCGCCGCAGAGGAAGGTGCGCCCCGCCAGTCGCGGAGCCTGTTCGTGGTCCAGCAGCATGCGCCAGCTCGAAGGCGTGGCTTGCAGCATGGTCACATCGTGCTGCCCCACCAGCGCCAGCACCGCCTCCGGGTCCTGGTGCACGTTCTGGCCGGTCAGCACCACGCTGGCCCCGGCCGACAGCGGCCCGTAGATCTCCAGGCCGAAAATGTCGAAGGAGAACGTGGTCAGCGACAGCATGCGGTCGCCAGCCGTCAGGCCGGGTTGGGCAATCATGCTGGTGACGAAGTTGCTCAATGCGCCATGGCGCACCATCACGCCCTTGGGTTTGCCGGTGGAGCCGGAGGTGTAGATCACGTAGGCCAGGTGTTCGGCACTCAGTGGCACCGCCGGGCAGGTGCCGGGAGCATCCTGTAGCGCCATGTCGGGCTGGTCCAGCAGCAGGGTCTGGAGGGTCGCCGGAATGGGCAACACAGCCTGCAGCCGGGCCTGGGTCAACAGCAGGCGGATGCCGCTGTCCTGGATCATGTAGGCCAGGCGATCCTCGGGATATGCCGGGTCCAACGGCACGTAGGCACCGCCGGCCTTGAGGATCGCCAGCAGGCCGACGATCATTTCGGCGCTGCGCTCCAGCGCGATGCCCACCGGCTGGTCAGGCGTCACGCCCAGGGCGACCAGGCGGTGGGCCAGCTGATTGGCCCGGGTGTCCAGTTGCTGGTAGGTCAGGGTTTGGCCATCGATGGTCAGGGCCAGCGCATCGGGGGACTGGCGGGCCTGTTCGGCGATGCGCTGGTGGACGCAGGTGGCCTGTGTCCCCTGCTCCACCACTCGGTGCCATTGCCGTTGCATCAGGCGTTGCTGGTCGCTGTCGAGCAGCGGCAGCTCACCGATGCGTCGCTGCGGCGCGTCGACGATACCCTGCAGCAGGTTCTGCCAGTGCCGGACCAGACGCTCGATGGTCTGCGGCTCGAACAGGTCGGTGGCATAGGTCAGCTCGGCGGCGATTCCCTGCTCGGTTTCATACGTGCCCAAGGTCAGGTCGAATTGGGCTGTGCGTCCCTCCCACACCAGGTCTTCGATGCCCAGGCCCGGCAGGTGCAACTGCCGGCCCTGGGCATCGCCTGCGGTCTGATGGTTGAACATGACCTGGAAGATCGGGCTGTGGCTGAGGCTGCGCTCCGGTTGCAGTGCCTCGATCAACTGCTCGAACGGCAGGTCCTGATGCGCCTGGGCGGCCATGGCCGATTGCTTGACCTGGTCGAGCAGACGGTCGAACGGCAGTTGCCCGTCCACATGGGCGTTCAGCACCTGGGTGTTGACGAAGAAGCCGATCAGGCCTTCGGTCTCGACCCGGTTGCGGTTGGCCACCGGCACGCCGACGCGGATCTGCGGTTGGCCACTGTAGCGATGCAGCAAGGCCTGGAACGAGGCCAGCAACACCATGAACAGGCTGGCCCCTTGGCGCTGGGCCAGTTGCTTGAGTGCCGTCGCCAATTGCGGCGGCAGGTCCAGGTCCAGCCGTGCGCCGCGAAAGCTCTGTACGGGCGGGCGCGGATGATCGAGGGGCAATTCCAGCACCGGTTGCTCGCCGCCCAGGGTCCGGACCCAATAGGCCAACTGCCGCTCACGCTCGCCGGCTTCGAGCCAATGGCGTTGCCAGATCGCATAGTCGGCGTACTGCACGGGCAATTCCGGCAAGGCCAGCGGCGTGCCGACGGTGTCCGCCGCGTAGTGGCTCACCAGTTCATTGACCAGCACCTGCATCGACCAGCCATCGGCAATGATGTGGTGCTGGATCAGCGCCAGCACATGGTCGTCCTCGGCGATTTTCAACAGGGAAACCCGTAGCAGCGGCCCCAGGCGCAGATCAAACGGACGCGCGGTCTCGCGCTCGACGAAGGCCTTGAGGCTGTCCTCGAGGCTGGCGGTGGAGTCCGCGGGCAACGACTCGAGGCTGATGCGCAGCGGCAACTGCCGGTGGATCACCTGCACTGTCCGCTCGTCGCGCTCGATGAAGGTGGTGCGCAGGCTTTCATGGCGTTCTACCAGGGCGTTGAAGCTGCGCTCCAGGGCCGGTACATCCAACGGGCCCTTGAGGCGTAGCGCACTGGGGATGTGGTAGGCCGAGCTGTTGGGCTCCATTTGCCACAGGAACCATTGGCGCTCCTGGGCATAGGACAATGGAATATCCTCGAACCCGGAACGCACCTCGGGAATCGGCAGGTTGGCCGGCGAGACGCCCTCTTCGAGCATCTTTTCCAGGTACAGCCGGCGTTTGTCCAGGGGCAGAGTGATAAAGCGCTTGGCAATCCTCAAAGCAACACTCTTGTCCATCAGACTTCCTCCATTTCATCAAGCAGGGCTTCCAGCTTGTTCAGTTTCTGTTCATTGATCGGCCCGTCCCCGGTGTCCAGTTGCGCGACGAAATCCTGCAGGACGGGGTGCTGGAAAATCAGCTGCGGGGTCAGGGTCAACCCCAGTTCGAGAGCCATGCGCGAGACGGCGTTGACCGCCAGCAGCGAATGGCCGCCCAGCTCGAAGAAGTGATCGTTCAGACCCACGCGTTCCACGGTGAGCACCTGTGCCCAGATCGCCGCGACCTGTCGTTCCAGCTCGCTGACCGGGGCCACGTAGCCGGCTTGGGACAAGCCGGTCTCCACGGCCGGCAAGGCCTTGCGGTCGAGCTTGCCGTTCGGGGTCATGGGCAGTTGGTCGAGAAACAGCAGGTGGGCCGGGACCATGTAGTCGGGCAGATGCGCCTTGAGCCCGCCCTTGAGTCGGTCGCGCACTGCACGCAGGTCGTCGGCTTCCCGGTCCAGCGCAGGCGCCACCACATAGGCCACCAATTGCGGACCTCCCGGCGCGTCCTGGGCCAGGACGGCCACCTCGCGTACCCCCGGTTGAGCCAGCAGTCGCGCTTCGATTTCCCCCAGCTCGATGCGAAAGCCACGGATCTTCACCTGATGGTCGATGCGCCCCTGGTATTCGAGCACGCCATCGGCGCGGTAACGGCACAAGTCACCGGTGCGGTACAGGCGCTCGCCGGTGGTGGAGAACGGATTGGGCACGTACTTTTCGGCGGTCATCGCCGCTCGCCCGAGATAGCCACGGGTGATGCCCGCGCCGCTCAGGTACAGCTCCGCCGGTACTCCCTGGGGCACCGGTTGCAGACCGGCATCCAGCAGGTAGCTGGCCGTGTGCTTGAGGGGACGGCCGATATTCGCCGTGCCGTCGACGCAGCGCCGCGCCCAGGTGGAATAGGTGGTGTCTTCCGAAGGGCCGTAGAGATCGTAGACGTGTTCGACGCGGGTCGATTGATACAGCGCCTCCACCAGGCTCTGCTTCAGTGGCTCGCCCGCCAGGTTGATGATGCGCACGCCGGGCGGGATATCGCCGCTGCGTTGCAACGCGGCGATGGCCGATGGCACGGTGTTGACCAGGCGTACCTGATCCCGCGCCGGCAGCTGCGGCAGTTCCAGCGCATTGCGGGCGATGATCAGCGAGCCGCCGTTGGCCAGGGTCACGAACAGCTCCCATACCGACAGGTCGAAGCACACCGAAGTGCAAGCCAGCACGCCCTGGATGTCGTCGCGGCGATAGACCGACCTGGACCAGTCGACCAGCGCCAGCACGTTGCGATGGGCAATCGCCACGCCCTTGGGCTTGCCGGTGGAGCCGGAGGTGTAGATCACATAGGCGAGGTTGTCCGGAGTGACCCCGGTCGCCGGCGCATCCAGGGAATATTGCCCAAGCTCGATGCGGTCCAGCATCAGCACGGCGGTGTCGGCCGGAACTGTCAAGGTCACCGCCACGGCCTGCTCGGTCAGCAGCACGCGGGCACGGCTGTCGTCGAGCATGTAGGCCACGCGCTCGGCCGGATAATCCGGGTCCAGTGGCACGTAGGCGCCGCCGGCCTTGAGCACTGCCAGCAAGGCGACCAGCAAGTGTTCGGACCGCGGCATCGCCACGCCCACCCGAACTTCCGGGCCCACGCCCAGTTCGATGAGCTTGTGGGCCAGGCGATTGGCGCGACCGTCCAGTTCGCTGTAGCTGAGACGGTTTTCGGCGAACGTCACCGCCAGGGCATCCGGCATGGCTTCGGCCTGGCGGGCGATCGCCTGATGGACGCACAGGGTTTGCTCGAACGGAGCGTCCACCGGGTTCCAGTCGTGGGTCAGGCGTTGATGCTCATCGAAGCCGAGCATGGACAACTGCCCCAGGCAGCGCTCGCCCTGGCCGGTCATCTGTCCGAGCAACTGAGCCAGGTGCGCCGCCAGGCGCACCACGGTGTCGGCCTGGAAACTGGCGCGCTGGTAGCTCATGTGCACCGACAACTGTCGATCCAGGCTCACCAGCAAGGTCAACGGATAGCTGGTCTGCTCCCGGGTGGCTGCCGGGCCGAAGCGCAGGCCTTGAGGCGCGCCCTGCTCCAGGGCCTGGGCGACCGGGTAGTTCTCGAACACCAGCAGGCTGTCGAACAGTGCGTCACCGCCCTGGCCGGCCCAGCGCTGGATGTCCAGCAATGCGGTGTGCTCGAATTCCCGCAGCGCCAGGTTCTGCCCTTGCACCGCTTGCAGCCAACTGTCCAGGGACTGTTCGGCCCGTGGGCTGGCAATGACCGGCAAGGTGTTGATGAACAGGCCGATCTGCTGCTCGATACCGGGCAAGTCCGCCGGGCGGCCGGCCACCGTCGCGCCAAAGGCCACGGTGTCCTTGCCGGTGTAGCGCTGCAACAGCAGCAGCCACGCCGCCTGCACCAGGGTGTTGACGGTGACTTTCGAGGCCCGGGCGAAGGTTTCCAGGCGTCGGGTCAACCCTTCGTCCAGCACTTGCACATGGTCGCCGTAACCGATGCCGGTCTCAGCCGGGCGGGCCATGGCGTCGGCCAGGCGCGTCGGAGCCTCCAGGCGCTTGAGCGCAGGCATCCAGAACGCCTGGCTGGCGGCGCCATCCTGGCGTTGCAGCCAGGCGATGTAGTCCCGATAGCGGCTGCCCTGCACGGCGACGTGATTGCCGCTGTAGCGTTGCAGCACCTCGCCGAGCAACTGCGAGTTGCTCCAGCCATCCATCAGGATGTGGTGATGGGTATAGATCAGGTGGTAGCGCTGCTCATCGAGACGCGCGATGGTCAATCGCAACAGGGCCGCAGAGTCCAGGGCCAGTTGTCGGCATTCGGCATCGGCCAGCGCCAGCAAGGTTTCATCGCGCTGCGGATCGCCTTGCAGGTCATGCAGGCGGTAGGGCAGTTCCAGGTGCTTGCTGACCAGTTGCACCGGCTCCGGCAGGTCCCCCTGCCAGACGAAGCGCGTACGCAGGATGTCGTGGGCATCCACCGCCGCCTGCCAGGCCTGGCGGAAGCGCTCCGGGTCCAGCCCTTCGACGTCCAGGCGCAACTGGTTGATGTAGTCGCCGCTGGCCTCGCCATAGACACTGTGGAACAGCATCCCCTGCTGCATCGGCGACAGTGGGTAGAGGTCGGCGATCTGCGTCATCGCCACCGGCAGCCCGTCCAGTTGCCATTGGCTCAGGCTGGCCAGGGGGAAGTCCGACGGCGTCACGCCGCCCTGCCCGCCCTGACAGCAATGCTCGATCAGCCCTTGCAGCTCGCGGGTGTAATCGTCCGCCAGGGCCTGGATGGTGGCCGGGTCGAACACCTCGCGGCTGAAGGTCCAGCCCAGGTTCAGTTCACCGCCGAATACCTGGCCATTGAGCGCCAGGAGGTTGGACAACGGCGCTTGCGGGTCCAGCTCGTCCCCGGCCCCTTCGCTGGCCGGTACGAACAGGGCACCGTCGGCCTCGTCGAAACTGGCATCGAACTGGCCCAGGTAGTTGAAGGTCAGGCGCGGTGTCGGCAGCGCGGCCAGGATCGCCCGCGCCGAGTCATCCCCCAGTCGGGCCAGGGCACCGAATCCCATGCCCTTGTTCGGGATCGCCCGCAGTTGCTCCTTGATCTGTTTGAGGGAACTGCCCAGGTCGGCCGTCGGGGTGAGCCTGGCCGGGTACAGGCTGGTGAACCAGCCGACGGTGCGGGTCAGGTCGACATCGTCGAACAGGGCTTCACGGCCGTGACCTTCGAGCTGGACCAGGGCGCTGTCGCTTCCGGTCCAGCGCACCATGACCCGGGCCAGGGCGGTGAGCAGCAGGTCGTTGACCTGGGTGCGATAGGCCTGGGGCGCCTCCTGCAGCAATCGACGGGTCAACGACGCGTCGAGTCGGGTGCGCACCGTCAGCGCGAGACGCTCCTGCTGGCCGCCCAGTGGATTGTCCATCGGCAATTGCCCGTCGACACCCTCCAGACAGGCCTGCCAATACGTCAGTTCCTCCTGCAAGGCGGCGCTGCGCGCATAGTCCTGCAGATGCTCGGCCCACACCCGGGCCGAAGTGGTTTTCGTCGGCAGCCGCACCTGTTGGCCGGTGGACAACTGGCGATAGGCGTCTTGCAGGTCTTCGAAGAGGATGCGCCAGGACACACCGTCCACCACCAAATGGTGGATCACCAGCAACAGCCGCTGGCTGCCATCGGCCAGATTGGCCAGCACGGCCCGCAACAACGGGCCGTCCTGCAGGTCGAGGCTGCGCTGTGCCTGGTTGGCGATGTCGTGCAATGCATCGGCATCCGGCGCATCCACGACCCAGAGCAGGTCAGCGCAAGGGCTGGCCGGCGAGCGGTAATGTGCCGTCCATCCCGCCTGCCCGGGGGTGAAACTCAAGCGCAGGCCATCGTGATGCACCCGCAGCGCGTCCAGGGCCTGCTCCAGCAACCGGGGATCGAGGCTTTCTGTGGGCTTGAGCATCACCGCCTGGTTCCAGTGCTGACGCTCGGGGATCGCCTGTTCGAAGAACAGCCGTTGTACCGGCAACAGCGGCAGTTCGCCGACCACCGGTCCCTGATCGATGACCGGGCCAGCCTGGCCCGAGCGCGCCACGCTCGCCAGCGCCTCGATGGTCTGGTGCTGGAACAGATCCTTCGGGGTGAAGTGGATGCCGGCCTGACGGGCGCGGCTGACCACCTGGATCGAGACGATGGAATCGCCCCCCAGTTCGAAGAAGTTATCCCGCAGCCCTACCTGCCCGAGCTTGAGCACATCCTGCCAGATGGACGCCAGGTGTTGTTCCAGGGTGCTGCGCGGCGCTACGTAATCCTGCTGCAATTGGCTGACGTCAGGCTTGGGCAGGTTCTTGCGGTCAAGCTTGCCGTTGGGCGTCAGTGGCAAGCGCTCCAGCAGTAGCAGATAGGCCGGGACCATGTGCGCCGGCAAGGTGGCCTGGAGCTGCTCGCGCAGTTGCTCGGCGAACGCCGGGCGCCGGGCCGCGGACTCATCGGCCACGACATAGGCCACCAGGCGCTTGCCGCTGCCGGCGGTGCCTTCCTGGGCCACCACCACGGCTTCGCGCACGCCGTCCAGGGCTTGCAGGCTGGCTTCGACTTCGCCCAGCTCGATGCGGAACCCGCGAATCTTCACCTGGTTGTCGATGCGGTCCAGGTAATCGAAGGTGCCGTCGGCGCGCTGGCGCACCAGGTCACCGGTGCGGTAGAGCAAGCCGCCGTTGCTGAACGGATCGGCGACGAAGCGCTCGGCCGTGAGCCCCGGGCGATTCAGGTATCCCCGGGCCAGGCCCGTGCCGCCCAGGTACAGCTCACCGGCCATGCCCTGGGGTAGCAGGTTGAGGTCGGCGTCCAGCACATAGGCACTGCGATCACCGATGCGGCTGCCGATCGGCGCATAGGCCGCACCGCAGGCCACGTCGCGGCCGGCCTTCCAGATCAGCGGCGTGACCACGGTTTCGGTGGGGCCGTAGCCATTGATGATGAAGTCCGGGTCTAGGGCGCGCTTGACCCGTTCGAAACTGGCGTTGGGCACCGCATCGCCGCCGAAGCAGTAGATCCGCACTGTCGGCGGGTTGCCCTCGCGCTCGGCATGCTCGGCCAGTTGTTGCAGGTACACCGGCGGAAACGCCACCACGGTCACGCCGTGTTCGCGCATCGCGTGATAGGTCTGCTCCGGCGTCCACAGGCTGTCGTCGCGAATCAGCAGCGAAGCGCCATGGGTCAGGCTGGTGAGCCAGCGCTCATGGGCGCCGTCGAAGGCGAAGGACATGAAGTGGAATTCGCAATCGCTGTCACGCATTTCATAGCGCTCGCCGATGGCCTGGCAATGCATCGCCAGCGGGCCATGGGCCACGCTCACGCCCTTGGGGTTACCGGTGGAACCGGAGGTGTAGATCACGTAGGCCAGGTTCTGCGGATCGACCTGGACATCGGGCGCATCGAGGGGTTGCTGACGCAGGTCCAGGCTGTCGAGTTCCAGCACCTGGGCGGCCCCCTCAAGCGGCAGCTGCGCCGACACCCGCGAATCGGTCAGCAACAGCGCCAGCCCCGAATCCTCGATCAGGTATGCCAGGCGTTCGCGGGGGTAGCTGGTATCCAGCGGCACGTAGGCGGCGCCGGCCTTGAGCACCGCCAGCAACGCGACGATCACCCCTTCGCTGCGCGGCAGGGCCACGCCGACGAGGGTTTCCGGGCCGACGCCGCGGGCGATCAGGGCATGGGCCAGTTGATTGGCTCGACGGTCGATGTCGCCATAGCTGAACCGTTGCCCGTTGAAGATCGCCGCCGTGGCGTGGGGCTTCAGCGCCGCCAAGCGGGCGATGCGCTGATGCACGGCGATGTCGGTCGGGTATGGCTGCCGATGGTTGGCGGCCTGTTGCCGGGCCTGTTCCCCGGCGTCCACCAGGGCGATCTGTCCCAGGTTGCGGGTCGCCGATTCGGCGAAGGTTTCCAACAGGTGCATCAGGTGACGACTGATCTGGTCGATGGTCGCCGGGCTGAAATGCGCCTGGTCGAAGCTGTAGTGCAGCGCCAGGGTCTGGCCGAGGGTCACGGCGACGCTCAGTGGGTAATGTGTCTGCTCCAGGTGAGCGACCTCGCCGAACACCAGCCCTTGTCCGGCGCCGTCCTGCAGGGCCTGGGCAACCGGATAGTTTTCGAACACCAGGATGTTGTCGAACAGCGCCTCGCCGCCTTGCCCGGCCCAGCGCTGGATATCCGCCAGCGGCGTGTGCTCGAACTCCCGCAGGCCCAGGTTCTGCGCCTGTACCGCTTGCAGCCAGGCCCCGACGGATTGATCCGGACGCGGCGCGGCGATCACCGGCAGGGTGTTGATGAACAACCCGACCTGTTGCTCGATGCCCGGCAGATCCGCCGGACGCCCGGCCACGGTGGCACCGAAGGCCACGCTGTCGTGGCCGGTGTAGCGTTGCAGCAGCAACAGCCACGCCGCTTGCACCAAGGTGTTGAGGGTGACTTTCTGCTGGCGGACAAAGCGCTCCAGCACCTGGGTGCGCGGGGCATCGAGGGTCTGGAACAGGTCGCCGTGCCCGCGCTGGCTGTCGCTGCCAGAGGTGGCCCGGGCCAGTCGGGTCGGTTCTTGCAGGGTGGCCAGTTGCGCCGTCCAGTAGTCCTTGCCGAGTTGCTCGTCCTGACGCTGCAGCCAGGCGATGTAGTCGCGGTATCGCCCTGTGACGCTGGCCGAGGCGTGGCCGTTGTAGCGTTGCATCACTTCGCCGAGCAGCTGCGCATTGCTCCAGCCGTCCATCAGAATGTGGTGATGGGTGTAGATGAAATGCCATTGCCCGGCACCGGTCTGCACCAGCACCAGCCGTAACAGCGGTGCCTGGCTCAGGTCGAAGCCTTTGGCCCGCTCGTCTTCGGCCAGCGCGGCAAGGGCCTGCGCCTGGTCGGCACGCTCACGCCAGTCCAGCACGGTGAACGGCACCGGCAGGTGCCTGTGGACGATTTGCAACGGCTGCTGCAGGTCGCCCTGCCAGACGAAGCCGCTGCGCAGGATGTCCTGGGCATCGATGCACGCCTGCCATGCCGCGCGGAAGCGCTCCACCTCCAGGCCTTGCACATCCACCCGCAGCTGGTTGACGTATTCGCCCGCGGCCTGCTCGTAGAGGGTGTGGAACAGCAGCCCCTGCTGCATCGGCGACAGCGGGTACAGGTCGTCGAGCTGGCCGGTCGGCACGGGCAGCCCATCGAGCTGCGCCTGGGTGATGCGGGCCATGGGGAAATCCGAGGGCGTGGCTTGCGGCACGGCCAGGTTGGCACAATGTTCGATCAGCGTCGTGAGTTCGAGGGCGTATCGATCCACCAGTCGCTGCACGGTGGCGCTGTCGAACATCTCACGGCTGTACCCCCAGCTCATGGTCAGCTCGCCGCCGTACACCTGCCCTTCCACGGTCAACCAGTTGGCCAGGGGCGCCGTGGGGTCCTGGGCGATGCCACTGCCTTCGCTGGACGGCTCGAACAGCGCCGATTCGTCGAACTGTCGGTCGAACTGGCCCAGGTAATTGAACGTGATGCGCGCCGGTGGCAGGTCGGCCAGCTCGGCTCGCACCTGGGGCGCAGCCAGATGGCGCAACACGCCATAGCCCAGGCCCTTGTCGGGAACGCTGCGCAATTGTTCCTTGATCGCCTTGATGGAAGCGCCGAGGTCGTCGGCGGCGGTCAGGTTCACGGCGAACAGACTCGTGAACCAACCGACCGTTCGGGTCAGGTCGATGTCATCGAACAGGTCTTCGCGGCCATGGCCTTCCAGCTCCACCAGCGTACCCGGCTGCCCGCTCCAACCGCTGACGGTGCGAGCCAGCGCGGTCAGCAGCAGATCGTTGACCTGGGTGCGATACGCCGCTGGTGCCTGTTGCAGCAATTGCCGGGTCAGCCCGGCGTCCAGGCGCCATTGGATCCTGGCGCCATGGGCGTTTTCCAGGCTGCCTTGCGGACGCTCGCATGGCAGGTCCTGCGCGCCCTGGTGCTGGGCTTTCCAATAGGCCAACTGGTCGTCGAAACGCGACGCTTCGGCGCTCAGGCGCTCGGTCCAGCCCTGGAACGCACTGGTCTTGGCCGGCAACGTCACACCGCCACCCGCCGCCAACTGCTCGTAGGCCTGCTGCAAATCTTCCAGCAATACACGCCATGACACGCCGTCCACCACCAAATGATGGATGACCAGCGCCAGCCGCTGGCTGCCATCGGCCAGGCTGACCAGCATCGCCCGCATCAGCGGCCCATCCCGCAGGCAAAGACTGCGCTGCGCTTCGTCGCACAGCGCACCCAGTTGTTCGACCGATTGCGCATCGCGCAGCCACAGGCCAGCGCCTTGCAGCAGCGGCCCATGGTTCTGTCGCCAGCCGTCCGCTTCTTCGACGAAGCGCAGGCGCAAGGCGTCGTGGTGATTGATGACGCAGGTCAGCGCCTCGTCGAGTCGCTGCGCGTCCACGGGCTCGCGCGGGCTGAGCAGCAACGACTGGTTCCAGTGCGCTCGGTCCTGCATCGGCTGCGCGAAGAACCGATGCTGGATCGGTCCGAGCAGGGCTTGGCCGGTGACCGGCCCCTGGTCCACGGCATTGTGATGCTCGACGCTGGCCACCAGCGCCAGGCTGCGCACGGTCTGGTGCTGGAACAGATCGCGTGGATTGAGGTGGATACCGAGCTGTCGCGCACGGCTCACCACCTGAATGGAGATGATCGAATCACCGCCCAGTTCGAAGAAATTGTCTTCCAGGCCGACCCGCTCCAGCCCCAGAACGTCCTGCCATATGCCGGCCAGCGCAATCTGCAGCGCATCCTGAGGAGCGACGAACGCTTGCTGCGGCGCGGCATCCGGTTGCGGCAGGGCCTTGCGATCCAGTTTGCCGTTGGCGGTCACCGGCAGCCTGGCCAGGGGCATCAGGTAGGTCGGGACCATGTATTCCGGCAGGCTGCCCAGCAGCCAGGCCTTGACGTCCTGTTGCCACTGCTCGGGCGGCTGGGGGTTTTCCAGCACCACATAGCCCACCAGGTGCTTGCCGTCCTGCACCAGCACCACCGCCTCGCGCACCAGCGGGTGTTGCACCAGCCGGGTCTCGATTTCACCCAGCTCGATGCGCAGGCCACGCAGCTTGACCTGATGGTCGAGGCGGCCAAGGTATTCGATCACGCCGTCGGCACGCTGGCGCACGCGATCACCGGTACGGTACAGGCGCTCGCCGGCATGGAACGGGCACGGTACAAAGCGCTCGGCGGTCAATGCCGGGCGCCGGTGATAACCGCGCGCCAACCCCGCCCCGCCCAGGTACAACTCACCGGACACACCCCACGGCACCGGTTTCAGCTGGGCGTCGAGCACATGGGTGCGCAGATTGGCGATCGGCTGCCCGATCGGCACACAATCGGCGTCTTCGTCGACACACGTCCAGTGGGTCACGTCGATTGCCGCTTCGGTCGGACCGTACAGATTGTAGAGCCCGGCGTTCGGCAGCTTGGCGAAGACCTGATGCTGGGCATCCAGGGGCAAGGCTTCACCGCTGCAGACGATGCGCTTGAGCCCGGTACAGGTTTCCACGCCGGGCTCGTGGATAAACGCTTGCAGCATCGACGGCACGAAGTGCAGCGTGCTGATGCCGTGACGGTTGATGCTGTCGATCAGTTGCAGCGGGTCGCGATGGGCTCCCGACGCGGCCATCACCAGCCGGGCGCCGGTCATCAGGGGCCAGAAGAATTCCCATACCGACACGTCGAAACTGAACGGTGTCTTCTGCAACACCGCATCGCTGCCGTCCAGGCTGTAGGCCTGTTGCATCCAGCACAGACGGTTGACCAGCGCGGCATGGCTGTTACCCGCGCCCTTGGGCCGGCCGGTGGAACCGGAGGTATAGATCACATAGGCCAGGCTCAACGGATCGACCACCACCTCGGGGCGGCGTTCGCTGTAGGCGTCGAGCCAGCCGGCCGGCTGATCAAGCAGGATCACGCTGACGTCATCGGTGGGCAGTGCCGCCGACAGCGAACCCTGGGTCAGCAGCAAGGCGATGCCACTGTCCTGAATCATGTAGGCCAGGCGCTCCTGCGGGTATTCCGGGTCCAGTGGCACATAGGCGCCGCCGGCCTTGTGGATCGCCAGCAGGCCAACAACCATTTCCACCGAGCGCTCGACACAGATCCCCACCAGGCTGTCCGCCTGTACGCCCTGCGCCATCAGCAGGTGGGCCAGTTGGTTGGCACGGGCGTCGAGCTGGGCGTAGGTCAGGCTGTGCTCGCCGCAAGACACCGCCACGGCCTGCGGAGTGCGCGCCACCTGGGCTTCGATCAGCCGATGCATGCACCGGTCGGTGGGGTAGCGCTGGGCAGTGGTGTTCCAGTCGTGCACCAGGACCTGATGCTCGTCGGCATCGAGCAGGGGCAATTCGCCGATGCGCTGCGATGGATCGGCCACCATCGCCGCCAGCAGACGCAGCCAGTGCCGCGCCATGCGCGCGATGGTCGGGGCTTCGAACAGGTCATTGGCGTAGGTCAGCGCGGCGTGCAGCTTGCCGGCCTTCTCGAAGGTGTCCAGGGTCAGGTCGAACTGGGTGGTGCGGCCCTGCCAGTCGATCATGCCCAGCTCCAGCCCGGATGCCGTGCTGATGCGGGTGAGGTCGGCCACCTGCGGCTGATGGTTGTACATCACCTGGAACAGTGGCGTATGGCTGAGGCTGCGCTCCAGCTTCAAGGCTTCTACCAGGCGTTCGAACGGCAGGTCCTGATGGGCCTGGGCGCCGAGGGCGGCCTCTTTGACGGCCCGCAGAAGATCTACCACCCGTGTCTGCCCGTCGAGCTCGGTACGCAGCACCTGGGTGTTGACGAAAAAGCCGATCAGGCCTTCGATTTCATCGCGATTGCGGTTGGCGATGGGCACGCCGACACGGATATCGCACTGGCCGCTGTAGCGATGCAACAGCACATTGAACGCGCCGAGCAAGAGCATGAACAACGTCACGCCATGCTGCTGGGCTGTGCTGCGCAGCTGCTCGGCCAAGGCGCCGTCGATGGCGAATTCATGACGGCTGCCACGGTAGCTCGGCATGGCCGGGCGGGAGTGATCGGTGGGCAATTCCAGTACCGGATGCTCATCCCCCAGTTGCGCCTGCCAGTATTCCAGTTGCCGTGCCTGTTCGCCCGCTTCGAGCCAGCGGCGCTGCCACAGGGCATAGTCGCTGTACTGGATCGGCAACGGTGCGAGTTGCGGTGGCTGCCCCGCTTCATGCGCGTCATAGCAGCGAATGAATTCATCGATCAGCACGTTCATCGACCAACCGTCGGAGACGATGTGATGCAAGGTCAGCAGCAATACATGCTCCTGCTCGCCAAGCTTGAGCAGCTTGACCCGCAACAGCGGCCCGACCGCCAGATCGAACGGCAGCAGCGACTGTCGTTGCGCCGCCTCGGCCACCGCACGCTCGCGCTCGGCGGTCGCCAACGCGCTGAAATCCTCTTGCTCGATCACCAGTGGCGCGGTCATGGGCACTTGCAGGAGGTTGTCGTCGGCCTGGCGCTGGAACACCGTGCGCAGGGTTTCATGACGAGCCATCAGACTGGCGAAGGCCTGCTCCAGGGCCGACAGGCTCAACGCGCCCTTGAGCCGCACCGCGCCGGGCAGGTTGTAGGCACCGCTGTGAGGGTCCAGCTGCCAGAGAAACCACATGCGCTGCTGGGCATAGGACAAGGCCTGGCGATCTTCGGCCTCGACGCCCTGGGGGATGGGGAAGCCGCTGAACTGCACGCCCTCCTTGTCCAACGCTGCCAGGAACATCCGGCGCTTTTCCAGGGGCAACCCGATAAACCGGCGAGCAAGTTTCAAGGCGTCTTCAGCATTCATTTCTGGGTATCCGGAATCAGTGGGCACAAGGCACAAAGGCAAGTCGTCCCTATAAAACGAATGCAGACCGGAAAAATTAGCGTTTGAGAATTTGTGTCAGGAAGAGCATCCCGACGTGCAATAGACCGCCCACAGTGTGACGAGGGGATTTTCCCGCTGGGCTGCGCAGCCCAGCGGGAAAATCCCCTCGTCACAAAGCAGGTTATGGGTGCATCAGCGCGTCAGGCGCTGATCGCCAGGCCATGGCGCCGGTGATGCACGCTCAACTGATCCTTGATCAGCCGCAGCACCCGGGCCTCGTGTTCGTGGATGAAGAAGTGACCGCCGGCCAGCATGTCCACCGAAAAACTGCCCGAGGTTTCCCGGCGCCAGCCGATCAGTTGTTCGGTATTGGCTTTGTCCGTGGTGCCTCCCAGCACATGCACCGGGCAGTTGAGGGGCGGCCGGATCCTGGGCTGGAAATGCCCGCACATGAGGAAGTCCGCGCGCAGGACCGGCAACGTCAGCGCCATCAGCTCTTCGTTGGCCAACACCTCTTCGCTGGTGCCGTTGAGGGTGCGCAGTTGCTCGATCAGCTCGGCATCGGTTTTCGGCTCGGCGAAACCACGATCGTAATCGGCCCGCATCGTTGGCGCGGCAGTGCCCGAGGCAAACAGCGCCACCGGCTCGGCGCAGCCCAGCTCACGCAAGGCGTGGGCGATTTCACAAGCCAGCAGCGCCCCCAGGCTGTGACCGAACAAGGCGTAGGGCGCCTGGAGCGTCGGCAGCAGTTCCCGCGCCAGTTGCAGCGCCAACGGGCCCATGTCGGTGTGCAACGGCTCGTCGAAACGCGCCCCGCGCCCCGGCAGCTCCACCGGCCGCACCTGCAGCCACTGGGGCAACTTGCGTCGCCAGCGGTTGTAAACCATCGCGCTGGCGCCCGAGTAAGGCAGGCACAGCAAGGTCAGTTGGGTCACAGCGGTTTTCTCCGAGCGGTGGTGTATGGAAGATAACGAAGTGGCAAGGCAATGAATTAGTCGAATGCACCGTCGACGCGCCATCTTACTATCGGCTGCCCTTATACTGGCGGGCATCCTGTCCAGGCTCTGTACGAAAAGCCTTGATACTCGTTCAGGCTGCGTTGAGAACAACCTCGCAATGCTCATGCATTCTGCGCTTGCCCGGCTGCTTTCGCCTTGCCTGACCTCGTCTCAAAACTTTCGTACAGAGCCTGGCCCACCGAAAAGGAGCCCGTCATGAGCTGGTCCGCCAAGCAATATGTCACCTTCGAACAGGAACGCACCCGTCCGGCCCGAGACCTGCTGGCCGCCATCGCGAGCATGGCGCCCCGCTCGGTGATCGACCTGGGATGCGGCCCCGGCAATTCCACCGAACTGCTGGTGCAGCAGTTCGACGGTGCGACGGTGCGGGGCCTGGACAGTTCCGCCGACATGATCGCCGCCGCTCGCCAACGCTTGCCCGACGTGGCGTTCGAAGTGGCGGACATCGGTCAATGGCAGGAGCCCGGGCCGTTCGACGTGATCTTCGCCAATGCCGTGCTGCAATGGCTGCCCGACCATGCCCGCCTGCTCCCCGCGCTGGTGGACAAACTGGCGCCCGGAGGCAGCCTGGCGGTCCAGATGCCCGATACCCTGCACCAGCCATCCCACCGCCTGATGCGCGAAATCGCCGCCAGCGGTCCCTGGGCCAGCCAACTGGCCGGGGCGGCCGATACCCGTACCGAGGTGGAAGACGCCAGCACCTACTACTCGATCCTCAAGGCCCACTGCGCCCGTGTCGATGTGTGGCGCACCACCTACCACCATCCTTTGGCCGGCGGTGCCGCCGGGGTGGTGGAATGGTTCAAGGGCAGTGGCTTGCGGCCGTTTCTCGATCCCCTGGACGAAGCCCAGCGCGCCCGATACCTGGAGCAATACCTGAAGGCGATCGAACAGGCCTACCCCGCCCTGGAAGATGGCACGGTGCTGCTGCCGTTCCCCCGGGTCTTCATGGTTGCCACGCGTTAAAACCGTGTGGCTGATTCCCGCAGGCAAATGAACCACACGGGCCACCAGGGCTTGTACGAAAAGTACAAAGCCCTGGGCGCTGGTCGGCGGTGAGGGGCTAAATTTCTGTTCCGGCCCCTCGTTACCTGCCAAGACCAAAACCCACAAGAGTGACCGCCGTGGACCTGCAAACCATCCTGGGCAAACTGTTCGCCAATGCCGGCGCCGTTGGTATCGAAGGCGTTTTCCAATTCGTGTTCGGGCCTCATCAGGCGTACTGGTCCGAGGTCAAGGCCAGCAGTCGCACCCAGGCCGGCCACCACGCCAGTCCCGACGTGACCATCGAGGTCGCGGAAAAAGACTTCCTCGGGATCATGGCCGGCATGGCCAATGTCGAGGAGCTGTTCGCCAGCGGCCGCCTGAAGATCGGCGGCAACATGGGCCTGGCGACCCTGCTGCCGCAGATCATCGACCATGCCCGGCATGGGGGTGGCGTGGTAGAAAAAGTCGACATGAACAAGCGCTACCCCACCCCACCGCGCTTCAGCGAAAAACTCACCGCCAGCCTGCCCACCCAACGCACCGTGGAGCGGCGCCCGCGCAGCGATCTGTCGGTGCAGGAGTTCCAGTCGCGCTACCTGCCCCACGGCATCCCGGTGGTCATCAGCGATGCGTTGCGGGACTGGCCGCTGTTCAAGCTCAGCCGCGAAGAGTCCCTGGTGCACTTCGCCGAGCTGCAAGGCATCACCCGCCACGGCGACTACGTGAAGAAAACCTTTTCCACCGAACGGGACTTTCGCTCCACCTCCATGGCCGATTTCATTGCCTCCCTGGACAACCCGGCCCCCAGGAGCGCCGACGGCGAACCGCCGGCCTACATGGGCAACAACATCCTGCCGGCGCAACTGATGGAGCAGATCAAGTACCCGCCCTACTTCGATTCGTCGCTGTTCATCCCGCCGCGCATCTGGATCGGCCCCAAGGGCACCCTGACGCCCCTGCACCGGGACGACACCGACAACCTGTTCGCCCAGGTCTGGGGTCGCAAGCGCTTCATCCTCGCCGCCCCCCACCATCGCGAGGCCCTGGGCACCTGGTCGACGGCTCCCCAGGGCGGCCTGGACGGCTGTGACTTCAACCCGGATGCGCCAGACTACCAACGTTTTCCCGCCGCCCGGGACGTGACGTTCATGCGGATCACCCTGGAGGCCGGGGACCTGCTGTTCCTGCCCGAGGGCTGGTTCCACCAGGTGGAGTCGGTGTCTACCTCACTGTCGGTGAACTTCTGGGTGAACTCCGGAAGGGGCTGGTAAGGCCGAAGTTGAACACCGTCCTGTGGCGAGGGAATTTATCCCCGTTGGGCTGCCTAGCAGCCCCAGGATCTCCAATCTGACTCTTGCTGATACACCGAGTTGCCTGGTTTCAGGGCCGCTTCGCAAGCCCAGCGGGAATAGATCCCCTCGCCACCCATTGTTCCGTTCATCAGTGTTTCACGTCATCGTGAAGATCGCTTCACCCAAGTGAACTCTGCACTCCTCCCGTCAGTCAGCAGGTAAGGCCCTCACTTCAAGGTGCTAGACCATGCAGATATCTCTCGCCCGACAAGTCGCCCTCGTCACCGGCGCCAGCTCCGGCATCGGCGCAGGTTCGGCCAGGGCCTTGGCGGCGGCCGGTGCCGCCGTGGTGCTCAATTATCATTCCAGTGCGGGACCGGCCAGGGAACTGGCCGAGGAAATCAACGACAGCGGCGGTCGTGCCATCGCCCTCGGCGCCGACGTGGCGAAAGAGGACCAGGTCGAACGGCTGTTCGCCCAGGCCCTGGAGACGTTCGGTGCCCTGGACATTCTGGTCGCCAATTCCGGCCTGCAGAAAGATGCCGCCGCCGTCGACATGAGCCTTGAGGACTGGAACACCGTGATCGGTGTCAACCTCACCGGCCAGTTCCTCTGCGCCCGCGCCGCCCTGAGGATTTTCAACCGCCAGGGCATTCGCCAGGGCGTATCCCGCGCCGCCGGCAAGATTATCCACATGAGTTCGGTGCATCAGCGCATCCCCTGGGCCGGGCACGTCAATTACGCAGCCTCCAAGGGCGGCATCGATCAATTGATGCAGACCCTGGCCCAGGAAACCAGCCACCAGCGCATCCGCATCAACGGCATTGCTCCCGGCGCCATCCGCACGGCCATCAACCGTGAAGCCACCGAGGGTGAACAGGAGCAAAGGCTGCTGGAGCTGATTCCCTATGGACGCGTCGGCGAAGTGGACGACGTGGCCAACGCGGTGGTCTGGCTGGCGTCGGACCTGTCCGATTACGTGGTGGGTACCACATTGTTCATCGATGGCGGGATGAGCCTTTATCCGGGGTTCCGTGACAATGGCTGAGCATGACGAACCCCAGAGCCCCATCGAGAATCACGGCATCATCGGCGACATGCGCACCGCCGCGCTGGTCAATGACCGAGGCAGCGTCGATTTTTTCTGTTGGCCGGAATTCGACAGCCCGTCGATCTTCTGCTCGCTGCTGGACACGCCCCAGGCCGGCATCTTCCAGCTCGCTCCAGACCTGCCCCAGGCGCGTCGACAACAGATCTACCTGCCCGACACCAATGTGCTGCAGACCCGTTGGCTGAGCGACGGCGTGGTGGTGGAGATCACCGACATGCTGCCCATCGCAGACAGCGAAGACGATCTGCCGGTGCTGATGCGCAAGGTCCATATGGCGGTGGGCCGCGCGACGTTTCGCATGCGCTGCGCGGTGCGCCACGACTATGCCCGGGCCGCCACCGAGGCACGCCAGGACGGCCCCCATATCTGTTTCGAGGCGCCGGGACAACCGAGCCTGCGCCTGTGTTCGGACCAGGCCATGGCCCTGGATGGCAACGCAGCGGTGGCCGGGTTCACCCTGCAGGAAGGCCAGAGCGCCGAATTCCTGCTGGGGGGCATCGACGACCCCAGGCTCACCGACGACGTCAGCGCACTGTGCCTGGAACGGACCCTGGCGTTCTGGCGCAGCTGGATCGGCCAATCCAACTATCGAGGGCGCTGGCGGGAGATGGTCAACCGCTCGGCCCTCACCCTCAAGTTGCTGACCTCGCGCAAACATGGCGCCATCCTGGCCGCCGCCACTTTCGGGCTGCCGGAAA
Source organism: Pseudomonas sp. NFACC43 (assembly GCF_900119645.1). Taxonomy (NCBI): domain Bacteria; kingdom Pseudomonadati; phylum Pseudomonadota; class Gammaproteobacteria; order Pseudomonadales; family Pseudomonadaceae; genus Pseudomonas; species Pseudomonas sp. NFACC43. Next base: position 401,907 of record NZ_FPKK01000003.1, read on the forward strand.
GCCGGGGCGGCGAGCGCAATTGGGATTACCGTTACACCTGGATCCGCGACGCCTCGTTCACGGTCTATGCGTTCATGCGCCTGGGCTTCGTCGAAGAAGCCAATGCCTACATGCGTTTCCTGCGAAACCGGGTCAGCGACTGCTGCGAGCAGCCGACCAAACTCAATATTCTCTACGGCCTCGACGGCCGGCAGGAACTGCCGGAAAGCGAACTGCCGCACCTGAGCGGCTTCGGCCAGGCGCAACCGGTGCGCATTGGCAACCTCGCCTACCAGCAAGTGCAATTGGATATCTTTGGCGAGCTGATGGATGCGGTGTACCTGGTCAACAAATACGGCGAGGCCATTTCCCATGAAGGTTGGAAACACACCGTCGACGTGATCGACCAGGTGTGCAGCATCTGGCAGGAAAAGGACGTAGGCATCTGGGAGATGCGCGGCGACAAGCAGCATTTCCTGCACTCGCGGCTGATGTGCTGGGTGGCCGTCGACCGCGGCATCCGCCTGGCGGTCAAGCGTTCCCTGCCTGCGCCGTTCAGCCGCTGGGACGAGACTCGCCAAGCCATCTACCAGGACATCTGGACGCATTTCTGGGACGACGAACGCCAGCATTTCGTCCAGCGCCTGGGCAGCACGGCGGTCGATGGTTCAATGCTGCTGATGCCACTGGTGCGTTTCGTCAGCGCCCGCGATCCGCGCTGGCTCGCCACCCTGGACGCCATCGAAAAACACCTGGTGCGCGATGGCATGGTGTATCGCTACCGCAACGACGACCAGCCGATCGACGGCCTCAGCGGCAGCGAAGGTTCATTCGTCGCGTGCTCGTTCTGGTACGTCGAATGCCTGGCCCGCGCCGGCCGCCTGGAAAAAGCCCAGCTGGAATTCGAACAACTGCTGCGCTACGCCAACCCGCTGGGGCTGTACGCCGAGGAGTTCGACAGCCATGGCTATCACCTGGGCAACACACCCCAGGCCCTGAGCCACCTGGCGCTGATCAGCGCGGCCAGTTTCCTGGATCGCCAGTTGAGCGGCGAGAAGCACCACTGGCAGCCGTGAGCGAGGTCGCCAGCACTTTCAAAGTGAACACACTGTGGCGAGGGGATTCATCCCCTCGCCACAGATCAAGCCCCTTTGTCACAAGACTACGGCGCCAACTGGCTTGTTGGCTCAGCCAATTCGATGTCATCCAGCGCTCGGTCGGCCAGCAATGCACCCAGTTCGATCAATTGCTGAATGCCCAGCGCCACATGCCGCCGAGAGCCCTCCAGCTCGAACGCCAGGTCGCTGACCATGGCATTGGCCGAGGCCAGGGTTTCGCTGAGGCTGGTCAGGACCGATTCGGTGTTGATGCCTGGAACCACCGAAAAGACGCGGCCGTCCTAGGTGTCGGGCTTGGCTGGCGTCGGGGTGGACAGATGGATATTCAGCGCCCGGTCGGCCGCTTCGCGGAGTTTTCTTGAATCGAGGGTGGTATAGGAAGAGAGGTTTTCGGCGCGTGGGGGGTTGGGGGTGATCTTGACCATGACATAAAGCTCCATTCAAAAGTGGAGTTCGCCATTCCGCGACCAAGCAGAGGGGTGGCGAACTGTGCGCAGGTTGGTCGACCAGGGAATGGAAACCCGGCAGGGCCCGAAGCCCTCCCACGCACAGCCGGCCATAAAGCAGGCAGCCGCTCGCGCGGCATTGTGCGCCATTCTAAACCCGGGCGACCAAGCCCGGTCGCTGATTTTGCAGCGACCGATCAAGCCTATCCCCGCCTCTTCCGAACCGACAACCGCCGCGACTCGTCAGAAAATTCCGGTTCACCTATTTTTTTGTAGGAACACCACACCATTGTGGCGAGGGGATAAATCCCCTCGCCACAAAAGCGATCACCGCCACTTTCCCATTTATCGCCACTGCCCGTTAGAAGTTGCCAGCCCGGAAAACCCCTCCTAAGATCGATGCACTCACGGGTGCAGCGGAGCTGCCCGATAAAAGCCCGACTCAAGGACCTGACATGACTCATATCAAACGCCCCATCACGACCCCACTCCGAACAGGCCTGACCCGGGAGGATCTCTGGGAAAGCCATGACCGGGGCTTGATCAAGTGCTGGGAAATCGGCCGCGACCGCGCGTCGAAGTTTCCGGAACTGGCGCAACGTTGCCTGGCCGGTGAGTTGCCGGTGCTGGGCTGGAAAGGCGGGGTCAGCCGCAGCTTGAAGAAGAACGAAAAATTCGGCTGCCTCAAATACCTCGCCCAATGGCAAGGGCTGCGCGGTGAAGACCTGGACATCGACCTGTCCCAGGAACGCACCCTGACCTGCACCAGCACGAAGATGAACGTGACGTTCACGCCGGATCGGGCCAAATATGTGAATCAGGAGCCCGCCTGAACACAACCGGAGGCCACCATGCGCCAGGAACCCAAGGTCGATTTCGCGGTGACGCCGCTGTTGCGCATCGCCTATGAAGAGCATGGCCCAGCCACTGGGGAGCCGGTGATCCTGTTGCACGGTTTTCCCTACGACCCCAGGGCCTTCGATGAAGTCGCCCCGGTGCTCGCCGGTCGCGGTTACCGGGTCATCGTGCCCTATCTGCGCGGCTACGGCCCGACCCGGTTCAACAACCCCGCCATCATCCGTTCCGGCCAGCAAGCGGCGCTGGCCCAGGACCTGCTGGACCTGATGCACGTGCTCCATATTCCCCAAGCGGCACTGTGCGGCTACGACTGGGGCGGCCGGGCGGCATGTATCGTGGCGGCGTTGTGGCCCGAGCGTGTGCGCTGCCTGGTCACCGGGGACGGCTACAATCTGCAGGACATCCCTAGATCGACCCAGCCGCTGGACCCGGCCACCGAACATCGCCTGTGGTACCAGTACTACTTCCACACGCCCCGCGGCGTCGAAGGCCTGACGCAGAATCGACGTGAACTGTGCGCGTTGCTCTGGCGCCTGTGGTCGCCAACCTGGAAGCGCGGCGCCGAGCTGTACCCGCTGAGCGCACCGTCCTTCGACAACCCGGACTTCGTCGACGTGGTGATCCATTCCTATCGGCATCGTTTCATGTATGCACCGGGGGATCCGACCCTGGAAGGGATCGAGGAACAGCTGGCGGCGCAACCGGCCATCCGCGTGCCGAGCATTTCCCTGTGCGGTGCCGACGACGGCGTGGGCCCGGCCCCCGAGCTGGACGAGGACGCCGGACACTTCACCGGTTTCTATGAACGCCGAGTGCTGGCCGGCGTTGGCCACAACATTCCCCAGGAAGCACCCGAAGCCACTGTCAAGGCGCTGCTGGATCTGCTTGAAGGCTGACCGCGAAACGCTCGCGGTACGCCTGGGGCGTCACGCCCATGGCCCGCAGGAAACCGCGTCGCAGGGTTTCCTCGCTGCCAAAGCCGCATTGCGCCGCCACCCGCTTGATCGGCACGACGGTGTCGGCCAGTAGCCGGCGGGCGGTCTCCACGCGGATCAGCTCCACCGCCCGCGCCGGTGTCTGGCCAGTCTCGGCGCGATAGTGACGCACGAAGCTGCGTTCGCTCATGCCTGCCTGAGCGGCCAGGTTGGGCAGGCCAAGTTCGCAGGAAAGGTTTTCGGCGATCCAGGCATGCAATTCATCGAAACGACCACCCTGGTTCTGTAGCGACAAGGTCACGCTGAACTGCGACTGCCCACCCGGCCGCTTGAGAAACACCACCAGTTGCCGGGCGACCTCCAGGGCCACGGCACGTCCCAGGTCGTCCTCCACGAGCGCCAGGGCCAGATCGATGCCAGCCGTGACCCCCGCCGAGGTCCAGACCGGACCGTCGTTGATGAAAATCGGGTTGGGTTCGACCCGCAATTTCGGATGCTGCTCGGCCAACTGCTCGCAGCGTGTCCAGTGCGTGACCACCCGCCGGCCGTCCAGCCAGCCGCTGGCAGCCAGCAGGAACGCGCCGGTGCATACCGACGCCACCCGCCGCGAACGCAGGCCATGATTCTTGACCCAGGCCACCAGCGCAGGGTCCTTCGCCGCCTCGTACACGCCCCAGCCACCCGCGATAAGCAGGGTGTCGCTGCCCTCATCGGGCAACGGCTCGGCCAGCAACGCCAGGCCCGCCGACGACACCACCGCCCCGCCACCGGCCGCCACCACCGTCGGCGCATACGGCAACGGCAAGCCACGCTGGCGGGCCAGGTCGTTGGCCGAGGCGAACACTTGCAAGGGCCCGGTGACATCCAGCACCTGCACATTGGCGAAGGCCAGTACATGAACGGTTTTCGGTGAATGGGACATATTGGCGTAATTCGTGGGGTGATTGGCGTATACGCCAGAGCCTACGGACCTAAAGTAGAACCGTCCACCCCCGGGCACCCTGACAAGGAGAAAGCGACATGACACTGCAGATCGGCTTGCTGTTGTTCCCCCAAGTCCAGCAACTGGACCTGACCGGCCCTTATGACGTGCTGGCCTCGTTGCCGGATGTGAAAGTGCATCTGATCTGGAAAGACCTGGCGCCTGTCACCTCCAGCACCGGGCTGGTACTGTCGCCCACCACCACGTTCGAGGACTGCCCGAAGCTGGACGTCATCTGTGTCCCTGGTGGCAGTGGTGTCGGCCCGTTGATGGAAGACGAACAGACGCTGGCCTTCATCAAGCGCCAGGCCAGCCAAGCGCAGTACATCACCTCGGTGTGCACCGGCGCACTGGTGCTGGGTGCGGCGGGACTGCTGCGAGGGAAGCGGGCTACCACCCACTGGGCCTACCACAGCTTGCTGTCGCCCTTGGGTGCGATCCCGATCAAGGAGCGCGTGGTACGAGACGACAAGCTCATCACCGGCGGTGGCATTACCGCCGGGATCGACTTTGCCTTGACTCTGGCGGCCGAGCTGTTCGACCAGGACACCGCCGAGCTGGTCCAGCTTCAACTCGAATACGCCCCTGCCCCACCGTTCGACGCTGGCCACCCGGACACCGCACCCGCGCAAGTGCTGGAAGAGGCCAATCGGCGCGCGGCGGAGTCGTTCCGGGTGCGCTCGCAGATCACCCAACGTGCCGCGGCGCGAATGACGGTGGCTTGACGGTCAATCCCCAGTCGGCATGAGACCGGCGGCGAGGGGGGTATCCCGCTCGCCGCCGGTTTCAACGAGTACGTCATTCTTCCTGGCGATACAGGACCATACCCGCGTGATAGAGCACACCTTCGCGAAAATCCCCATCGGCGGTGAAACCGGTGTCGTCGTGATATTCGATGTGGTCGCCCTGCAGCCAGTAGTCGCCTTGATAGGCGCTTTCACGTGTACCGCGTGCTTCGTCATAACGCCCCCCCGGCAGCAGCCGATGGCGGATCACGCCATCGGCCGTCACCCACAGGCCGACGAACTTGTCCTGGTCTCCAAATGCCTTTCTCATAGGAACGTCTCCTGTCGGTCGAGTCGGTTCAGAACGGACTGGCGGTTGGCCGCACCACCAGCTCGCTGACGTCCACATCCGCCGGTTGCTCGATGGCGTAGGCGATCGCCCGGGCAATCGCCTCGGCGGGGATCGCGATCCTGCGGAACTCGCGCATCTCGGCACGTCCACCTTCATCGGAAATGCTCTCGGCCAATTCCGACTCGGTCACGCCAGGGGAAATGACCGTGACTCGCACATCACCGCCGACCTCCTGCCGCAGCCCCTCGGAAATGGCCCGCACGGCAAACTTGGTGGCGCAATACACCGCGGCGGTCGGGCTGACGGTGTAGGCCCCGATGGATGCGATGTTGATGAACTGGCCGCTGCGCTGACGCTGCATCAAGGGCAAGCCGGCCGCGATGCCATGGAGCACGCCACGGATGTTGACATCGATCATGCGATCCCATTCCTCGACTTTCAGCGCCTCGAGCTTGGAGAGCGGCATGACTCCGGCGTTGTTGATGATCACGTCGACCCGGCCGAAACGCTCGACCGCGAAGTCAATCAAATCCTGGACATCGTCGCGGCGGGTCACGTCCACCGCTTTGCAGACGGCCTGCTGGCCTTTTGTTTCGAGCTCCTGGACCAGCGCCTGCAAACGGTCGACGCGACGTGCACCGAGTACTACGCGGGCGCCTCGTGCCGCCAGCAGACGTGCCGCGGCTTCACCAATCCCGCTGCTGGCACCTGTGATCACCACTACTTTGTTCTGGATATCGGACATGATGGTTTCCTCGTCTGGATGTGTTGGCCCCCGGTGGGAGCGTTTCGACAGGTCCAGATTAGGGAAGCAGCCGATCTCAGGGTTAGCCGGATCCTCCTGCGCACTTGCACGATCCTGTAGCGATAAAACCGACTCTGGTCGCCGGCCGCGCAATCGGCTTTACTAGCGCGATCCATTCATTTGGCCAGGGAGATTGATCGGCATGTCGGTATCCACCTCCATACAGATTGCGCCAGACGACGGCGTCAACCAGCGCCGCGCAGAGCTGGCGGAGCTGATGAAACGTTACGCACCGGAAAATGGGGTCTTCCCCACGGCCATCGAACCCTTGCACCTGATTCGTAGCGACCAGCCGACCGATGCCCTGCATCTCGTGCACAAGCCGGGCCTTTGCGTGATCATCGAAGGACGCAAGGAAGTACGGCTGGCGGATGAATGCTACGTATATGACCCGCTCAATTACCTGGTGGTCTCGGTCACGCTGCCACTGGCCGGCCAGGTCATCGAAGCCAGCCCCGAGCGACCTTATATGTGCATTCGCCTGGACATCGATCCGGCACAGATCTGCCGCCTGATCGCCGACGCCAGCCCCATCGGCGTACCGGCCCAACGGAGCGGGCGTGGATTGTTCCTGGACCGCATCGACGCGCCGCTGCTCGATGCCGTATTGCGACTGTTGCGACTGCTGGAGAGCCCGGACGACATCGCCACCCTGGCTCCTCTGGCCCAGCAGGAGATCTTCTACCGTCTGCTGCGTGGTGCCCAAGGCCAGCGCTTGCATGAAATTGCCATTCCAGACACCCAGGCCCACCGCATCAGCCGCGCTATCGAGTGGCTCAATACCCATTATGCCGAGCCGCTGAGCATCGACAGCCTTGCACAGATGATCAACCTCAGCCCTTCTGCGTTGCATCACCGATTCAAGGCCGTGACCGCCATGAGTCCATTGCAGTATCAAAAGCAGCTGCGCCTGCAGGAAGCCCGACGGTTACTGCTTTCCGAGAACAGCGATGTTTCGTCAATCGGCTACAAGATGGGTTACGAAAGCCCTTCGCAGTTCAGCCGCGAATACAGCCGTCTATTCGGCGCATCTCCGAGCAAGGACATCGCCCGTCTACGTGCCCAGGCGCTGCAAGCCAACACTGCCTGATCCTGCACACAAACAGGATCAGGCAAAACCGGGGCAGTATTCGTCTAACGACCGCACCCATCGCGCCCCTAATCTGAACCCATGCAGCAAGACAACCGTCACGCTGCAACGGGTTCAGCAGATCACGATATCTGAACGACCCGGCACTCAACCTTTGATATGACCGGAGTCTTACCATGAAAACTTTCAACACCCTGATCGCCGCTACTACCTTCGCCCTGAGCGCCAGTGCCTTTGCCCTGCCGAGCCAGCAAGAAGACCGTTTCTTCACCCAGGCCTCGGATTACCAACAGACGATGGCCGCTGATGGCGCGGAGCGGACCCCTGGTGGCCAGGCCCTCGCCGCTGATGGCGCGGATCGGAC
>NZ_FPKK01000003.1:409870-411818 GCF_900119645.1 Pseudomonas sp. NFACC43
CCCGGCGGCCAGGCCCTCGCCGCTGATGGCGCGGATCGGACCATGGGTCAGCGCCTGGCATGATGGGCCACTTTTACTCAGGCAAAAAAAACCCGCCGAAGCGGGTTTTTGAGGACCAATTTGACTCCTTGTCTGGCATTCCATGCCTGGTCCCATCATCCATGACCCCAAGCACTCCCTGTACTCAGTGGATGGACACAGATTAGGCCCATCGCTGATTTGGCAAAAGACGAGAAAGTAGCACCGATGTGTAAGCCTTTCGCTATACCGCTCAGCACAGTTTTTTATGGGCAAAAAAAACCCGCCTAGGCGGGTTTTTTCCAAGACCATTACGACTCCCTGTCGATAGCCATCCTGGCATGGTCGATCGTCCCTGATCCTGAGCACTCCCTGTGCTTCAGTGGATGAGTACAGATTACGCGTCGGATCCAAAACGAAACAGACGACATAACTACCATCTCGTGTAGGACATTCGCCATAGCCACCTTCCGTAAACCCTTAGGTAACTCAGGTATTGGCCAGAAACTCTTCGATATTGGCCATTTGTTCGTCCCAGCCACGGCTGTCCATGCGAAAAGCCTTGAGTCGACGAGCTTCGGGGATACCACTGAACCCCGACTCCACCACCTTCAGCAAGGTTCCACCGTCCATATCCTCCAGCTCGAATTGAACACGCGTTTCGGGTTCTTGGGAGTAATCGACCTCGGGCTCAATGGCGTAGGGGTGCCACCGAAAGGAGAAGAATCGCTCGGGCTCGACCCGCTCCACCGCCACATCCCAGGTAAGGTGCTCATAACCGGGATAAGTGATCCTTCCTTGGGTACGCTCACCTGCCACAAACCGTTTGCCCTCCAGGGCTACGCCAAACCACTGCCCGAAAGTTTCGGCATTGGCCAGGGCCCGCCAAACCTGGGAGCGCGGCACCTTGAGCAGGATCTTTCTTTCGATGCGATCGGATAGATGCATGGGTCACCTCCTGTGTTCAACAGTAGGCCTGTAAGACCACGAGGCCAACCGGAAAGTTGTATCTGTCTGCGGTTTGACAGTGCGACGGCGTTAAAACGCCTGGGGCGAGGTAAACTCCCCCGGCATTTTTTACCTTCAAGGAGAGATGATCATGTCCTCACGCTTGCTGCTGGCCCTGGCACCGCTGATTCTTGCCAGCGTTGCCCAAGCCGATGATTGCACCAACGCCATGACCCAAGGTGAAATGAATCAATGTGCGGCCCAGGAAAAGAAGGCCGCCGATGACGAACTGAATCGCCTGTACAAGCAAATCACAGCACGCCTGAAGGACAACCCAGGGGCCAAGCAACTGCTGGTCAAGGCACAACGGGCCTGGATCGGCTTCCGTGATGCTGAATGCAATTTCTCAGCGTCCGGGGTCGAGGGTGGCAGTGTTTATCCACTCATTTACGGCAATTGCGTCACCGCCTTGACCAAAGCACGCGTCGAGACCTTCAAGACCTACCTCAAATGCAAGGAAGGTGATCTGAGCTGCCCCGTGCCTGAGGCATGACTGACCTGATGCAAAAAGGATGAGCTTTCAGCGCATCCTTTTTCTGCACAGGTGATTCAGACCAGAAAAACAAAACCCCTACCTGCATCAGCAGATAGGGGTCTCGGAATTTAATCTTGACGATGACCTACTCTCACATGGGGAAACCCCACACTACCATCGGCGATGCATCGTTTCACTTCTGAGTTCGGGATGGGATCAGGTGGTTCCAACGCTCTATGGTCGTCAAGAAATTCGGTAGCCAGCGCGTGCCTTGCGGTCACGTTCCAGCGAATGGGTATGCGATAGTTTGTGTGTTGCCTGCAAGCACGTTCGAACTTTCGGTTCGTTTCGTCTTCACAACACCGCAATCTGGTCTCTGTCGAGTCGACAGATTGCTTGGGTGTTATATGGTCAAGCCTCACGGGCAATTAGTACAGGTTAGCTCAA
>NZ_FPKK01000016.1:0-105826 GCF_900119645.1 Pseudomonas sp. NFACC43
ACCTCAATCGGGCGCTATGATAGCGCCCAAATCTGAGGTGTTTGGCTATGCGTAAATCCTATTCGAGAGAGTTCAAACTCAAGGCCGCCAGCATGGTGCTGGACGAGGGGCAATCGGTACCTGAGGTCTGTGTCGGTTTGGATATTGGCCCTACAGCCTTGCGCCGTTGGGTCGATCAGGTTCGTCAGGAACGCCAAGGTTCAACGCCGGCAGGGGCCAAAGCGATTACCGCCGATCAACGTGAGATCCAGGAGCTCAAAGCGTTGCTGCGGCAAAAGGATCGGGATATCGAAATCCTAAAAAAGGCCAGTGCTCTCCTGCTTTTGGACGCCAAAGATCACTCTCGTTGATCTGTGAGCTGGGCGAGCAATACGGCGTCAATGAGTGCTGTCGGGTGCTTGGCATCAACCGCAGCAGCTTTTACGCCTGGCGTCAGCGCCAAGACAAAGTGAATCCTCGGCGAGAAAAGCTCAAGGCCGTGCTGGTCAAGCATCACAAGGCGTCGAGAGAGTCGGCGGGGGCCCGCACCTTGGCCAAGCAGTTGCAAGCCAGCGGACACAGTGTCGGGCGGTTTATGGCTCGCAGTTTGATGCGAGAGGCAGGCATTGTCAGTCGTCAGCGCAGGCGTCATAAGTACAAGTCACCAGGGGTGGAAGCGCTGGTGGCGCCACACATACTCAAGCGCAAGTTTGATGTGACGGCGGTTAATCAGGTGTGGTGTGGAGACGTGACGTACATCAAGGTGGGCAAGCGATGGCTGTACTTCGCGGCGGTTCTGGATTTGTATGCTCGCCGGGTGGTGGGTTGGGCGTTTTCGATGATCTCCGATGCCACGTTGACCTGCGAAGCTCTACGAATGGCGGTTGAAGTGCGCCGTCGCCCTGCAAACGTGCTGTTTCACTCCGACCAGGGTTGCCAGTACACCAGCCATAAATTCAGGAATGTACTGATGGAACACGGGCTACAGCAGAGCATGAGTCGTAAAGGCGAATGCTGGGACAACGCCCCAATGGAGCGTTTCTTTGGAAGTCTGAAATCAGAGTGGGTACCCGAAACAGGCTACGAATCCGAGCATGAAGCCCGAGCGGATGTGCAGCGCTATGTATCGCGCTACAACACCGTCAGGCCTCATAGCTACAACGACTATCGGTCACCAGTCGCCAAAGAACGGCTGGCGGCGTAAGCCTTAACTGGTGTCCAAGATTACTTGACCAGTTCAAGCTCGCTCCCACAAGGGATCCGCGGCGGTCGTCAGAACAGCCTCAGCGGCTCTTCATTGAGCGCCGCCAGTTGCTCGCGCAACGCCAGTATCTGGTCGCCCCAGTAGCGTTCGCTGCCGAACCACGGGAAGCTGCGAGGGAAAGCCGGATCATCCCAGCGCCGCGCCAGCCAGGCGCTGTAGTGCATCAGGCGCAACGCGCGTAGGGGCTCGATCAGGGCCAGCTCCCGCGGGTCGAAGTCGTGGAACTCCTGATACCCGTCCATCAATTCCGACAACTGTCCCAGGCATTCCTGCCGATCACCGGCCAGCATCATCCACAGGTCCTGCACTGCCGGTCCCATGCGGCAATCGTCCAGGTCGACGATGTGGAAGACCTCGTCGCGGCACATCATATTGCCCGGATGGCAGTCACCGTGCATGCGGATGTTCTGGTGGGGTGTGGCGGCGTAGACCTCTTCGACACGCTTGAGCAGGTCCCTGGCCACCGACTCGTAGGCGGGCAGCAGGCTGCGGGGGATGAATCCGCTTTCCAATACGGTGGTCAGCGAATCATGGCCGAAGTTCTTCACGCCCAAGGCTTCACGATGTTCGAAGGGGCGAGTGGCCCCCACCGCATGCAGGCGCCCGAGCAGTTGCCCCAGGCGGTAGAGCTGATCGAGGTTGCCCGGCTCCGGTGCACGACCGCCGCGACGGGGGAACAGGGTGAAACGGAATCCGGCATGTTCATGCAGGCTGGTGCCGTTGTGGATCAGTGGAGCCACCACCGGCACTTCGCAATCGGCCAGTTCGAAGGTGAAGCGGTGCTCTTCGAGAATCGCTTCGTTGGTCCAGCGCTGGGGGCGATAGAACTTCGCGATCAGCGGCTCGGCATCCTCGATACCCACCTGATAGACCCGGTTTTCGTAGCTGTTGAGGGCCATTACCCGGGCGTCGCTGAGAAAGCCAATGCTTTCAACGGCATCGAGTACCAGGTCGGGGGTGAGGTTTTCAAATGGATGGGACATGCTGACTCCTGCGCAGCGGCAGGGCTGCCGCGTCCGGCCCGGCATGGTAGCGCAGACAGAGGCAGATAGGTGGCGGCTGTGCTGACGCTATCGCGAGCAAGCTCGCTCCCACAGGGATAGCGGAACCATTGCGGGAGCGAGCTTGCTCGCGATGAGGCCCTGTCAGGCGCCGATGACTCCACCGTCTTCCCGGGTGATCACCATCACCGAGGAGCGTGGCTTGCCATTGGGCTGATGCTCAGGGAATGTCGAACCGCCGTTTTCCCCCGGGTGCTGGATCCCGACGAACATGGCCTTGTAGTCCGGCGAGAAACTGATGCCGGTCACTTCACAACCCACTGGCCCGACCATGAAGCGGCGAATTTCGCCGCTGTCAGGATCGGCGCAGAGCATCTGGTTGTTGCCCATGCCGGCGAAATCCCCGGTGTTGCTGGAGTCGCCGTCGGTTTGAATCCACAGCCGTCCGCCCTTGTCGAAACCCAGGCCATCGGGACTGTTGAACATGTTCTGCGCATTGATGTTGGATGAACCGGCCTTTGGCGTGCCGGCATGCACCGTCGGGTTGCCTGCGACGACGAACAGGTCCCAGGAGAAGGTCTTGGAGGCATGGTCGTCGCGGTCGGTGCGCCAGCGCAGGATCTGTCCGTAGACGTTCTTGGCCCGAGGGTTCGGTCCGCCCACCGGCTGGCCTTCCTCGCCGCGCTTGGAGTTGTTGGTCAGGGTGCAGTAGACCTGGCCGTCTTTCGGGCTGACCACGATCCACTCCGGGCGGTCCATGCGCGTGGCGCCAACGGCGCTGGCGGCAAGGCGTGCGTGGATCAGCACTTGGGCCTGGTCGGCGAAGCCGCTGCTGGCGTCGAGGCCGTTCTTGCCATGGGTCAGTTCGATCCACTGGCCCTTGCCTTTCGGATGGTCCGGGTTGCCGTCACCGGCATCGAAGCGCGCCACGTACAGCGTGCCGTGGTCCAGCAGGTTGCGGTTGGCCTTGGCATTGCGATGGTTGATGCGTTCACGGCTGACGAACTTGTAGATGAATTCGCCACGTTCGTCGTCGCCCATGTACACCACGGCGCGGCCGTCATTGGTCTGGGCGAGGGCGGCGTTCTCATGTTTGAAGCGGCCCAGGGCCGTACGTTTGACCGGCGTGGAATCTGGATCGAATGGATCGATTTCCACGACCCAGCCGTGGCGATTGAGCTCGTTGGGGTTCTTCGCCAGGTCGAAGCGTGGGTCGTGCAGGTGCCAGTTGATCTCACGGCTGGCAACGGTGGCGCCGTAGCGCTTCTGCGCTTCGTCGAACTGCAGGTCGGGCTTGCTGCTGCCGAAGCAATCGGTGAAGTTCTCTTCACAGGTCAGGTAGGTGCCCCACGGTGTCATGCCGTTGGCGCAGTTCTGGAAGGTACCGAGCACTTTCTTGCCGCTCTTGTCGGCGCTGGTCTTCATCAGCTCGTGTCCGGCAGCCGGGCCGCGCAGGCGGATTGGCGTGTTGCCGTGGATCCTGCGGTTATAGCGCGACTCCTGGACGAACTGCCATTGGCCACGGCGACGCTGGACTTCGATCACCGAGACGCCTTCGCTGGCCTGGGCCTTGCGCACGTCTTCGGCGGACTGCGGCAGGCCGCCATGGGAGAAGAGGTAGCGGTAGTTGGTGTATTCGTTGTTGATCGCCATCAGCGCACGGTTGTTGTCACCGGGGAACGGGAACAGGCTCATGCCGTCGTTGTTGTCACCGAACTGCATTTCCTGGGCCCGGGCAGTGCCGTTGCCACTGGGGTCGAAGGCCGGCGCATTCCTTTGCAGCGGCTGGCCCCAACTGATCAATACCGAGGACTTGTAGCCCGGCGGCAATGTGATGGTGTCAGCGCTGGTGGCGGCGATGCTGTCGAAGCCCAGCAGCCTGCTGTTGCCTTCGCTCACGGCGGCGGCCAGCACGCTGCGGCTCAGCAGGTTGCCACCCAGGAACATCGCCGCCCCGCACAGGGCGCCGGCGCTGATGAAGCTGCGTCGGCTCAGGCCAACGATTTTTTCCAGGTCGGTGGATTGGTTTTCTTCTAATAGGCTCATCTCAGGCTCCCTGCTGGTTTTGGCAGACACCTTAAAGCCGGTCGATGAAGCTATTGTTTCAGCGCGCTACAACGGTGTGCCGAGCAGCACATTTGTCGGCGAAAACACCACGTGCACCGCTGAGCCCACCGTCAATTGGCGTGCCTGCAACCGGAGCGGGTCGGCCAGGGCGCACAGGGTCTGGCCATTGGGCAGGCCGATGCGCACTTCGCTGGGACCGTCGCTGGCATTGGCGATCTCCTCGATCAGGCCCTGCAGCACGTTGTCGTCCGGCGCTTGCGCCTGGCCGATGGGGAACAGCTCCAGCCAGCCGGCTTTTATCAGGGCGACCACTTCGGTCCCCGTCTCCAGCTCCAGGCGCATCGTGCTGTCATGGGTAATCTGCGCCTCGATCACCAGGCCTCGGGCCAGCTCCAGGCGTATCCGATCGTTATGGCCCTGGGCCTCGATGCCGAGGACCGTGCCGTGCAGCTGGTTGCGGGCGCTGGTGCGTAGCATGAGCCGGCTCAGCAGGCCCAGGTCACCTGCGTCCTCGCTCGCCTGCAGCAACTGCGCCTGCAGGGCTTGCAGGCGCAGGTACAGGCGCAGCACGCGCTGGCCTTCTTCCGATAGCCGTGCGCCGCCCCCGCCCTTGCCGCCGACACTGCGCACCACCAGCGGCTGATCCGCCAGGTTGTTCAGTTCGTCGATGGCATCCCAAGCGGCCTTGTAGCTCAGGCCCGCGCTCTTCGCCGCGCGAGTGATCGAGCCTTGTTCGGCGATATGCTGCAACAGGGCGATGCGCTGCGGGCGCCGGACGATGTGCTGGGTCAGAAGCGTGGGCAATGACATGACGCAAAACCGTGCGAAAGAGTGAATGCAAGGACGTTGGCGCCTTGGGCCTGGCGCGTCAAGCCGGCTCACCCGGTTTTGGCGTACGGGCCAGGCAATACACATCGACCCGTGCAGCGCCGGCGTCGAGCAACAGCCGGGCCAGGGCCTGGGCGGTGGCGCCGGTGGTCAGCACATCGTCCACCAGGGCCAGGTGCCGATTGCGGACCGGGGCATCGGCCATCATGGCGAATGCCTGGCGCAGGTTTTGTCGGCGTGCCCGGGCGTCGAGCACCTGCTGGGCTGGCGTGTCCTGGACACGCCGCAACAGGTTTTCTGCACAAGGGATCTGCAATACGGTGCCGAGCCAGCGCGCCAACAGGCTCGCCTGATTGAACCCTCGCTGGCGCAAGCGTCGAGTAGTCAGAGGCACCGGTACCAAGGCGTCGGGGCGTTCCAGGCCTTCATCGAAGTGGTGCTGTAGCGACAGCGCGAGCAATTGGCCCAGTAATCGGCCAAGGGGCCATTTGGCCTGATGCTTGAATCGGGTGATCAGGCTGTCTATCGGGAAATCGTAGGCCCAGGACGCCAAGACCCGTTCGTAGGCCGGTGGCCGGGTGGCGCACTGTCCGCACAGCAGGTCGGCCATGGGCAGCGGCAGGGCGCATCTGCCGCATTGGTCGCCGAGCCAGGGCAATTCGCTTTCGCAGGGCGTACAGATGGGTTGGGGGGTGTCAGTGGTTTCCCCGCATAACAGGCAGGATTGTTTGTTTTTTAACCAGATGTAAACTTGGCCTTTGTATTGCGGTTGACAGCTCATGACTCTTCCTTAAATATGCCGAACATCCGTGTCGCGCCTGTGGGTATTGCATTGCCCAGGCGCCAGCCAAGCATAATCAAGGAATTGCCCATGAGCGCCAGCACCACTGCCAACCTGCGTCATGACTGGTCTTTGGCCGAAGTCAAAGCACTCTTCGTCCAGCCATTCAACGACCTTCTGTTCCAGGCGCAGACCGTGCACCGCGCGCACTTCGACCCTAACCGCGTCCAGGTCTCCACGCTGCTGTCGATCAAGACCGGCGCCTGCCCGGAAGATTGCAAATATTGTCCGCAGTCCGGTCACTACAACACCGGCCTGGACAAGGAGAAGCTGCTGGAAGTGCAGAAGGTCCTCGAAGAAGCCGCCCGCGCCAAGGCCATCGGTTCGACCCGTTTCTGCATGGGCGCGGCGTGGAAGCATCCGTCGGCCAAGGACATGCCCTACGTGCTGGAGATGGTCAAGGGGGTGAAGGCCATGGGCCTGGAAACCTGCATGACCCTGGGGCGTCTCGACCAGGAGCAGACCGAGGCGCTGGCCAAGGCTGGCCTGGACTACTACAACCACAACCTCGACACGTCGCCGGAGTTCTACGGCAATATCATTACCACCCGCACCTACAGCGAGCGCCTGCAGACCCTGGCCTATGTGCGTGAGTCGGGGATGAAAATCTGCTCTGGTGGCATCCTGGGCATGGGCGAGTCCCTGGACGATCGCGCCAACCTGCTGATCCAGCTGGCCAACCTGCCGGAGCATCCGGAGTCGGTGCCGATCAACATGCTGGTGAAGGTCGCCGGCACGCCGCTGGAGAATGCCGAGGATGTCGACCCGTTCGATTTCATTCGCATGCTCGCCGTGGCGCGGATCCTGATGCCCAAGTCCCACGTGCGGTTGTCGGCCGGGCGCGAGGCGATGAACGAGCAGATGCAGGCGTTGGCCTTCATGGCCGGGGCCAACTCGATTTTCTACGGCGACAAACTGTTGACCACCGCCAACCCGCAGGCCGACAAGGACATGCAACTGTTCGCGCGCCTGGGTATCCAGCCCGAGGCCCGTGAAGAACATGCCGATGAGGTCCACCAGGCGGCGATCGAACAGGCGCTGGTGGAGCAAAAGAGCAGCGAGCAGTTCTACAACGCGGCTGTCTGAATCGACGCAAAACCTGTGAGAGCGGGGCTTGCACGCGAATGCGGTGCGTCAGGCCACAATGCTTGGACTGGCACGCCGCATTCGCGAGCAAGCCCGCTCCCACAGGAAAACCCCTGAGTCTTTGAATAGTGTCACCCGAGGCCTGCATGCCTTTCGATCTCGCCGCACGCCTGGCTGCCCG
Source organism: Pseudomonas sp. NFACC43 (assembly GCF_900119645.1). NCBI lineage: Bacteria > Pseudomonadati > Pseudomonadota > Gammaproteobacteria > Pseudomonadales > Pseudomonadaceae > Pseudomonas > Pseudomonas sp. NFACC43. The sequence continues at coordinate 7,248 of NZ_FPKK01000016.1, forward strand.
TCGTGCCGACAATCTCTATCGCCAGCGCCCACTGCTCGAAAGCCCACAGGGGCCGCAAGTGGTGGTGGACGGCCAATCCTTGTTGGCGTTCTGCAACAACGATTACCTGGGGCTGGCCAATCATCCGCAGGTGATCGAAGCGTGGCGCGCCGGGGCGTCCCAGTGGGGTATAGGGGGCGGCGCGTCGCATCTGGTGATCGGCCACAGCGGCCCGCATCATGCACTGGAGCAAGCACTGGCCGAATTCACGGGCCGTCCCCGTGCGCTGTTGTTCACCACGGGCTACATGGCCAACCTTGGCGCCGTGACCGCACTGGTGGGGCAGGGTGACACCGTGCTGGAGGACCGGCTCAATCACGCCTCGCTGCTCGACGCCGGGCTGTTGTCGGGCGCGCGTTTCAATCGCTACTTGCACAACGATGCGCAAAGCCTGGCCAAGCGTCTGGAGAAAGCCACCGGGAACACCCTGGTGGTGACCGATGGGGTATTCAGCATGGATGGCGACGTTGCCGACCTGCCGGCCCTGGCCCGGGAGGCCAAGGCCCGAGGGGCCTGGCTGATGGTCGATGATGCCCACGGCTTTGGCCCGTTGGGTGCCAACGGAGGCGGTGTCGTCGAGCATTTCGGCCTGGGCCAGGAGGATGTACCGGTGCTGGTGGGCACTCTGGGCAAGGCCTTTGGTACTGCTGGGGCGTTTGTCGCCGGAAGCGAAGAGCTGATCGAAAGCCTGATCCAGTTCGCGCGGCCCTACATCTATACCACCAGCCAGCCGCCAGCCCTGGCTTGCGCCACGCTCAAGAGCCTCGAACTGCTGCGTCGCGAGCATTGGCGACGCGAGCATCTGCAGATGCTGATCCGACAGTTTCGCCAGGGGGCCGAGCAGATCGGACTCCAGTTGATGGACAGCTTCACACCGATCCAGCCGATCATGATCGGCGATGCCGGGCGGGCAATGCGGTTGTCGCGGATGCTGCGTGAGCGGGGGGTGATGGTGACCGCGATCCGCCCGCCAACCGTGCCGGCTGGCAGTGCCCGTTTGCGCGTGACACTGACCGCTGCCCACAGCGAAGCCCAGGTGCAGCTATTGTTGAATGCACTGGCCGAGTGTTTTGCCCAACTGGGACCGGAGCCAAGCCATGCGTGATCGACTGATTCTGCTGCCCGGCTGGGGATTGGGTGTATCGCCGCTGGAGCCGTTGGCGGCCGCGCTGCATGGGCTCGATGAACACCTGCGGGTGGAAATCGAGCCGCTGCCGACGCTGGCGTCAAGCGATCTTGGTCAATGGCTCGATGAGCTGGACGCGACCATACCCCAGGACGCCTGGTTGGGCGGCTGGTCCCTGGGCGGCATGCTGGCCGCGGAATTGGCCGCGCGCCGGGGCGAACATTGCTGCGGTCTGCTGACCCTGGCGAGCAATGCGTCATTCGTGGTCCGGGAGCACTGGCCGAGCGCGATGGCCGGATCGACCTTCGACGGGTTCCTCGCCGGGTGCGTGGCCGATCCACGCCAGACCCTCAAGCGCTTCAGCCTGCTGTGCGCCCAGGGTTGCGGCGATCCACGCGGGCTGTCGCGGTTACTGCTGGCCGGTGCGCCATCCCTGTCGCCCGAAGTCTTGCTGGCTGGGCTGCAAGTGCTGGCACAGTTGGACACCCGTGTCGCGTTGCAGCGCTTTCGCGGTCCGCAACTGCACTTGTTCGCCGGGCTCGATGCCCTCGTACCGGCCGAAGTGGCCAGTGACTTGCTGGCATTGTTGCCGGACGTCGAAGTCGGCCTGATCGAACAGGCCGGCCATGGATTCCTTCTGGAGGATCCCCACGGTGTGGCGGGGGCGATCCAGGCTTTCTTGCATGAGTCCGGCGATGACTGATCTGTCTCTACCCAAACTGCCTCCGGCCCTGCCCGACAAGCGTCAGGTGGCAGCCTCGTTTTCCCGGGCGGCGGCCAGCTATGACAGCGTGGCCGAACTGCAGCGCGACGTGGGCCAGCTTCTGCTGGAGCGGTTGCCACCTATGGTGCCGGGACGCTGGATGGACCTGGGTTGCGGCACTGGCTATTTCACCCGGGCCTTGGGCGCACGCTTCGGTGAAGCCAACGGCCTGGCGCTGGATATCGCCGAGGGTATGCTCAGGCACGCCCGGCCCCAGGGGGGCGCCGCGTATTTCGTTGCCGGCGACGCAGAGCGGCTGCCGCTTGAGGCGGCGAGTTGCGATCTGATGTTCTCCAGCCTGGCGGTGCAGTGGTGCGAAGCGTTCGACTCGGTCCTGAGCGAGGCTTATCGCGTCTTGAAGCCGGGAGGCGTGTTTGCCTTCACCAGTCTTTGCGTGGGCACCCTGCATGAGTTGCGCGACAGCTGGCGTCAGGTGGATGGCCTGGTGCATGTCAACCGGTTCCGCGAGTTCGAGACTTATCGAAAGCTGTGTGCAGCCAGCGGATTGTCTGTAGTCAGTCTCGAAAAACACCCCCATGTATTGCATTACCCCGATGTGCGCAGCCTGACTCATGAATTGAAGGCATTGGGCGCCCACAATCTGAACCCCGGTCGACCGGGTGGCTTGACGGGCAGGGCACGGATCCTGGCGCTGGTCGAAGCGTACGAGCGGTTCCGTCAGACCCAGGGGTTGCCGGCGACTTATCAGGTGGTCTACGCCATTTTGGAGAAACCGCTATGAGCCAGGCTTATTTCATCACCGGCACCGACACCGATGTGGGCAAGACCACCGTCGCCGCTGGGCTGCTGCACGCCGCACGGCAGGCCGGTATGAGCACGGCTGCCGGCAAGCCCGTGGCCTCCGGCTGCGAGATCACTCCCAAAGGTCTGCGCAACGCCGATGCCCTGGCGTTGTTGGCCGAGTGTTCGATGCCGCTCGGTTACGCACAGGTCAATCCGGTGGCCTTCGAGCCGGCCATCGCACCGCACCTGGCGGCCCGGGAAGCGGGCGTGGCACTGACAGTTCAATCGTTGTTGGGGCCGATGCGTGAAGTGCTGGCCTTGAACGCCGATTTCACCTTGATCGAGGGGGCGGGTGGCTGGCGTGTGCCGCTGGCCGATCAGGACAATCTCTCGGACCTGGCAATGGCTCTGGGCCTACCGGTGATCCTGGTAGTGGGCGTGCGCCTGGGCTGCATCAGCCACGCCCTGCTAACCGCCGAGGCGATTGCCCGCGATGGTTTGCAACTGGCCGGATGGGTGGCGAACATCATCGACCCCAAAACCTCTCGCCTGGAAGAAAACCTGGCCACCCTGGCCGAGCGCCTTCCCGCGCCCTGCCTGGGTCGTGTGCCGAGAATCAAGGGCGTGACAGCCGAAATCGTGGCTGGGCATCTGCATCTGGATTTGCTGGAATGAAGACATGCCAAGGTTTTGCCTATGAGGCGGCACTGTGCCATTAGTGTTTTTGACGGGCCTTTTTCCAAGGCTTCTGCTTCAATAGCACCGTCGATCCTTCAAGAAGACGAGTCCTGCCATGGAAATCTCAGGAAATACCGCGTTCTACGCCGGTCTGAGCACTATTCAGACAGGGCAGGGCCGCGTCGATCTGGCATCAGGCCAGATCGCCAGCAATACGATCGAACGTTCGCTGACCAGCCAGTCGTCCGACATACAGGTCGATCGCCTGCGTTCGGTGGATCGCAGCCAGCAGTCAGACCTGGCCAGCAACATGGTCGAGATGGCCCAAGGCAAGTTCCAGGTACAACTGGGCGTCAATGTGGCCAAGGCGTCCGATGAAATGCTGGGAACGTTGATCGATACCTTCGCCTGATCTTGCGTTCATTGGCGCCGTGGAGAGAAGTGCACCCGATTCGTGGCTGTCGTGCATTCCAGGGTGTCTCATGAACTTGCGATGTAGCCCCAGACCGTTGGGGTAATTGCGCTGCCAGCCCCAGAGCTGCCTGCAATGACAACCTGTCCCAAGGTTGGACTGTTACCTCTGCGCAGTCTCCGGGGCTTTGCGCCAACTAGAAGCCCTCTAACTGTCCGCTCCGAGTCACGCGCTCGTACTGCTGCACCTTTACACCAGCCGAGACGGCGGTACCTACCACCACGATTCTGCCGTCCGGTTGCAGGCCCATCGAGTTGTGGCTCAGTTTGTTCAACGTGCGGAAATCAACAGCGGTTCACCGTTATTGAAACTGTCATCCTCTCACCGTTCGCTTCCGACCTGACAAGTAAGCCGCTTTGCAGGTCGTCTGGCGCATTTGCGTAACCGGCGACGAGAATCTTGTCGTCATTCTGGACCAACACGCGGTTAACGATATCCGTACGCGTGTCGGCAAACTCTTGTCGCCATCCAGGAAATTCCAACCAAGCTCGTGGAAGGCCCTGTCCTTGATCCCGTCAGGCAGGTAGCGCGTCAGTGCAAAACGATCTTCGAGTTGCAAGGCAAAGATCAATCTGGCTTCTCCATCGTGAGCGATAGTGGTGACGCTACCTCGTCCATTGAAGCTGATAGAACCGTCTGTATCAGATTTACAGTCCGGTTCGCCTGGAATGCGAGTCGAGCTGTCTCCTGCGGATTGGGTGGCCATGTGCTTTCTTCCAGGGGGAGCTAGTCTTGACCGAAACGGCTCTGTGCCTCCTGGCCGGTACGTCAGTTTTCCCGTAACGCCGAACCTGTAAAGGTTGACAGTGGTGGCGTTGGTTCAAGTCAGGCTCGATGAATTTCAAGACGAAGGACGAGTGGTAACGGATCGACGCTTGACAAGATTTGGGCGTAAACGTATGTTTCAAACAACTGTTTGACCGCCACAACAAATCCTCGCGGTCGTTCATTCCCGGTTACATCAGCAGAGGTTTATCGCTATGCCTGACTACAAGGCCCCCTTGCGTGATATTCGCTTCGTTCGTGACGAACTGCTCGGCTACGAAGCGCATTATCAGAGCCTTCCGGCTTGCCAGGACGCAACTCCGGACATGGTTGACGCCATTCTCGAAGAAGGCGCCAAGTTCTGTGAGCAGGTGCTGGCTCCGCTGAACCGCGTGGGCGACCTCGAAGGCTGCACCTGGAGCGAGTCCGGCGTGAAGACCCCGACCGGCTTCAAGGAAGCCTACAAGCAATTCGTCGAGGGCGGCTGGCCGAGCCTGGCCCACGACGTCGAGCATGGCGGCCAGGGGCTGCCGGAATCCCTGGGGCTGGCAGTCAGCGAGATGGTCGGCGAGGCCAACTGGTCGTGGGGCATGTACCCAGGCCTGTCCCACGGTGCGATGAACACCATTTCCGAGCACGGCACGCCCGAGCAACAGGCGGCTTACCTGACCAAGCTGGTTTCCGGCGAGTGGACCGGCACCATGTGCCTGACCGAACCGCATTGCGGGACCGACCTGGGCATGCTTCGCACCAAGGCCGAACCCCAGGCCGATGGTTCCTACAAGGTAACCGGCACCAAGATCTTCATTTCCGCCGGTGAGCACGACATGGCGGACAACATCGTCCACATCGTCCTGGCGCGCCTGCCGGACGCACCGGCCGGGACCAAGGGCATCTCGCTGTTCATCGTGCCCAAGTTCCTGCCTCAAGCCGACGGCTCCATCGGCCAACGCAACGCGGTGAGCTGCGGTTCGATCGAACACAAGATGGGTATCCACGGCAACGCCACTTGCGTGATGAACTTCGACGCGGCCACCGGTTTCCTGATCGGCCCGGCGAACAAAGGCCTGAACTGCATGTTCACCTTCATGAATACCGCTCGCCTGGGCACCGCGTTGCAGGGCCTGGCCCACGCCGAGATCGGCTTCCAGGGCGGCCTGAAATACGCTCGCGATCGCTTGCAGATGCGTTCCCTGACCGGTCCGAAAGCACCGGACAAGGCTGCCGACCCGATCATTGTCCATCCGGACGTGCGTCGCATGCTGCTGACCATGAAAGCCTTCGCCGAAGGTAACCGGGCGATGGTGTACTTCACGGCCAAGCAGGTCGACATCGTCAAGTATGGCGTGGACGAAGAAGAGAAGAAAAAGGCCGATGCACTGCTGGCCTTCATGACTCCGATCGCCAAGGCATTCATGACCGAAGTCGGTTTCGAGGCGGCCAACCACGGCGTGCAGATCTATGGCGGCCACGGCTTCATTGCCGAGTGGGGCATGGAGCAGAACGTTCGCGACAGCCGTATCTCGATGCTGTACGAAGGCACCACTGGCATCCAGGCCCTCGACCTGCTGGGCCGCAAGGTGCTGATGACCCAGGGCGAGGCGCTGAAGGGCTTCACCAAGATCGTTCACAAGTTCTGCCAGGGCAACGAAGGCAACGAAGCGGTCAAGGAGTTCATCGAGCCGTTGGCTGCGCTGAACAAGGAATGGGGCGAGCTGACCATGAAGGTCGGTATGGCTGCCATGAAGGACCGCGAAGAGGTCGGCGCGGCCTCGGTGGATTACCTGATGTACTCGGGCTATGCCTGCCTGGCCTATTTCTGGGCCGACATGGCGCGCCTGGCAGCGGAAAAACTCGCCGCCGGCACCACCGAAGAAGCCTTCTACACCGCCAAGCTGCAGACCGCGCGTTTCTACTTCCAGCGCATCCTGCCACGTACCCGTACCCACGTGGCCGCCATGCTGTCGGGCGCCAACAACCTGATGGACATGAAAGAAGAGGACTTCGCGCTGGGCTACTAAGCCTTACGCGTTTCTCCTGAAAAAGCCGCTGCTTCCTTGCGAAGCAGCGGCTTTTTCATGGGTGCCAATATCTTGAAAAAACATTCATCGAGCTGAACCCTAAGAAAACATTCCTTCCTGCCGTTACAGGGATGGCAGTGTGACATCTGTCACATCTTCCGTGCCTTATTGTGCCAATAGCAGGCACAATGCCATCTTTGATCAGCCGGGTCGGAGTTCTACCCTTGCCGCGTTCTTCCGCTGTACGTTTCAGCCATTTCCTGCCGTCATTGCTGCTATTGCTGGCGGGGCTTGCGGCCGCCTACGTCAAGGATCTCAACGTCTTCTTCACGTCGTTGTTCAACGTTCTTCCAACCTTGGTGCTGCTGTTGGGCGGAGCCTACTGCGCGGTCTATCGACGCCAGCGTGAACTGTTCCTGATGGTCACGGTGTACATCGCCTATTTCCTGCTGGACACCCAGACCGACTTCTACCGCGACAACGGCAAGGTGCGCGAAGACGCGGCGGTGGTGTTCCACCTTGTTTGCCTGTTGCTGCCCTTGTTGTTTGGCCTGTTCGCAGCATGGCAGGAGCGTACCCATCTGTTCCAGGACATGGTGGCGCGTTTTGCGGTACTGCTGGCCTTCGGCAGCGTGGCCCTGGCCCTGGAGCAGAGTTATCCCCAGGCGTTGCTGGTGTGGCTTTCGGAGATCCGCTGGCCGGCGTTGCATGGTGCCTGGATGAGCCTGATCCAGCTGGCCTACCCGGTGTTCGCCGCAGCGTTCCTCTTGCTGGCCTGGCAATACTGGCGCAACCCCCGTCCCCTGCACGCCGCGCAACTGGTAGGCCTGCTGGGGTTGTTCTGGATGCTGCCGAAAACCTTCATCCTGCCATTCACCCTGAACATCATGTGCAGCCAGGTGATGTTGATGATCGCGGCGGCGGTCGCCCATGAGGCCTATCAGATGGCGTTCCGTGACGAACTGACCGGGCTGCCGGGGCGCAGGGCGTTGAACGAGCGCATGCAGCGCCTGGGGCGCAACTATGTGCTGGCGATGAGTGATGTGGACCACTTCAAGAAATTCAACGATACCCACGGCCACGACGTCGGCGACCAGGTGTTGCGCCTGGTGGCCAGCAAGCTGTCGAAGATCGGCGGTGGCGGCAGGGCATATCGCTATGGCGGTGAAGAGTTTGCCCTGGTGTTCGCGGGCAAGACTGTCGACGAGTGCATGCCTCACCTGGAAGTCATCCGCCAGTCCATCGAGACCTACAGCATCCAATTGCGTAATCCGGACAGTCGTCCCCAGGATGACCAGCAAGGTCGCCAGCGGCGTTCCGGCGCCGGCACATCCAGCGTGTCGGTAACCGTGAGCATCGGCGTGGCGGAGCGCGTCGAGCAACGGACCCCCGAAGAAGTGCTCAAGTCCGCCGACCAGGCGCTCTATAACGCGAAGGGGGCCGGGCGCAATTGTGTGGTTGCCTTCGGTCAGAACCGGCGGGGCGCGGTGCGCATGGAAACTGCAGCGGGTTGAGTGATGACGGCGCATTCAGCGCCTGGACTGTGATTGTGAGCACCGGTGGCCGGCAGTAGGTTTGAATGATCTGCTACCGGAGAAAACCACCATGCCCGAGTACAAAGCCCCCCTGCGCGACATGCGCTTTCTGATCGACCACGTCTTCGATTTCCACGGCCGTTATGCCGAGCTGGGGGCCAATGACGCCAGCCCGGACATGGTCAGCGCAATCCTCGAGGAAGGCGCCCGTTTCTGTGAGAACGTACTGGCGCCGCTCAACCGCTCCGGCGACGAGGAGGGTTGTCACTTCGACAAGGGCGTCGTCACGACGCCTGCGGGATTCAAAGAGGCTTTTGCCCAGTATGTGGAGGGTGGCTGGCATGGCCTGGCGGCGGATCCGGCATATGGCGGCCAGGGACTGCCCAGCTCCCTGGGCCTGGTCATCAGCGAAATGATCGGCTCCAGCAATACCTCCTGGGGCATGTATCCGGGCCTGACCCATGGCGCCATGTCGGCCATCCATGCCCATGGTACCGAAGAGCAGAAGCAGACCTACCTGAGCAAACTCACCGCGGGCCAGTGGACCGGCACCATGTGCCTCACCGAAGCCCATTGCGGTACGGACCTGGGCATCATCAAGACTCGCGCTTTGCCCCAGGCAGATGGCAGTTACGCGATCAGCGGCAGCAAGATCTTCATCTCCGCCGGCGAACACGACCTGAGTGAAAACATCATTCATCTGGTGCTCGCCAAGCTGCCCGACGCGCCCGCCGGCACCAAGGGCATCTCATTGTTCATCGTGCCCAAGTTCCTGCCCGATGCCACCGGCGAAGCGGGAGAGCGCAATGGTGTCAGCTGTGGCTCCATCGAACACAAGATGGGCATCAAGGCGTCGGCCACCTGTGTGCTGAATTTCGATGGCGCGAAGGGCTTTCTCATCGGCGAGCCGAACAAGGGACTCAATTGCATGTTCACCATGATGAACCATGCCCGGCTCGGCACCGGGATGCAGGGTCTTTGCCTGGGGGAAGCGAGCTTCCAGGGCGCGATCAGGTACGCCAACGACCGTTTGCAGATGCGCTCGTTGACCGGTCCCAAGGCGCCGGAAAAAGTCGCCGATCCGATCATCGTCCATCCCGATGTGCGCAGGATGTTGCTGACCATGAAAGCCTTCAACGAAGGCAACCGGGCACTGACGTATTTCACCGCGCAGTTGCTGGATACCGCGCACCTGGCCACCGAAGAAAGCGCTCGCCAGGAGGCCGAGGATCTGCTGGCGTTTCTGACGCCGATCTGCAAGGCGTTCATGACCGAGACCGGGCTGGAGGTGACCAACCACGGGATGCAGGTGTTCGGTGGCCATGGCTTCATTCGTGAATGGGGCATGGAGCAACTGGTACGCGACTGCCGCATAGCACCGATCTATGAGGGCACCAACGGCATCCAGGCGTTGGACTTGCTCGGGCGCAAGGTGCTGGGCAGCCAGGGCAAGCTGCTGCGCGGGTTCACTGGGATCGTGCACAGGTTCTGCGCCGCGAATGCCGATCATCCGCAGCTTGAGGGCTACGTCGCACAACTGAACGGGCTCAACCAGCAATGGGGCGAACTGACCACGCAGGTCGGTATGGCGGCCATGAAGAACCCGGATGAAGTGGGGGCTGCCTCCGTGGATTATCTGATGTACAGCGGCTACATCATCCTGGCCTACCTGTGGTTGCGCATGGCACTGGTGGCCCGATCGCAACTCGACAGTGGCACTGGTGACGCGGATTTCTGCCAGGCCAAGCTGGCGACCTGTGAGTTCTACTTCAAGCGCTTGTTGCCTCGCACGGCTGCCCATCGGACCGCCGTCGAGGCCGGAAGCGATTGCCTGATGAAGCTGCCAGCGCACTTGTTCGCGTTCTAAACGACCCAGACCAGGTTTCACCCGATCCCGCAGGCCCTGTGGCGGCTGGCGAAACCTGCGGCTTCATCTCAATGACTAAAAATAACAAATCAGTCATGGGTTGACCCTATGTGTCGTAAAAGTTGTTGAGGTACACTCGGGCCATACTCAAACCGTTTCTTACGAACCAACTGTTTAGATCCTGCGAGGTTTGCCATGGCTGACTACAAAGCGCCCCTGCGCGATATGCGCTTCGTCCTCAACGAGGTATTCGAGGTCGCGAAACTCTGGGCTCAACTGCCGGCGTTGGCCGAAACCGTGGACGCCGAAACCGTCGAAGCGATTCTGGAAGAAGCCGGCAAGGTCACCAGCAAAAGCATTGCCCCCCTCAGCCGTGCCGCCGACGAGGAAGGTTGCCACTGGGCTGACGGTGCTGTCAGCACGCCGGCGGGTTTCCCACAGGCCTACAAGACTTATGCTGAAGGCGGTTGGGTCGGCGTCGGTGGCGATCCGGTATACGGCGGCATGGGCATGCCCAAGGCCGTTTCGGCCCAGGTCGAGGAAATGGTCAACTCCGCCAGCCTGTCCTTCGGTCTGTACCCGATGCTGACCGCCGGTGCCTGTCTGTCGATCAACGCGCACGCCAGCGAAGAGTTGAAGGCGGCTTACCTGCCGAACATGTACGCCGGCATCTGGGCCGGCTCGATGTGCCTGACCGAACCGCATGCCGGTACGGACCTGGGGATCATTCGTACCAAGGCCGAACCCCAGGCCGACGGTTCCTACAAGGTCAGCGGCACCAAGATTTTCATCACCGGCGGCGAACACGACCTCACCGAGAACATCATCCACCTGGTGCTGGCGAAGCTGCCGGACGCGCCGGCGGGGCCCAAGGGTATCTCGCTGTTCCTGGTGCCCAAGTTCATGGTCAATGCCGATGGCAGCCTGGGGGCGCGTAATGCGGCCAATTGCGGGTCGATCGAACACAAGATGGGTATCCAGGCTTCCGCTACCTGCGTGATGAACTTCGACGAGGCCGTGGGTTACCTGGTAGGTGAACCCAACAAGGGCCTGGCGGCGATGTTCACCATGATGAACTACGAACGCCTGGGGGTCGGTATCCAGGGCCTGGCCTCTGGTGAGCGCTCTTACCAGAACGCCATCGAATACGCCCGTGACCGCCTGCAAAGCCGCTCGCCCACCGGTGCGCAGAACAAGGACAAGATCGCCGATCCGATCATTGTCCATCCGGACGTGCGTCGGATGCTGCTGACCATGAAAGCCTCGAACGAAGGCGGCCGAGCGTTTTCCACCTACGTGGCGATGCAGCTGGACACCGCCAAGTTCAGCGAAGACCCTGCCACGCGCAAGCGCGCCGAAGATCTCGTGGCCTTGCTCACCCCGGTGGCGAAGGCCTTCCTGACCGACCTGGGCCTGGAAACCACGGTCCACGGCCAGCAGATCTTCGGCGGCCACGGTTATATCCGTGAATGGGGCCAGGAACAGTTGGTCCGGGACGTGCGCATCACCCAGATCTACGAAGGCACCAACGGCATCCAGGCGCTGGACCTGGTGGGGCGCAAGATCGTTGGCAGCGGCGGTGCATTCTACAAACTGTTCGCGGAGGAAATTCGCCATTTCATCCATACGGCGAGCAATGACCTGGCGGAGTTCACCAAGCCGTTGGGCAAGGCTGTCGATACCCTGGATGACTTGACTGCGTGGCTGCTGGATCAGGCCAAGCAGAACCCGAATGAAATCGGCGCGGCATCGGTGGAGTATCTGCAAGCGTTTGGCTACACCGCTTACGCCTATATGTGGGCGTTGATGGCCAAGGCTGCGCTGGGCAAGGAAAGCCAGGATGACTTCTACGCGAGCAAGCTGGGAACAGCGAGGTTCTATTTCGCGCGCCTGTTGCCGCGTCTCCATTCCCTGGATGCATCGGTGAGGGCGGGTAGCGAATCGCTGTTCCTGCTGGAGCCTGGGCAATTCTGAGGCAGGTGATTGTAAGAAAATGCTTACACAACGTGATGCCGATTTCCCTCTATCGGCAGATTGGATCCAGGACTAATCTACTTCACATGGACGTCGCGCAGGATGCGCAGAGAAACAACACGGACACGTAGGATTCCGCCAGGATGGTGGAGTGAAAGGGATGTCAGGGAAACAGTCTGCAAAGCCCCGCTTCGGCGGGGTTTTCTTTTGCCCGCGTTTTTTGTCTTTCGTTCTCGGGCCCGTTCGGGCGGTCTTTCTGGACAGTGTCTTGAACCCTGACGAGCGGTCAGGTGTCAATGAGCTATATGGCAACGTAGCCATTGCAGATCAGGAGCCATCCATGGATTTCATTCGTATCATCATCGCCATTCTCTTGCCGCCCCTTGGCGTATTCCTGCAGGTCGGTTTCGGCGGGGCCTTCTGGCTGAACATCCTGTTGACTCTGTTGGGCTATATCCCGGGCATCGTGCATGCGGTGTATATCATCGCCAAGCGCTGAAGGCTGGGTGCACGGTCAAACCCTGAGGGAGCGAGCAAACTCGCTCCCTCAGTTTTTTCCTCTGTCTAAAGGCTGTCCTCGATCACCCTGCGATAGAACAGCCACTCATGCTCCAGCGCGTGCGCCTGGTTCGCCGCCTTGCGAAAGCCGTGGCGCTCATCCGGGTAATAGTGTGCTTCGACCGTAATGCCATTCGCCTTCAAGGCCCTGACCATGTCCCGAGTCTGCTGCGGCACGACCACGGCATCCAACTCTCCCTGGAAGAAAATCACCGGCGCGCGGATCCGATCAGCGTGTAGCAGGGGGGTGCGGGTGCGGTAGCGTTCGGCGTCCTGCTGCGGGTCGCCGATCAGCCAGTCGAGGTAATCGCCTTCGAATTTATGCGTGGCTCGACCCAAGGCGACAGGATCGCTGACGCCGTAGAGGCTGGCGCCGGCACGGAAGACATCGTGGAACGCCAAGGCACAAAGCGTCGTATACCCACCGGCGCTGCCACCGCGGATAAATGCACATTGGGGGTCGATCAGGCCATGTTCGCCCAGGTAGCGCACCACCGCGCAGGCATCTTCGACATCCACAACGCCCCAATTCAAGTGCAGGGCCTGGCGGTAGGCCCGGCCGTAGCCGCTGCTGCCGCGATAGTTGAGGTCGGCGACGGCGAAGCCGCGCTGGGTCCAGTACTGGATGCGCGGGTCGAACTGGGGATAACAGGCCGAAGTCGGCCCACCGTGGATGAACACCACCAGTGGCGGTTTATGCTTGGCATGCATGGCCGGATAAAAGAAACCATGGGCTTGCCTCGACGCACTGGGGTAACGCAGTGTCCGGGGGCGACTGATCAGATCGGTAGGTAGCGGTGCCACGCCCCCGGCCAATACCACCTCCTCATGGTTTTGCCGCCCGATTGCGACGATGGCCGACGGGCTGGTCGGCGATGACACGATGGCGTAAACGAACTGCTCATCCAGCGCCAGGCTGCGAAACCGGCTATAGGTGCCGGTAAAGTCCTCGGTCTGGTCGCCGCGGCACAGTCCCAGGCGTCCAAATCCCGCCTCGGTCCAGCTCGCCAGATACGTATGCCGGTCCAGGGGCAGCCAGGTACGGCCACCCAACTGCCAGGGCGCCGGGGCGTGGTCGGCTTCAGCGCAGGGCAGTGGTTCCAGGCCGTGGACCGATTCAACCCATGGTTGCCAGTAGCCGCCACGGTCGGTCAGGCAATACAGCCGGCCGGCATCGTCGAAGCGTGGTTGCTGGATGGATTCCTCTTCGGCATCACCCGCCACGCAGCGCGGTTCATTCCACCCTGAAGCGTTGCGTTCGGCCAGCATCAACCGCGTTGCCGTCCACGGTTGATGAGGACGGCTCCACTCGATCCAGGCCAGTCGTCGACCGTTCGGGCTCAACACCGGCGAGGCGTAGAAATCGGCGCCTTCAGCCAGCACACGGCGCTGCCGATCCGCCAGCCCAATCGATACCAGGCGATGCTGGTTGGCGTGTTCCTCCACCGCCAACACCTGGCCGCCGGCAAAGCCAAGGTCTGCGTAGCGGCAGTCGCCCGAGGTCAGTGCCATGGGGGGCTTGTCGGTCAGTGGCTGGTGATACAGCTGCTGGTCTGCCTCGTTGACGAACAGCACCCCGTCGTCGCTCAGGCAGAACGATCCACCGCCATATTCATAAACCCGGCTGCGAGCGCTGAACCCATCCGGGGTCAGGCATCGGGCCTTGGCATTGCGCCATTGCCAGATCCGGCAGGCGCCGTCTTGCGGGCGGTACTCGTTCCAGAACAGCCCAAGGGGGCCGACCTGCAGCTCGGCGAAATCGATGCCGGCGGCAACAGCCTCGGCGGCGCTGAGCGGTTCAGCCCTTGGCGATGAGGCGTGAGTTTCGTTCATTACGGAAAGCCAGTTGCTCGATGGTCTGGGTGGCGTGCTCGGCGTCTTCACGTGCCTGCAGGATCATCCCGTGATGTTCGGATTTGCTGCACACCGGGTCGGCATTGCTGGCATCGCCCGTGAGCATGAACGCCTGGCAGCGGCAACCGCCGAAGTCCTGTTCTTTTTCATCACAGGACCGGCACGGCTCGGGCATCCAGTCATAACCGCGGAAGCGATTGAAGCCAAAGGAGTCGTACCAGATGTGTTGCATGCTGTGGTCGCGTACGTTGGGAAATTGCACGGGCAGCTGTCGGGCGCCGTGGCAAGGCAGTGCGGTACCATCCGGCGTGACCGTCAGGAACAGGCTGCCCCAGCCGTTCATGCAGGCCTTGGGGCGCTCTTCATAGTAGTCCGGGGTCACGAAGATCAACTTGCAGGGATTGCCCTCGGCTTGCAACCTGGCGCGGTACTGGTTGGTGACCTGCTCGGCGCGCACCAGTTGTTCCTGGGTGGGCAGCAGTCCGACGCGGTTGAGCTGCGCCCAGCCATAGAACTGGCAGGTGGCGAGCTCGACGAAGTCGGCCTCGAGGGCAACGCATAGCTCGATGATGCGGTCGATCTTGTCGATGTTGTGCCGATGGGTGACGAAGTTCAGCACCATGGGATAGCCATGGGCTTTTACCGCACGAGCCATTTCCAGTTTCTGCGCGAAGGCCTTCTTCGAGCCGGCCAGCAGGTTGTTCACCTGCTCGTCGCTGGCCTGGAAGCTGATCTGGATATGGTCCAGGCCGGCTTTCTTGAAATCGCTGATTTTCTGTTCGGTCAATCCGATGCCGGAGGTGATCAGGTTGGTATAGAAACCCAATCTGCGCGCTTCGCCGATCAATTCGGCCAGGTCCTGGCGCACCAGCGGCTCGCCACCGGAAAAGCCCAGTTGCGCGGCGCCCATTTCACGGGCTTCGCGAAAGACCTTGAACCACTGCTCGGTGCTCAACTCCTTGCCTTGCTCGGCGAAGTCCAGCGGGTTGGAGCAATACGGGCATTGCAGCGGGCAGCGATAGGTCAGCTCGGCCAGTAACCAGAGTGGCAAGCCCACTCCAGGCGTGGCCGGCAGCCCGGTGTTCTCAGGCAAGTTCGATCCAGTGCTCTGCACGGGCGACCTCCATGAATTGCTCGATGTCGTCACCGAGTTCCGGCACGTCGGGAAACTGCTGCGCCAACTCGCCGATGATGGCCGCGACATCCCGTTCACCGTCGATCAGCCCGCCGATCAGCGCAGCGCTGTCGTTGAGCTTGATCATGCCTTCAGGATAGAGCAGCACGTGGCCCTTCTGTGCCGGTTCGTATTGAAAGCGATAGCCGGGACGCCAGCGAGGGGTTTTGCTGCGATCGAAGCTCATAGATTGATTCCTTTATGCCACACTCGTTGCCCGGTCACGCTGTGGTAGGGCGGGCGGTTCAACTCGTAGGCCATGCTCATGGCGTCGAGCATGCTCCAGAGGATGTCCAGTTTGAACTGGAGAATCTCCAGCATGCGCTCCTGTCCTGCGCGGGTGGTGTAGTGCTGCAAGGTGATGGCCAGACCATGTTCCACGTCGCGTCGGGCCTGGCTCAGGCGGGTACGGAAGTATTCGTATCCGGCCGGGTCGATCCAGGGATAATGCTGCGGCCAACTGTCCAGGCGCGATTGATGGATCTGCGGGGCGAACAGCTCGGTCAACGAGCTGCTGGCGGCTTCCTGCCAACTGGCCCGTCGGGCGAAATTGACATAGGCATCCACGGCGAAGCGCACGCCCGGCAACACCAGCTCCTGGGAGCGCAACTGGTCGGGGTCCAGACCCACCGCCTGGCCCAGTCGCAGCCAGGCTTCGATACCGCCATCTTCACCGGGCGCGCCGTCATGGTCGAGTAGGCGCTGAATCCACTCGCGGCGTATCTCACGGTCCGGGCAATTGGCCAGGATCGCGGCATCCTTGAGCGGAATATTCACCTGGTAATAGAAGCGGTTCGCGACCCAGCCCTGGATCTGCTCGCGAGTGGCGCGGCCTTCATACATCGCCACGTGATAGGGGTGATGGATGTGGTAATACGCGCCTTTGGCGCGCAGGGCCGCTTCGAACTCGGCGGGTGACAGGGGGACATCAGTCATTTCGGTCTCCGGGCAATAACCGTTGGTTTCGGTGGCGTCAGGGCTGGCCCCATCGCGAACAAGCTCGCTCCCGCACGGGTTGTGCTGTGAATCAGATATCAGGACTACTGTGGGAGCGAGCTTGCTCGCGATAGCGTCCTATCAGCCGGCACCAATGTCGACTGATACACCGCAAGCCCACCCCACATTGGTTCTGACCTTCCTACAACTCAATACTCATTCCGTCGTAGGCCACTTCGATCCTTCGGCGTACCAGTTCGGCCCGCTCCGGCGAGTCTTCGTCCAGGATCGGATTGGTGTTGTTGATATGGATCAGGACCTTGCGCTGCTCGGGCAACTGCTCCAGCACTTCCAACATGCCACCAGGACCGTTCTGCGCCAGGTGGCCCATCTCTCGTCCGGTGCGGGTGCCGACGCCACGACGCTGCATTTCGTCGTCATCCCACATCGTGCCGTCCACCAGCAGGCAGTCGCTGCCGGCCATTATTTCCAGCAGGGGCGCGTCCACCTTGCCCAGGCCTGGCGCATAGAACAGCTTGCCGCCCGTGCGCAGGTCTTCGACGATCAGGCCGATGTTATCTCCCGGGTGCGGGTCGAAACGGTGCGGCGAATAGGGCGGGGCGGCGCTGCGCAGGGGCAACGGGGTGAAACGCAGGTTGGGACAGGCCGGGACGGTGAAGCCCTGGTCGAGCTCGATGCGATTCCAGTTCAGCCCGCCGTTCCAGTGGGTCAGCATGTTGAACAGCGGAAAACCGGTGCTCAGGTCTTCGTGGACCATGTCGGTGCACCAGACCTGGTGCGGGCAACCTTCCCGCAGGCTGAGCAGGCCGGTGGTGTGGTCGATCTGACTGTCCATCAGGATGATGGCGCCGATACCGGTGTCCCGCAGGGCCCGGCCCGGTTGCATTGGAGCGAAACTCTGGAGCTGGGCACGGATGTCCGGGGAGGCATTGCACAACACCCAGTTCACACCGTCATCGGAAATCGCGATGGACGACTGGGTCCGGGCCTGGGCCCTCAGGGTGCCGTTGCGAAAACCTGCGCAATTGACGCAATTGCAGTTCCACTGAGGGAAACCGCCACCTGCGGCGGAACCTAGAATCTGGACGAACATGGCCGCTCCATCTGCAAACCGAAATAAAAAACGCCCCGGCTGGCCGAGGCGTTTGCTGCACGTTCAACCGCCTGCAGCAATTAACGGTTGGCGAAGTACATGGTGACTTCGAAACCGATACGCAGGTCGATATATGCGGGTTTGGACCAGGACATGGAAATACTCCTTTGGTTGGGGTGGGACAGGTTGGATCTATACATTTAGTCCACCTCCATGCGGAGATGTTCAGATGCTTAGGCGGCTATGTTACTAAATCTGACATTTTCGTTCGCGGTGATTCTCCGAGAAAGCTCATTACCGAGGCTGTAACGATCACTGCGCCGTTTTCCAGCGTGTGTCCGGACATGTGCCGTTGCTCAGGCAGAGACGTCCACCATCAGCGGCGGCCAGGCGTCGAGCCGCGTCCAGCAGTTGCTTGCGATCCAGGAGGCATAGGGCTTCGACCAACTGCCGGAGATAGTTCGATGGCCGGCCAGCCAGTTTGCCTTGCCAGAGCAGGTCGGCCGCTTGGGCGAAGGGGAGGGCGTCACCCTGGAACTGGGCCGCGAGGGCCTGCTGCTGGGTGTGCAAGGTTGAATCGTCGAGCTGATGGATCAAGTCCGGCAGCTCGCCCAGGAACTGTTCGACATGCGCAGCCAGTTGCGCCGCCGAGACGCTGGGGGACTGGACGCCGAACAACAGGCCGGTTTGCCCATTGATTTGCTTCAAGCTGCTGAACACCGCGTAACCCAGCTGCAAGTCGACCCGCAGGCGCTGGTAAAACGGTGTCTGGCACAACTGCGCCAGCAATCGCCAGCAAGCTTCGTCGAAAAGGTCCCGAGTGGGCGTCGGACAGAACAGCAACACGGCCTGTTCTTCGCTCTGTGGGGTCGCAAGCCTGTCCCAGGTCCATTGCGCAGAGGACACCATGGGCTCGACCGGATGGCCTGGGGCGCCGGGCACCCGGGCCAATGCTGTCCCCATCGCACCTTGGGTGGCGGCCGACAGGCCTACGGCCAAGCCGTCCCATTGGGCAGTGGTCCAGAGGCTCCGATAGTCGTCGGACGCCGCTACCGACGTCGATGGCGATTTTCTTTGGCTGCGGTTCGACAATTCTTTCAGCAAATGTCGAACTGGCATCAACGGTGCGTCGCTGCCTGGCTCGGACGCAGGCAGCGGCTGTTCCAGTCTGGCCAGGATGTGTTCGAGTACCGGCGGCATGGCCGCCTGCACGCCGAGCAACTTGAGCAGGCATCGGTCGCCGCTGGCTTCGAAGGTCACGTCCACGCCGGCCTGGCCGGCTTCACCGCAGACGTCACGCAGGTGCCGCTCGAGCCTGGATTGCAGGTCCTGGGGGGCTTGCGTCATCAGCTGCCAACGCAGGTACAGCGCGCCTTCCCGAGCGCTATCCGCCAATGCCTGGCTGAACTGCATGGGCGAGCGTTCGCGTCGGCCCCTGGAGCGGTCCTGGGCGAAGGTGCGCAGGCCTCGGTGGGCGCTGGTCTGGCCACGGATCAGCCCGGCGCGAGGCGGTTCCACTGGCGACTGCAGGAATGGGTTGGGCGCGGGCAGTTGCCACTCTTCCACGACGGGGTCCGCCGGTTGGGCTTGCTTGAGGATTTCCCTGAGCCTGTGGAGGTCGTTTTCTGACAGCGGTGCCTGCCGGCCTTCGTTGTCCAGGTGGGCGAGTTGCAACGCCGAGGCTGTCTCCTGGCCACGACGCAGCAGGGCCTCAAACTCCTTGCGCAACGGCTGCCAGTCGTCCTGGCGGGCGAAAAAGCCCAACCAATCGTGCAGCAACCGCTGGATGTCGTTATGTGCTCGTCCCTGGACACGCTTGAATTCGATGTGCAGCAGGGCCTGCCCGGTATATTCATACAGTGGTGTGGCCTTGAGGGTATCCGCCAGGCCGAGCCGGCGCAGGGTGTCCAGCAAGCCCCCCGGTTTGCCGGCGTTCAGCCACATGCAAAGGAAAGCCAGGGCTTGAGGCGAGGCAACCGGCAACTGTTCGAAGGCGAACAGCAAGTCGAGTCGATCCTTGTCGGCTATCCGATAGCAGGGCACCGACGCTGTCATCAACGCGGTTGGCAATGGTCTGGCGACCGCTTCGCCCGCAGGCAATTCATGGGCGAATTCTTCAGCCAGTTTTCTCAACGCTTCCAGGCTTTGCGGGCCGGCCAGGCTCAAGGTCATCTGGCCGCGTTGGTAGAACGTTCGGTAGAAGTCTCGCAGGGCCTTCTGGAATTCGGGCCGGGATACGCCCAGGCTGTCGCGGTTGCCCGCATGGAAACCGCGTAACGGGTGGGCGGCCGATAGCCCCGCCAGCAAGGCGACCTGTCGTTGGGCCGCCGCATCCTGGGACCAGGCGACGAACTCCGCATGCAGTACTTCCCGCTCCCGCAATTGATCGGCTTCGGCCAGGCGTGGATCAGCGAGCATATCCGACAGACGTTCCAGCCCGCCGGCGAAGACCGCCGGCGGCAACTCGAAAAAGAAGTCTGTGGTGCGCTCGCTGGTACGGGCATTGACCTGGCCGCCGTGCCGTTGCACGTAGGCCATCAGGTTCTGTTCCGGGGGAAATCGCGCGGTGCCCAGGAAGAAGAGATGTTCGAGGAAGTGCGCCATTCCCGGCCACGCCAGTGGCGCATCGTGGCTGCCGACCGCCACTCGCAACACGGCGGCACTGCGTTTCAGGTCGGGTGCATGGCGTAGCGTCACCCGCAAGCCGTTAGCCAGGGTTTGAGTAAAAGGGCGAAGGGAATCGGGGGCCGGCATGAGCGCTTCCAGGGCAGAGGAGCGCTCATGCTCGGATATGGTCAGTGTTTGTGCAAGTCGCCGTAAAGCTCGGGGCGACGGTCATGCAGATAGTTGTAAGCCTCGCGGGACGCTTGCATCAGCTGTCGATCCAGCTCGCCGACGATCAGCGCCTCGTCCAGGCCGGCGAGTGCGGGGCGGCTGCCGTCCGGCGCGGCGATGCTGCTTTGGCCGCAGTATCGCAACTCACCCTCGTGTCCGCAGTAATTGGCGTAGGCCACGAAGCACTGGTTCTCGATGGCGCGGGCGCGCACGGTGACATCGGCAATGAATTCGTAGGGCTGCATGTTGGCGGTCGGTACCAGGATCAATTCGGCGCCGGCCAAGGCCAGGCGCCGGGCGTTTTCCGGGAATTCCAGGTCGTAGCAGATCAGGAATCCGAGCTTCCAGCCATTGAGCTCCACGATGGGCAGCGCCGCGTCGCCGGCACTGAACATGGCATGATCGAGATCGCCGAACAGGTGACTCTTGCGGTAATTGGCGAGGCGTTCACCCTGGGCGTCGATCAGTTGAACCGAGTTGTAGATCTGCCCATCTTCGCTGCGCTCGGGGTAGCCATAGAGGATCGCCAGGCCGGCCGCCTTGGCGATGCGGCCGATCTGCTGCGCCCACTCGCCGTTGTAGACCTCGGCCAATACGCTCACCGCGTCGACGCCAATGTTGTACCCGCTCATGAACATTTCCGGCAGTACCAGCACATCGGCGCCCCTGGCTTCCAGCGCCACCTGGTGCAGGCGTTGCAGGTTACCGGCCGGATCCAGCGGCAGCGGCGGGCATTGATAAAGGGCTACGCGCATCGACAACTCCTTTCATTCGGGCAGGGCGATCGGGCCGATCTCGTGGAACACGTCGCCAGGACCCGGGTTCTCGGGGTGAGTCTCACCGCCAAAATGCTTCATGATTCCCCACACGGCATTGAGCGAGGTCTGTACCGCGCCTTCAACCCAGGCCGGTGTCCATGAGACGTCATCGCCAGCGATAAAGATCCCTCGCTGTTCGGCCGGCATGTCATCCTGCATGAAATGTGCGTACATGCGCTGGTTGTAGCGATAGTGGCCGGGCAGCGCGCCCTTGAATGCCCCGAGGAAATGCGGGTCGGCTTCCCAGGACACGGTGATCGGATCGCCGATGATGCGCGCGGCGATGTCCACCTTGGGGTAAATCTTCTTCAGGGCATCCAGGGCCAGCTTCACGCGTTTCTCCACCGGGTGCGGCAACATTTTCAGCGCATCGCTCATCCAGGAGTACGAGAGGCAGATGACGCCCGGCTTGTCATCGCCGTTGTCGAACAGGTAAGTGCCGCGGGTGAGGCGATCGGTGAGGGTCATGCTCATCAGGTCGCGGCCGGTTTCCGGGTCCTTGTCCTTCCAGAACGGCCGGTCGACCATGACAAAGGTCTTCGACGACTGCATGTAGCGGGTGCGATCCAGGGCCATCCACATTTTCTGCGAGAACAGCGCCTCCTCACATTCGATCTGGGTGGTCAGCAACCAGCTCTGGCAGGTGACCAGTACTGCGGCATATTCACGGGTGTCCCCCCACACGTCGGTCACGCTGAAGCGACCATCTTCGGCGCGAGCAATGCGTTTCACCCCGCTGCGAGGCGCCCCCAGGTGCAATGAACTCAGGCTGGTGCCCTGCGGCCAGTGCACACAACGCTCCGGCACATGTTTCCAGATACCGTGGGGCACTTGCTCGACGCCGCCGACCACCAGGTGCTGATGGTCATCGCAGTTGGTCATCACCACACGGAAGATTTCCAGCATCGAGTTGGGGAAGTCGGAATCCCAGCCACCGGTGCCGAAACCGACCTGGCCGAATACCTCGCGGTGCTGGAAAGAAAGTTTGGCGAACGCCTTGGAAGTGGCGACGAAGTCGTAGAAGGTCCGATCGTCCCAGAGAGGCACCAGGGTATTCCACAACTCCTTCAGGCGTGGCACGTCGCGGTCGCGAATGGCCTGCTGGATCTCGCTGAAGCGCGAGCCGTCCTCCAATGCATCGGCCCAGGCGTCGGCCACTTCCTGGAACAACGCAGGAAGATCCGCCATTTTTTCTGCGTAGTAGGTCTGGCCCTCCAGGTCGATGACGGTGCTGCCGGAGGCTGGGGTCAGTGGGTTGGGGAAGGGCTTGGTCTCCAGGCCCAGCTTGTCGACATAGTGGTAGAACGCGGTGGACGACACCGGAAAGCGCATGCCGCCCAGCTCGGCGATCACGCCTTCGGCACCGTTGAATGCCTGGGAGCGCAGGCGCCCGCCCATTTTCGAAGCCTCATAGACCACGGGCTTGAGACCAAGCTTCATCAGTTCATAGGCCGCCACCAGCCCGGCGATGCCGGCACCGACGATCGCCACTTCAGCCCCCAGGTTGTGGGCCGGAATACTGCCCAGGCCGGCCGGATGCTCGATCCAGTCGTCAAAGGCGAAGGGGAAGTCCGGTCCGAAAATGGTGATGGGTTTCTTGCCGTCTGCGGGGTGGCGATTGTTCTTGTTCATGGCTGACCTTGATGGCGACTCGACGCGGTATCGCGTCTGAGTATAGGAAAGATGGCAGCCATTCTAGAGAGCGTGAAACACGTTAATAAGACGCAATGTGTCGTCGTTTTGAGCGCTGTCCAGTCATTCTGACGAGTTAATAGAAGCTAATGACGAAAAAGCCTCGAAGAGGCGAGGGCTTCAGACCGGTTGGCCCCGATCGATCTTGCTGCTGAGGATGATCGAGGTGGTGGTTTTTTCAACCCCATCCACGCCTCCGATCTGGTCCAGCAATTGATCCAGCTGCTCCGGTGAGTCCGTGCGCAGCCAGGCCACGTAGTCGAATTCGCCACTGACTGCGCACAGCTGCTGGACCTGGGCCATGGCACTCAAGCGGCGCAGAACATCCTTGCCCGAGCGTGGCTGCACTTTGATACCGACATAAGCCTGCAATCCTCCATCGACCACCCGCTGCCCCAGGCGTACACCGTACCCGGTGATCACCCTGGTCTTTTCCAGCCGCGCCAGCCGCGAGGTCACGGTAGTGCGGGCGATGCCCAACTGCCGGGCAAGCATGGCGACACTTTCCCGGGCGTTGATCTGCAGGGCCGCGATCAATTGGCGGTCGATTTCGTCGAGGACGGGAGGGCGGGTGTCAGGCAAGGTGGGCTCCGGTGCGGGTATCGATGGTGGGCATGTTACAGGCTCTTGTGCTCGAAATAGCCAATGGCTGGCCGAGTCAGTGCTCGCCAGGCCGGTGCCAGATGGACTTGCGAAGCCCGAAGCCAGAAACCGTCCTCGCAGACCAGTTGCTCCGCAGGCGATTGCAGCAAGCTTTCCAGGGAATAGACCTGGACCGAACCTGCATCGTCGTCCCCTTCGGCTGCCCAATCCCGCTCGAAGCAGCGTACCTGCAACCGGTCTTGGTCGAACCCTTCGAACAGTGGGCGGTTGCCCAGCCATTGTCCATGCACTCGCAAACTGTGCGCCTGGACATCGAGCAGCAGCAATTGCCAGCCCCGGTAGCTTGCGCAGAGCTCGGTCACATCCGTCCTGAGGGAGGTCAGGGCCAGATAGCGGCCATCCTTCGACCAGATCATCGAAGGCGCCAGGTCGGTCAAGGCGCAGCCGGACGCCGTCAACAGATGGCCTGCGAGCCGAGGCGTATCGGCTCGTACCCAACTGTCGGCATATTCCGTCTCGCTGCCGAACAACCAGGCGGCATCTTGGTGATCGGGTGCGGGCTGGATGAAATCGCCGTCGGCATTGGCAACTTGCGGACGATCCACCAGGCGCCAAGGGGCCACGCTGGATAGCTGCGAATCAGTCACCTGCAGCTCCACTGTGTTGTAGAACAGCCGGTAGCGGTCGTTGGGGAGAAAGAACCCAGGGTCATCGCCGATGGGCGGCGCAGGGCGGTTGAAACGTCGCAGTGCAGTGCTTTCCAGGCCCTCGTCGAGCGCACCGGCAACCACTGCCAGGCTCAGCCGTCCATCACGAAAATCAAGTATTCGGGCCGCCCACATTCCGGGGCCTTCCATCAGGCGGCGATCCTTCACATCGACCACTACCGCATGGGTAGCCAGGGGTGTCGACTCGGTAAAGGGCAGCAGTGCCAGATAGCGTCCGCAGCCGCAGACCCGGTGATCCAGCCGCCAGCGCCCCGGCAATTGCCAGTCGCCGATCTGGCAGCGGTAGGCTCCGAGACCTTCTTGGCTGTCGCCAAGCCAGATCAACTGGGCAGGCACATCGTCCTGCAGGGGCTGCGTTTCGATGAACGAATCGCCTCGTCGCCCCTGGCTGTCCAGCGGCATCGCGATGGTGGTGCGGGTCAATTGGAATTCAGCGACTTGCACACGACCCTGGGCGTCGTGGCCGGCCTGGATGTCGGTATCGCTGTGAATGCTGTCGAGGCGGTAGCCGTGGCGGCCGGAGCCTGGGCGAGGATAGTCGAGGTATGACGCGATACGCACATGATTTGCATCGAGGCTCGACACCTCGTACCAATAAAAAGAGGGTTCTGCGTCACTGCCTATCCAGGGGGCGGGGAGCGCTCGCCAGCCCTGCTCCTCATGCCACAACCAGTATCGGTCGCCATCCCGGCTGTCGGACTGCTCCCGGGCCTGGCACACCAGGGCGCGCTGGTCGGAGCTCCACACCAGCGGGGCATCGGCTGCCATGACCAAGCCGCAGGGGTGCCCGTCGATGCTGATGGTGTAGCGTGGAGAAAGCAGTGGCTCCAATGGCTGTGGCAGGTCGCGAAACGACGAGGGCAGGGAGAGGCTGCCTGCCAGGCAGTGCTGTCCATTCGCCGAGCGCCGCTGGAAGGTACGCACGATGTCGTTTGGGTCCCACTCCAGCCAAAGGTCGGCCATGGGGACCAGATCGACCCTACTGGCGGTCTGCAACAACTCATCGAGTCGACTCTGGCGAGCGCTGTTATCCACCAACGGGCTGTGACGGCCGCTCAGTCCGTCGAGGTCCAAGGCGTCCAGTTCCCAGAACTCACTGTTGTCGCAGCGATACAGCTGGCGCTGCTGACGATCCAGGACCACCAGCCCCCAGCGCTGCCGGGACGGCACTGTCGCCGCGAAGTAACGTCCATCGCTGGAAAACAGCGCCGAGGAGCCAAGGCCTTGCAGGAGTACGCCATCGGGGAACAGGTAGTCGCAATAGGTGGGGCCACCCATGGCGATTTCCCCCTGGTTGAACGTCCGTATCGGCTCGCCCTCCGGGGTCAGGGTCGGCTCGGCCCCTCCCCAGGCGCTCGGCCCGGTGACAGACTTCGCTGCCAGGCCAAGCCGTCTCTCCCAGGTGCTTACGCAAGCGAGCCCAGCGAAAATGATGACGATGGCCGCGATGATGCCCCACACCTCGGGCAGCGCCCTGCCTACGCTGAAACCAAGGCCGAACACGGCGCTGATCATCAACCGCGCAAGACCCCGCCCAATCGATAAGCGACCCAGGCGCGCCGCGAGGCCCATGAGCAAACCGAAGAGCAGCACCGCCAGGAACGCCAGCGCGGGAGGCATCAGGGCGACGAAAAACCCAGGCACCAAGAGGATGCCGAGTTGCCAGAACAGCTCAAGGAAAAGTCGGGGGAGGGTAGGCGTGGCGATGATGGCAGTCTCGTTGAAAGGGTAGGCCGTCGAGGGATCTATAGTGGTTGATCGAGCCATCCCCGGACAATGCCGGGAAGATGGCTTTTTTCGAAAAACGGGTGTGGACATTCTGAGGGCGAATCAGGCCGAGCCGGAATGCGACGAAGCCTCGAAAGCCGAACGCCGGAAACGCGAAAGCCGCGCAATGCGCGGCTTTCAAGTTGGTGGGCCCACACGGACTCGAACCGTGGACCAAAGGATTATGAGTTTGCGCGTGATACTAAAAGGCTAGTAGAGTTTCGCGTAGCCTACGTAAAGCTGGGTATCAGAGCGAGAAATTGGCTTCTGTATCCAGCAGTAATCAAGCGAAGCTCCAAAAAGTTTAGCACTGTACCTCCAGTGTACCTGCGCTGGATAACAAAATCTTCCATGGACGACATGCATGACCACCCGAATTTGCATCCAAGACCCCGATTACCAAGCCTCAGTATCACTACATGAGGCCTTGAACGCAGCGGGCGAGGGCGCGACGTCTGCTGCTGGCGCTTACGCTTTCGTTTCAAAAGGCGGTGTTGATTTGCTAATGGGCGCGCCTTCATTCAGCCAAATGCTTGGAAAAAAGCCTATTCAGCTCATCGTAGGTATGGATGCAATCACGAATGAAGCAGCTATAGGTGCACTGCAAATCCTTCAGAGTCGTCATCATGGGCTTGAGATCACGGCCTTTGTTCATGACAAAAAAGGGACAGTCTTCCATCCAAAAGTTTGCTGGTTTAAAAACGATCAAGGTGGAGTTGTGGTCACAGGGTCTGGCAACCTTACGGTCGGTGGTCTCAGAAAAAATCGCGAAGTCTTCTCCGTTGCACAGGTCGATGCTGAAGAAATCAACTCCATTGAGCAAAACTGGGAGGCTTGGATTGAGTCAAACAGGAATAACTTGCATTCGCTTGATAGCGAGGTTGTGTCGGAACGAGCTAAGCTAAACAATATCCGCAAAGCTGTATTTCTTGACGATCTGGAAAACGTAGACGTTGTTGGAGAGAAACAGCTTCAAGAAGTTCAAGTCTTTGATATCGCTGATATGGAGGCGGCAGAAGACTTAGATGACTGGAGTTTCAGCTCCAACGCTTTTTTTCTGGTTGCAGAAATTCCTAAAAGTGGTCGACGCTGGAAGCAAGCTAACTTTACACTTGAAACTTTTGTAGGTTTCTTTGGTGGTATTCGAGGTGACAATTCTAAGCGCTTAGTGCTCCGAGCTATTTACGACTCGGGAGAATATGGAAATCTAGAAGATCGCCCTTGTGTGACTGTGGCGAGTGATAACTTTAGAGTCGAACTCGAAGCGGCGTCGGGATTGGACTATCCAGTCGAAGGGCGGCCGATAGGGGTCTTTGTTCGGATTTCTGTCCGAATGTTTGCATACTATCTGAGTATGCCTGGAGCTCCCTCTTATGAGTCGCTACGAAACTGGCTTGATGAAAACGCGGGTCGAGAAAGTGTAAGGCGAGTAGTTTCTTCAGTCAATAACTCGCCTGAGATTATTGATGCGACCCCACTCGCAAGGTTTTTGAAAAACTAATTTTTGCAGATTATTAGAATTTCACCATGCGGCTTTTGCTCGAAACTATTTTCTCGGCTATTTAATTTGTTGTGCTTGAACTCTCCAGGGCACACCGTATAGATTTCTCGGAAGTGGCTACGAGCAAGCGCTGTCAAGTCCTCTATCGTCATAACTCTCGGGTGTTCTCCTTCACGGACAACGTGTGGGGAATAGGATAGGACTAAGCTTGCTCCCAACTTCGAAACTTTACTAAATAGTGTAGTGAAAGCCTGGGGGGCTTGTGAACGGATGCAGAATGGAGATTGATGGCGCTGCTCCCTATAAAGCCCTCGACTAAGGCGCAAACTTCCGCCAATTTTAGTTCGTGAAACGGTTGGTGAGTCTCTAAGGCAAAGTGTCTCAAGGACATGATAAAAACGACTGTAGTGATCACGCGTGTAGGGCGGATCAGCATATACAACCCGAGTGTTTTGCGGTAACTGATCTAGCGCGTCCGAAAAGTCCATGCATAGAGCTCGATGTGGAAGCTTGTTACCTTGCAATCCTACATATTTTTTTAGATTCTCGGAAAAAACATCAAAAATATCGATCTCTCTGTCTTTCTTGACCTTTGCAGCTATGCCTTTCTTGGGCTGTCCATTAGACATGCGGGGCTGTATTGGTTGAGCGAACTGTTTGCCGATTGTGTTCACTGCATTGCTAACAGCGCTGAGCAATGCTGCAAGTAACGTATCTTTATCGCGAGATGCAGAGTTTTCTATTTCATAAAGGATGGCATCAATAGCTGCCGTTTGTTTAAATGAAAAATAGATGCCTCCATAGTATAGAGTAGCGGTGCACAAGCCTTCGAACTTGCTCTCTAGTCGCATAAGCTTTTTATGTGAGGCTTTTAGGGCGCATTCCAGAAGTCCAGAGCAATTGAGATAATTTTCATCGGCTGATTTGATTAAAGACGCCTCCTCCAAGAATTCACATAGTTGCAAAGGTAGTCCTTCAAGTGCTCTTGTAATTGCTTCGCTCTCATACTCTAAAACTTCTGTGCATGATTCAATTAATGCATCGTGCGTGGTCGATGAGCGGCACTGGTCAACAAATATATCAGGCTGAATGGAGTTGCTTGGATTTAAAACGGCTGAACAAATGACTCGAGAATATTCCTGAATGTCGGCCGAAATTACCGTTCTGGCTTGGGACAGGAATCTGGACACGGAGCCAGAGCCAGCAAACAAATCTGCAACTACATCATTAGGCGATGAAAGCTCATCAATAACTTCACCGATAGCGTCAAGCATCCTTAGTTTGCTCCCAAGATAATTGAGAGATCGGAAAAAGTACTTCTTGTTATTGGTAAGCGATGGTATAATCCGCTCATTTTTGATAAGCGATTCAAAGTTTTCAGGGGGTGCTATCTGATTCAAAGTTGTCCCCTTTGAGACTTGATGGCTAGTGAGCAAATTGCAAAATGTTGAAAAAGATTAAGAAACATAGTTGCGA
This sequence comes from Pseudomonas sp. NFACC43, assembly GCF_900119645.1. Classification (NCBI taxonomy): domain Bacteria; kingdom Pseudomonadati; phylum Pseudomonadota; class Gammaproteobacteria; order Pseudomonadales; family Pseudomonadaceae; genus Pseudomonas; species Pseudomonas sp. NFACC43. The sequence continues at coordinate 36,288 of NZ_FPKK01000016.1, forward strand.
TGGTGGTGGTGTAAGCGGGGAGATTATACACGGAGACAATCTCCTGGTGCTACAGGATCTTTTAAAAAAATATCGCGGCGCCGTGAAGTGTGTGTATATAGACCCGCCCTATAATAATGGCGAGGACTATAGTCATTATATGGATAATCGAGCGCACTTGGAGTGGCTCTCGATGATCGAGGTCAGGCTTAAGTTGTTACGGGATCTCCTCGCAGATGATGGGAGTATTTGGATTTCCATCGATGACGGAGAGGTTCATTATTTAAAAGTGGCGGCAGATAAAATATTCGGCCGAGAAAATTTTGTTACCACTGTAATATGGCAGCAACGAACTACGCGTGAAAATCGGAAAGCCTTTTCCAATAATCATGAATATATTCTTGTTTATGCCAAGAGCTTTAAGCGCTTTGCGGCTGTGGCCAACAAATTGCCCGGCACGCAAGAAATAATAGATCGGTATAAAAATCCCGACAATGATCCACGGGGCCCTTGGCAGTCTGTTTCAGCGAATGTACAGGCAGGCCATGCAGTGCCTAGCCAGTTCTATGAGGTAACGTCTCCGAGCGGCCGAGTTCATTCGCCTCCTAACGGTAGATGCTGGGCGTATAATAAAGCTAGAATGGATAAGGAAATAGCTGAGAATAACGTTTGGTTCGGAAAGGACGGTGCTGGCGTGCCTAGAATCAAAAAGTTTCTTAGGGATAAGGTTATAAAGGTCACGCCTGAGACAATCTGGCTTGCGGAAGAATGCGGGACTAGTAAGAGCGCCAAAAAACAGCTGCTAAAAATGTTTCCTGATGAGACCGTTTTTGACACCCCAAAGCCAGAAGAACTAATCAGAAAGGTTTTGTCTATCGCTACTAATCCTGGAGATCTGGTGCTGGATGCTTTTTTAGGCTCGGGAACCACTGCTGCGGTAGCTCACAAAATGAATCGTCGATACATAGGTATTGAAACTGGTGATCATATTGTAGATATAGTTGTTCGGCGGCTTCGTTATGTAATAGACGGGGACACTGATGGTATTACAAAAGTCGAAGGGTGGCGCGGCGGCGGCGGATTCGAGTTCCTCCGCTATACAGCCGATTAATTGGAAGTGCTGATAAAGGGATTGAGACCCTGGCTCCTCGGCTGATTGTCGAATACTCCAATTTTCTCAACTGACCCTGATATCGTGTGTTGCACTAGTCCACCTACACCTTCGCAACTTGGTTAGGGGGCTGGGTAATTGCGTCCTACCGGATCACCCGTTTGCATTCCTTGCCACTCATTTTCATTCGTCCTGATCAGTCGTTTGCGTCGTATTTGACCAGCATACTGGCTAGCCCCGGCTAAGAAGTCGACCCATAAAGGCCCTTGGTGGAGGGCGGTAAACGGCAAAAGCAGACCGTTCAGCAATGGTCCAACAACAGGTAAGTTGAGGCTTGCAGGTGTCTTCGAAATCCGTAGTGCTTCAAACCGCCGCCGTTGACTCTGAAGCGGATAGGCATGCGCGCTGTACAGCTCTTAACGTCGGTTAAAGGGCGGCCATAACCTGAGTGAACTACAATAGCCTACCTGTCAAAAGGCCATTACACTGAAAATCGCCAAACGGAAGCGGAGTGAAGGAGCGATGGCAAATCCAACAGTGATACCTTTCCACACTGCACGCCAGTTGCTGGACCACGTCTCCCCTCTAAACCCTATTTGGGGTACTGGAAGATTCATCTTTAGAGGTCAGCCAAGTGATGAGTACAAGCTGACACCGTCAGTGTGCAGGCGTGGAAGAGGCTCATTCGCCTATGGTTCGCCAAGAAGGATGTTTGATGTCTCAACGGCTGGGCAAGTAGCCTTTGAGCTGGAGATCTTGAGGAAATTCCTGATTGGCTGTGACCGCTCAGGGCTAAATGTTCCGGGTTACACGGAACAGTTGAGCAGAACACTTGCCGATGGTTGGGGGTCGTTCCAAAGCCCGCATACCCCTTGGCCGTCTACTCAACTATACGAAATCATGGCTGTAGCTCAACACTACGATGTGCCCACTCGCCTCCTAGACTGGACTGAGAGAAGCTATGTCGGTTGTTACTTCGCTGCCTCATCGGCAAACCTTGAGATCGATAGCAGGGAGATGCCGAGGCTGGCAATCTGGGCTCTGGACACCACTTATGCGATGCACTGGAAAACAGTGAAGGTGATCAGGACTCCAGGGGGAACGAGCAAAAACCAGGCAGCTCAGTCTGGTTTATTCACCACGCATGAGGTTAAAGGATATAACCCAGGCGATTTGTATCAGGTGGAAGCGCTCGAGGATGTTGAAGAAATTTACAGCATGGCAGGGAGCCACACACCACTTGTCAAAATGACCTTGCCGATTGAGGAAGCCCCGGCATTACTCGACCTTTGCTCGCGTCTCGGCGTAGATGGCTCAACGCTCTTTCCCGGTTTCCATGGTGTGGCAAAAAGTGTAAGAGATTGGGCTAACGTTGAGGTTGGTGTGAGGCCGTCTGAGTCACTCGTTCAAGAATACAATGAAGAAGGTTACGATCCAGACTTCCATTAAATAGCAGTCGCTGCGGGGCATTCGAAGCAACAAATTGAATCGCCCCTGATTCCGGGGCGCCTTCAACGGGCTCTTTTGGCAGACTTCTGCCGCTCGATCCCCCCGGTTGCCGGTCAAGTCCGATGCAAACGACGGGTTGAGTCGGTCCTGACTGCGAGTGGTGAATTATATCGATCTCTTGGATCGTCCGTAACGGTGTCGTGCGCACAGTGTTCCGGTGTTTGGCCTATCCTGCACTAGTCCACCACACCCCCTTTTTACTTTAGTCATGACTAAGGTTTCGGCCTTAGGCGTGAATGGGCGGATAGCGACCGAGGCTGGTGACTTAAGCGCTCGTCGTGTTCTGACCATCACACTACCGGGGTAGTTATCCGGCGGTTAGCCTATCCTGCACTAGTCCTCATACCCATTGTATTTCTTCGTCATGACGAAATTTTCGACCGGGGGAGTGTGCTCGGTAAAACTGCGAGCAAATTGCTGGCTAAACGTTTTTGCGTGATCGACATCTTCTAGCCAAAATGGGAAAATATCGCACGCCAGAATGAATAGTTTTGGTCTTCTAACGAACGTTGCTCTACCCCAAGAACGCCTCGCGCGTACCGGGTGCCGGCCTGAGAAGAAGGGCCTGACCGCCAAGAACAGAATGGCCGCCTAGTCGCCCCAAGAACGCTCAGCGTGCCGGGCGCGGTTCCTAAACAGACCGACAGATCGGAACAGTACGATCCTGCGTTCGCCCCCAACCTTTGGAGTGGCGAATATGAAAAATCCCTTACCGTCTTGGTTCTTGGCTATAGGCATTGCGATGCCTTCAGCAGCCTTCGCGCAGATACCTGTAACAGTAACCACCCAGGCAAGTGACTCGCCGATGACCATGGCGGAGTTCACGGCCAACACTGCGCGCTGGGCGCAGCAAGTCGAGCAGATGACGTCGCAGATTGACCAGATGAAGCAGCAGTACCAGTCGATTACCGGATCGCGTGGAATGGGCAGCATCATGGACAACCCGACTCTGCGTGATTACCTGCCGCGAGACTGGCAACAGGTCTACGACTCCGTGAGGGACGGTGGCTATGCCGGCCTGACTGGTCGCGGTAAACAGGTCTATACCGCCAACAAGACATTTGATAGCTGCAGCTTCATCAACTCCCGCGACGCGCAACGGACGTGTGAAGCGCGGGCGGTCAAACCGTCGCAAGACAAAGCGGTTGCCCTTGATGCCTACGACGCGGCTAAAAGCCGACTTTCGCAAATCGATGGGCTGATGTCGCGTATCAATGCGACGCAAGATCCGAAGGCCATCGCGGAGTTGCAAGGCCGGATTGCGATTGAACAAGCGAAAATCCAGAACGAGCAAACCAAGCTTCAGATGTTTCAGATGGTGGCGCAGGCAGAGGATCGTTTGCAGCAACAACGGCAGCGCGAGCTCAACGCCCGGGCCAATGCCCGACGCGGTTGGATTCAACTAAATGCATCGAAAATCGTGAACTGAGGGGGGACGCGTCATGATTTCATTCATTCAGCTTCCCATTCTGGCAGTCTGTTTTTTCCTCTTGCTAGCCATGTGCCGTTTCTGGGTCTGCATCGACAAGATGGGCTTCCTTCGGGAGGTGGGCCGTCGCGCACCTGCGTTGGTTCACACTGACATCCTCGTTGCATCGTTCGCATTTTTGCCCTTCATAATCGCAGCGGTCGATTGGTTCGGGATTCCATTGCCGTACCAGGAAGGACCGGTTTCACCGGTGCTAGCCGCCTTTCTTTCAGTTGGGTGTTTAGGTGGTGCAGTGCTGGCGTTACGCGATTCTGGAAGTCGCTTAGCTGGGCATTGGGCTGGCACTCGGGAAAGCGCCCTGCGAACTGTCGCGACGCTCCGCATCATCGATGCTGCTGAGCTTGCTTACGCTTTGGATTTTGCGCAGCAACATGAGGCTCGTCATGGGGCGAGTCGAGGTGTTGTGATCGATGTAGAAAAGCAGGAGGTGCGGAAATGAGAGGTTTTTTCCTAACTCTGCTGATCGCCGTGGGACTGGCGGGATGTGGCGAAAACACCCCCGTGCAAACTGTCGACTGGTACAAACAGCACGACTCGGAAAGAAAGGCGATGGTTGCCAAATGTAAAGCCAGCCCTGGTGAACTGGCCACCTCACCGAACTGCGTTAATGCGCAGCAGGCCGACAACGAAAAAGCCAATGCCCGACGCGGATGGCTCACCCCAGGTGCAGTCGATCTCGACAAGAAGTGAGAGTGAGCATGGAAGGTCCGATGATTTTTCAATTTATCGGGAGTTTTCTCGATACTGCAATGAATGCCTTCTTGAGCCAAACCGCTGGCAACGTCATTACGATGTTCATGCTGTTCGCGCTTGGGGGTACCACGCTTTACCTGACTGTCATGGGGTACATGATCGGCTGGGGGTATATCGAAGCGCCGATGTCCACCTTTCTGAAAACCTGCGCCAAGCTCATTTTGCTTGCAGCATTTGCGCTCAATGCTGACATGTATACGGAATGGATTGTTGGAGGCATTCGGTCCTTGGAGGTGGGTTTCACTTCGGCCTTTGCCGGCACGGGTTCCTCTGGCGGGGAGGCCACTTCCGTGTATCAAGTAGTAGATCACGCCTTAGGTCGAGGATGGGGAATCGCTGGCACCCTTTGGGAGCGGGCGGCTAATCGTGATTGGTCGGAAATCGGCATGGCATTTGGTGAGTATTTCAATGCTGGCATCATTGCGGTAGCAACCGGCTTGCTGGGTATCCCGGCTGGCGGAATGATCGTTGTTGCTAAGGCGGGGTTAACGATCATGCTCGGTATAGGCCCTTTCTTTCTCATCGCTTTGATGTGGCCCGCCACTGCTCGTTTCTTCGATAGCTGGTTTGGCCAGGTTATGACCTATGTGTTGCGGATCGCCCTCATGGTAGCTGTCGTAGGGTTGGCATTCAAAGGGTTCGATGCGCTGATAAATAGCGTTGACCTGGATAGCGAGCAAAACCCGCTATTCACTTCCCTGGTTCTGATCACCTTTACCATTGTTATGTTCTGGCTGCTGGGTGAGGCGAACTCAGTTGCAGGGCAGCTTGCCGGTGGGATCAGTAGTGCGGCAGTCACGCTGCGCGCGATGGCTCAGGGCGCTGCCTCGCCTATTCGAACTGCTGCTCGGTTGATGAATGCTCCGAGTACGCGGCGTGATATGGAGTCCGGCATGATGGTGACAGCTGGACGTACAAATCATTTGGTGGCGGGTAATACCCTCTGGAATCCAGCTTACCGGCAACACGTAATGCAAAACTTAGGCAAGAATTGGGGACATGCGAAAGGTGGAAGGATTGGACAAGGCTAATCGTCCTCCATCGACTTCCTCTGGCTGCATGTGTGTTTGCCCTGCGCGCCCTGGCGGGCTTACCCAAAGGGGCTCTGCCCCTCTGGACTTCCTGCCCCTCGCCGGGTGGCAGGGCTACGGGGATAACGCCTCCCGCAACCCAGCCAATAGGGTCATCGTGAAAAGCGCGTCAAGGGTTCGCTGCGCCGGCATCCTCACCCGGTCCCGCTTCGCGGGCTGCGGCTTGTGGTGCCGCCCTTGACCCACTGAGTCCGCGCTGAATTTGTCTTGTTATTAATCTGTCGGTGTTTCGGAGTGATCAATGAAGCTACGCAATACCATTACCGACGAAGAGCGGAAGCGCAGGCAGGAAGCGGTCGATTATGCTCGAGCATCGACCGAGCTTTCGGGTTACAGCCTAAGCACCGAAGATGACGCTCGCGCTCAGGCTTTTGTAAGCGGCGATTTGAGCCTGAGTGATTTTGTAAGCTCTAGAGCGCCGTCTCAGCTGGAAGATGTGTCAAGGGTATCACCGGACGCCGCAACGGAGCGGAGCCTATGAATGTTGTCAGTTGCGCTCGAGATCGCCTTTGAAGGTCTTACTCGGACTGCTGATGAGTAGCAGTGTGCTCACGCTTTTATTTGATGGATTGCTTACGTCGGCAGACTTCGTATCTACAGCAGAGGGGAAGCCTGCTACTCAGCTCTCCGCCGCAAGTGACCGTTGGTTGATCATTGAGGCTGAGGGAGCCCCTAAATCCGCATTGCAACGATTTCTGATTTTTCAGGGCTCTGTTGTGTTGCTAGTAGCGATGATTGCATAATGCTACTACGCTGAGTAAAGCCAGGGCAGTGTCATGAATTCAATGTGTTATTGCCTCGAGTTGGAAACAGTTAACAGTGTTCTACGGCATTAATTTTGCTGCAGATATTTTTCTAAGGGATTTAGATGAAAAGAAATAGAAATGTTGGCGGGGTTGTAATTGGCGGGCCTTCCAATGATCTCGTTTCAGCGGTCGAGCGTTTTGTTTATCGGAGACCTATTGACGAGGGTGAGAAGGTCGAGTTTGAGTTCATTGATTTAAAAAAAATTGCGCTTGAGTCAGTAAATATATCCGAAAACACGGCTCTGCATAAAGTTCTTGACGATATCGCGTACACGAATTTTTATATATATTCTTATGACGATCTAGACTGGATTGGCGAGTACTCCGACTTTGTGGGTTATGTGGTTGGAATGTTCGGGCATATGCAGCTAGCTGTTCCGAGAGAGTTTTATAGGAAAACAGATGAGGGTATCATTGATGCTCGCAATAAATATCGAGATTATTTCATAGGAGGGCTTCGGGTTCTTGTAGGGTCCGCATTTTCTCATTTGTGGCATCGGAAGCAGTTCTTATTCGATTTTAATGCAAGACTTGCAGAGGAGATTTCTCCACTTTTAAAATCAGAATTTCCATCTCTAGCTAAAGATGGACAGCTGCCAAGAGCGACATATTTCCCGGTGTGGGTTGATAATTTACTTATTCATCGTGAGCGCGGGCTTTGTCATTATTGCGGTGGGCCTGCAGCGTTGGTTTCTTTGCCGAATCAAACCTATGATATTGATCATATGGTGCCCATCGCTAGTGGTGGTACTAATGACGCAACTAATTTGGTGCTTTCCTGCCCTGAATGTAATAATAAAAAACGAGCTAATTATCAAGTTGTTCCCGATACGTTTGCATGGCCTACAAGAAGCTAATTTTCAGAAAATAAGCTTGGTCTTTTGAGCGAGACACTTGTGCTAGTTGATTTACTAGTGCATAGCTGAAAGCTGGGTCAAGGGCGTCACCGGAGGCCGCAGCGGAGCGGAGCTCGTCAGGGCGAGCACCGAACGGGCGAGGATGATGGGCGCAGCCTTTACCCTTGATACAGCTGCAAGCGTCCAAGCCTAGCGCCAGGGGTAGGAACCAGGCGAAGCCGCAGGACCTGCCCCTGCCGCCAGTCCGGCAAGGATAGGACGCGGGGTGCAACCGAAGGGGTTGCCCAAGCGGAGCGCGGAGAGGCCTAGAGCTCTTAAAAAACGTCATCATGGCGTTCGCTGTGGTCGTAACTGGGCGAGGAATCTGTTCCCCACTCCTCGGTCCACTTTCACGTCGCTTGCAGGCGGCTTGTTTGGTGAGGGAAGGCTCGCCTGAGGTCTTCTGTTTTTTGCTATCTCCAAACCAAGGTTCGGTTTGAATTGCCCGGCCCGATATTTCATCGCTACCCCAGAGAGCCAGTATTCAGGTCCCTTTTTGATGAAACCTGCGGCCATAGCCCCGGCCAGTTCATCCAGAAGCGTCTGGGCGGCATCGGTGGGGATTCCTTGCAGGATCCTACCAACTGAAGCCTTGGAATGCTTCGTCAACCCTGGTGGATAAACCAGATGCCTGGGTGACGTGTCCGAAGGTAGTAGTGGCTTTAATTTGGTTTTATTTGGTAGTTCAAGGCCTGACATCTGCGTGGCGTCGGGCGGTGACACCCGGCTGACATCCCCCCCTGTCAGTTGAATGTCATGGGGGGGTGACATAGCTGTGACATCCTGCTCAACGTTAATAGTGTAGAAGTTACTGGTTTGTGAGCCGTCAGTTCTAAACCGTGGGGTAGAGGAGACAAGTCCGGCTTCACAGAGCTTCTTCAAGATCCTTTGTACTGTTCGGGCCGAAACGCCGCATTTAGCAGCTAACAGTTTTACGCTGGCAAAACAGGGCTCCTGTTCGTTTTCGCATTTAGCGATATAAACGAGAATGAGCTTGTCTTGCGCAGATAGCTGCTGGTTATAAACCCAGTCTATAGTCCTGTAGCTCATGTTCAGGCCTGAAGAGCTGGGGTATCAAGAGACAGTGCCTGGTTGACTTGCAGAGTGCGGAAGTAGACTCGACGCCCAACGCGAACAACCGCAGGCTTCAGCTTTCTGGAGAGCTCTGAGTCGCTGTACATCGCTACTCTGAATCCGTCTGCAGAACGGTCTAACAAGTCTGCGACTTGAGCCATGCTCATCAACGGGCCAAACCGGTCCAAAAGATATTGTTCAGAGGTCATAAGCTTCTCCCTAGTTACGTTGGTTTACGTATCTTTGTAATGTTCGGGGGAAGCTACCAATAAAGTTTGGCGAAAGTAAATATGGAGGCATGGCGGTAAGCTGTCGCCAATAGTTTTAGTTGTAGTGGATAACAAGCGGATAACAAATAAAAAAACACCGGGAAAACAAGTTAAAACAAAATATAACAGAAGGAAAACAACAAAAAAACAGCAGCCAGAGCCAGGCTGCTATTTTTCCATTTTTTTTAAAATTGTAGGCTTCAGCCAAACTGATCGAGCTTACGCACCAGATCCTCGGCACGTAGATGCGTATAGCGCTTGAGCATCTGCATCGATTTATGACCGCTGATCGCGGAAACCTCCTGATCAGAAAGTCCTCCCTCGACAAGCCTGCTGACAGCCTCGTGTCGAAGATCGTGGAAGCGGAAATCGGGTACGTTAGCCTTTTTCTTGATCGTGCCCCAGATTTTCGTGAACGCATAAGGGCGACGCTTTTGGTCCTTTCCTGGTTCGCCGAAGAAGACCAAATCACAATCGATAGGACGTACCGGATTCGCCAGGGCGGTACGAAATACCTCGGTAGCTAATTTGCTCAGAGGGACGGTACGAGCGCTATCGTTTTTCGTGTCTGAGAGCCGCACTATCCGTTTTTGGATATCAATCTGTGAGCGACGTAGGCTCGCGATCTCAGAAGCGCGCATGCCCGTTGCCAAGGCAATCTGGACAATCCACCCCAGCATGGGGTTGCTGTGCTTGTTCACTGCTGCCAATAGGCGTTTTTCCTCATCAGCCATGAGGCGTCTATTTCGACCTTCGCCTGGGCTCGGCTTACGAATATTGAGCACTGGGTTAAAGGTCAATCCGAGCCCCCACTCTTGAATCGCAACCGTGAACAGATGGCTTAGCAAAGCCAGCTCCAGCCGCACGGTATTGTTACTCGTGGGATTGCCGCGGTTGGTGAGTGAGCCCAGGCGGGTGTCGCGATAGTTAGCGATCACCTCAGACGATAACGCCGCGAGGGAATACTTGCCCAGATGCTGTATCAACTGCTGCGCCTTGGTGCCCTCTGCTCGCTGTGTAGTCGGCTTCTTGGTAGGGCTCACTTCACGGAGATATCGCTGGAGCGCCTTTTCGAGCGTCAGTCGCTCGGAGCCGCTGCGTTGGATATACACGCCGCGCACCATTTCGTCTTCGGTGCGTCGTGACCAGTCTTCGGCGTCGCGTTTGGTGCGGAAGGTTTTGGCGTTGGTCGGCCATCCGGTTTTGCGGATGACGGCCTTCCAGGTGCCGGCAGGGGTTTTGACGATTGTGGCCATCTGAAGGACTCCAAAGGCGTGCAAGCGAAGCCGCACTGTACCTAATTTGTACCTTTAGACCATAGGACTGTATCCGCGATGGTTCCGCCAAAAACGCGAAAGCCGCGCAATGCGCGGCTTTGGAGTTGGTGGGCCCACACGGACTTGAACCGTGGACCAAAGGATTATGAGTCCTCTGCTCTAACCGACTGAGCTATAGGCCCTCAGTAGGCCGCGGATTATAGCGACGGTTTCTCGGCTGTGCTATCCGAAAAATCCGATACGGTCATGCGTAGAAACGTCGCGGCGAACTCTTCGGCGCAGAGGGGGAGGCTGATGATGTAGCCCTGGATCTGCTCACAGCCTTCTTCGGCCAGGAATTGCTGCTGGGCCAGGGTTTCGACGCCTTCGGCGATGATGGAGAACTGCATGCTGCGGCCCAGGGCAATGATTGCTCGTACGATGGCCACATCGTGGGGGTCGTCGGGCAGGCCGCGGACGAAGGACTGGTCGATCTTGAGGATGTCCAATGGCAGGCGCTTGAGGTAGCTCAGGGAGGAATAGCCCGTGCCGAAGTCATCGATGGCCAGTTGAACGCCAAGCTTCTTCAGCTGGTGCAGGACCGTCAGGGCTTCTTCGGCCTGGCTCATGATGAAGTTTTCGGTAATTTCCAGTTGCAACAGGCCGGGCTTGAGATGGTGCTCCCGCAGCAATTGCTCGATGCGTCCCAGCAGGTTGGGTTGGCGCAGCTGGGCCCCGGCGAGGTTCACCGAAAGCGGGCCGAAGCTCTCGCAGGAGCGGTTCCATTCACACAGCTGCCGGCAGGCGTGTTCCAGCACCCAATCGCCGATTTGCAGGATCATCCCGTTCTCCTCCGCCAGGGGAATGAAGTGCTCTGGAGGCACATCGCCGAATGTGGGGTGAGTCCAACGAATCAATGCCTCGGCACCTACCAGTCGGTTGTCGGCGAGGCTGATCTTGGGCTGGAAGGACAACGACAACTCGCTGCGCTCGATGGCCCGCCGCAGCTCGTGTTCCAGGGCCACGCGTTCGCTGGCCTGGGCGGTGAGGTCGCGGGTATAGCTTTCCACCCGGTTGCGACCCTTGGCCTTGGAGCGATACATGGCCGCATCGGCGTTCTTGACCAGCGTGGCGACATCGCAACCGTCCTGGGGATAAAGGCTGGTGCCGATGCTGGCGCTGATGAAAAATTCGTGCTCGCCGGCCTGGAACGGCGCGGCGAAACAGTTCAGCAGCTTCATGGCGATGTGTTCGGCGTCGCTGGGTTGCTGCAGCCCCGGGAGCAGGATGATGAACTCGTCGCCGCCCAGCCGCGCCACGGTGTCGATGTCCCGCAACTGCTCGCGCAGGCGTACGGCAATGCCCTTGAGCAGCAGGTCGCCGACCGGATGCCCGAGGCTGTCGTTGATGTGCTTGAAGCGGTCCAGGTCCAGAAACAGCACCGCGCCCTGACCGCCATTTTCCTGCTGGCTGTTCAAGGCCGTGAGCAAACGGCTTTCGAACAGCGTGCGATTCGGCAGCCCGGTGAGAGGGTCGTGGTGGGCCTGGTAGTCGAGTTTGGCCTGGGCATGCTTGAGGCTGGAGATGTCAGCGAATACCGCCACGAAATGGGTGATTTGCTGATCACGATTGCGTACTGCGCTGATGGTGAGCCAACTGGGGTACAACTCGCCGTTCTTGCGCCGGTTGGAAATCTCTCCCTGCCAATGCCCTTCCGCCGTCAGTTGATGCCACATGGCGGCATAGAACGCGCTGTCGTGCAGGCCGGAAGCCAATAAGCGCGGCGTATGGCCCAGGGCCTCGGTTTCGCTATAGCCCGTGATCTCGGTGAAGGCGCGGTTCACGGCGCTGATGTGTTGCTGTGTATCGGTGATCAACACGCCTTCTGCCGTGCTTTCGAACACCGTGGCGGCCTGCTGCAGTTTTTCCTGCATCAGGTGGCGTTCGGTGATGTCCCGAGCGATGGTCAGCATGCAGTCCTCGTTGCCGATCGGCAGTGGACGGCTGGACACCTCACACAGTCTTATCTGCCCGTCGTTGCGACGAATATGGCAACTGAAATCCCTCACGAAACCATCCCGCTGCAGCAGGTCGAGCATCTGCTTGCGTTCGTTGAGGTTGACCCAGATACCCAGGTCCAGGGTCGAGCGGTCCACCGATAGCGCGCTGTTGAAGCCAGTGATACGACTGAAACCTTCATTGACCTCAATCAGCAGGCCGTCGCTCTGGCGGGACAGCAACAGGCCGTCGGGTGAGGCATGGAAGGCCTTGGCGAATTTCTCCTCGGAAATCTGCAGTTGTTGCTGGGTTTGCTTGAGCTGGCTGATGTCACGCACCACCACGACCAGGGCCGGCGTCGTGTCGAGATCGAAGGGTTCGGCGGAGATCAGGCCGGTGAATACCTGGCCGTTGCTACGGCGAAAGGGCATCTCCAGGTTACGGATGCTGCCGGCCTGCAAACGCTGCAGCAGGCCCGGGCCGACGCCCTGGATGCCCCAGATGTTCAGTTCGGTCGCGGTCTGGCCTACGACATCTTCGGCACCCAGGCCGATCTGTTCCTCGAAGGCCTTGTTGACCTCCAGCAGGCATCCATCCATCAGGCGCGCGATCACCAGGATGTCCGGGCACTGCCTGAATACCGACGCGAATTTCTGTTCCGAGAATCGCAGCGCCTCCTCGGTGCGCTTGGCTTCACTGATGTCGATCATCAGCCCGCGCATCACCGGTTCGTGGCCGTGCTGGATCAAGCTGACAATATCCCGAACCCACAGGCAGCGGCCATCGGCGGTGATCACTCGGTAATCGATGCAATGGTCGCGGCCGGCGAGTACCTCCTGGTCGCAATAAGTCTGGGCGCGGATCAGGTCGGCGGGATGAATGATGTTGCGCCAGAACCCCGGGATCAACCAATGGGCCAAGGGATAGCCGAGCAGGTCTTCGGCGTGGGGCGACACGTAGCTGTAGGTGAAGTCGCTGACCCTGGCTTCCCAGGCTATCGCCGAAAGGCTCTCCACCAGGCCGCGGTAGTGGTATTCGCTACTGCGCAGCTCCTGTTCCAGTTCGACTCGACGGGCGATCTCCGAGCTGAGGCGACGGTTGATGCGGATCACCACGGCGAGAATGCCGACCAGGATCAGCACCCCGGGCAAGCCGTAGAACAGCAGGTCCGACCAGAGCTGTCGATAATCGCGTACGTTGCCGATCCACTTTTCCTGGATTTCACTGACTTCGGCCGGGCTCATGTCCGCGATGACCTTGTCCAGAATGCTGACCAGTATCTTGTTGTCACGCGGAACGGCCATCGCCAATTGATAGCGATAAGGGGTCTCGCCGCTGACATATAGCCCTTCCAGCTTGAGCTGGCGCAGGCTCCAGACACTGGACGCCAGGTCGCCCACCACAGCATCCACCTGGTCGGTTGCCAGGGCCTGCAGGGCTGAGCTGACGTTAGGCAGCGCCACCAGATTCAGGTCGGGATGATGGTTGCGTAGCAGTTCGTGAGGGGCATAGTTTTCCACGACGGCGATTTTCAACCCATACAGATCCTGGAGATCATGAGGCTGGGCTCCGCCGCGGTGGGACAGGATCACTATCGGGAAGTCGAGGTAGGGCCGCGTGAAAGCCAGGTAATTCTGGCGCTCCGGGGTGGACATGATGCCCGGTAGCAGGTCGATCTTGCCCTGTGCCACCTGCTCCAGCACGGCGGTCCAGCTGGCTGGCTCGATGGGCGTGAGCGTGACGGCGAGCCGCTCCCGGATGACGTCGACGTAATCAGCGGCCAGTCCTTGATAGCGGCCTTGGTCGTCGCGAAACTCGAACGGTGGCCATGACGCATCCACGCCCAGGCGCAGGTTGGGATGGTCCTTGAGCCAGCGCAGCTCTTCGTCGGTGAGCGTCAACGCGCCAGCCGTTGCGGTCCAGGTCAACAATGACAGCAAGAGCATGGCCGTCAGTCTGGGCATCACGGTCTCGTCATGATTTTGGGGAGGATGTTTCGAGTGTAGACGGGCAACAGGGTAGGGGGTGTAACGGAGGGGATTTATCTGCACATGAAAAAAACCCCGGCAGGGCCGGGGTTTTCCAGGGTCACTCGTCGAGGAAGGAGCGCAGGTGCTCGCTTCGCGTCGGGTGGCGCAACTTGCGCAACGCCTTGGCTTCGATCTGGCGAATCCGCTCACGGGTCACGTCGAACTGCTTACCGACCTCCTCAAGGGTGTGGTCGGTATTCATGTCGATCCCGAAGCGCATGCGCAGTACCTTGGCTTCACGGGCGGTGAGGCCGGAGAGTACCTCGCGAGTCGCTTCCTTGAGACTCTCGACGGTGGCGACATCGATCGGAGACTGCATGGTGGAGTCTTCGATGAAATCACCCAGATGGGAGTCTTCGTCGTCACCGATCGGCGTTTCCATGGAGATCGGCTCTTTGGCGATCTTCAGTACCTTGCGGATCTTGTCCTCAGGCATTTCCATGCGTTCGCCCAGCTCTTCCGGGGTCGGTTCGCGACCCATTTCCTGCAACATCTGCCGGGAAATGCGGTTGAGCTTGTTGATCGTCTCGATCATGTGCACCGGGATACGGATGGTGCGGGCCTGGTCGGCGATCGAGCGGGTGATCGCCTGACGGATCCACCAGGTGGCATAGGTCGAGAACTTGTAGCCGCGACGGTATTCGAACTTGTCCACTGCCTTCATCAGGCCGATGTTGCCTTCCTGGATCAGGTCGAGGAATTGCAGGCCGCGGTTGGTGTACTTCTTGGCGATGGAAATCACCAGACGAAGGTTCGCTTCGACCATCTCTTTCTTCGCGCGGCGGGCCTTGGCCTCACCGATCGACATGCGACGGTTGATGTCCTTGATCTCGGCGATGCTCAGGCCGGTTTCGGCCTCCAGCGCGCTCAATTTCTGCTGGCAACGGATAATGTCCGGTTGCAGGCGGGCAATGGCTTCAGCGTATTTGGTCTTGCCTTTGGCCAGGGCATCGGTCCAGCTCTCGTCGACTTCGTGGCCAGGGAACTGACGCAGGAAGTCGGCACGCGGCATGCGGGCATCGCGAACGCACAGCTGCATGATCGCGCGCTCTTGCTGACGCAGGCGATCCAGGGCACTGCGAACACGTTCGACCAGGCCTTCGAATTGCTTGGGCACCAGCTTGATCGGCATGAACAGCTCAGCCAGCGCCAACAGCTCGGCAATCGCCTGCTTGTTGTCACGCCCGTGCTTTTTCAGCGCCTTGCGAGTGATTTCCATCTGCTCGGCCACGGCGCCGAAACGCTGTGCGGCGATGACCGGATCGGGACCGCTTTCGGCCTCTTCCTCGTCTTCGCTGGCTTCGGCGTCCTCGTCATCACTGTCGTCGTCGGCCTTGTCGACTTTCGCGTCCAGGGGGGGCGGTACTTCGGCGGCGGGCGGCGTGGTGCCGTCATCCGGGTCGATATAGCCGCTCAGGACGTCGGACAGTCGACCACCTTCGGTGGTGACGCGGGTGTACTCGGAGAGAATATGGTCAACCGTGCCAGGGAAGTGCGCGATTGCGCCCATCACTTCGCGGATGCCTTCTTCAATACGCTTGGCGATTTCGATCTCGCCCTCGCGTGTGAGGAGTTCTACCGTACCCATTTCACGCATGTACATGCGCACGGGGTCGGTGGTGCGACCAATGTCGGTCTCGACCGCCGCCAACGCTGCTGCCGCTTCTTCCGCGGCCGCCTCGTCGGTATCGGCGTCGGCCAGCATAAGGGCATCCTTATCTGGCGCAACCTCGAATACGTTGATCCCCATGTCGTTGATCATGCGGATGATGTCTTCCACCTGTTCCGGATCTGAAATATCCTCCGGCAGGTGGTCGTTGACCTCCGCGTAAGTCAGGTAGCCCTGCTCACGACCCAATAGGATCAACTCTTTGATACGAGACTGCTGTTGCGCTTTTCCGGACATAACACCCTATCCACTGAAGGTCTTGGCGGGCAAAAAACAAGCCGAGGATTATACCTGAGCTGTGACCTCACGCGCCAGTTGAGGTCGGGTTTGATGCGCAAACATTGCGGCTGAGTAAGTCGCGCAATTGGTTTTTCTCTTCGCTGGTCAACTCGCTCTGACGAGCTTTTCGCAGAAGTTGCTCCAGGTTTCGCTCGCGTTGGCGGGCGGACAAGCTAGTAATGGTGTCGAAAAACTGTTGTTCAAGGTTATCTCCATCAATCAGCCATTCCTTTTCGGCCAAGGCCTTCAACAAGCGCCCCTGCTCCGTACCGTGCCACCGTGCGATTAACTGGAAGGAGTTCAACCGGGGGTTCTTCTGCACGGCTTCAAGGAGTGCGACCAGTAATTGCGTGTTGCTGTGGTCCTCGGCGGCGAAGTGCCCCGCATCCTCGACCTTTTCGGCCAGTTGCGGGTGATGCAGCAGGGTGCGCAGGGCGGCCAGCGTCGGAGGTTCGACGGCGGCCGGCACGCGCGGGGCACGTGGCTGGTCGCGATCACCGCGCTTGCCGTTCTTGTCCCAGGGTTTCTTGTCCCATTTCTTGCCGCCGCTGCCGGTTTTCTTCGGCGTCCATTCCTGTTGCGGCGCGTAGTCCTGTTGAGGTTGATGATAGTCGGCGAAATCCGGCATCGCGTCGTAATCGATGCCTGGGTCATAAGCCGGTGGCGCCTCCTGTGGGACGCTGTGGGCCATCTGACTGACGGTCTCGCTACTGAGCCCGGTGATTTCGGTAAGCCGCTGGCGCATCAGCGTACGCAGGTTGGCGCCGGGTACCTTGTCGATCAACGGCGCTGCAAGCGTGACCATGTGGGCCTTGCCTTCGAGGGAGCGCGGATCGGCTTCTTCGGTCAACTGCTGGAAAAAATAATCGGCCAATGGTTGTGCGTGCTGGTTGATCCTGGCGCGGAAGGCGTCGGTCCCTTCGGAACGCACCAGGGTGTCCGGGTCCTCTCCCTCGGGTAGAAACAGAAAGCGCGCCCGGCGGCCATCCTGCAGGCTCGGCAATGTCGCTTCCAGTGCGCGCCAGGCGGCATTGCGGCCGGCCTGGTCGCCGTCGAAGCAGAACAGCACACTGGGCACCACGCGAAAGAGGCGTTTCATGTGCTCTTCGCTGGTGGCTGTTCCCAGGGTCGCCACGGCATTGCGCAGGCCTTGCTGAGCCAGGGCGATAACGTCCATGTAACCTTCCACGACAATGATCTCGTCGAGGTTGCGATTGTTCTTGCGCGCCTCATACAGGCCATAGAGCTCCTGGCCCTTATGGAATACCGGAGTTTCCGGCGAGTTCAGGTACTTGGGCTTGTCGTCGCCCAGGACACGGCCCCCAAAGGCGATGATTCGTCCCCGAGTATCACGGATCGGAAACATTACCCGATCGCGGAAACGGTCGTAGCGCTTGCCGGTCTCGGCATTCTCGATCAGCAGGCCCGCGTCGATCATGGCGCGCTGCTGGAGCGTGTCGCTGCTCAAGTGCTTGTACAGGTTGTCCCAGCCGGGCGGGGCGAAGCCGAGGCCGAAGTCCCGGGCGATTTCGCCAGTCAGGCCGCGGCCCTTGAGGTAATCCACGGCGGCCTTGCGAGCCGGATGGCTTTTGAGGGCCTGGCGGTAGAAGTCGGCCGCGGCGGTCAGCAAGGGGTACAGCGGTGAATCCGTTGGTTGACGCGGCTTGCGCGCTCGACCGCTTTCCTCCCGAGGAATCTCCATGCCAGCGGCTTTGGCCAGTTCTTCGACCGCCTGGGGGAAATCCAGGTTGTCGTGGTCCATGATGAAGCCGAGGGCATTGCCGCCAGCACCGCAGCCGAAGCAATAGTAGAACTGCTTGTCGGGACTGACGCTGAAGGAAGGGGTCTTTTCTTTGTGGAACGGGCAGCAGGCAGTGTAGTTCTTGCCGGCTTTCTTCATCTGCAGGCGAGAGCTGACCACGTCGACAATGTCGGTGCGGTTCAGGAGGTCGTCAATAAAGCTCTGGGGAATCAACCCGGCCATGGCGTTCTCGTCGTCACTGCGTGAAATAAGGCCCCGAAATCGGCAGGCGCAACCGGTTCAAGATCTAGAGGCACTGTTGAAGCGGTGGCTCGACCGGGTCATCTGCGTCATTGCTGTCGGGAAGTGTATCTGCCGATAATCCACTGACGTTAATTACTGTCAGTATTCGACGGTCTGAATAATATTGCGCTGAGTCCGGTAACGGCCGGTCAGGCCTCGGATAGCTCATGGAGCGGGCACGCAAGCAGGTGCCTTGGGCTGATCGTCGTTAGAGGAATCAGGGTGTGCTCGTCAGTAGCCTCGGAAGGCTCGTCAGGAGAGACGTGCACCGCTGGCCAAAAAGCCAGGTCTGACGCGGTAAAGCAGTTGTCTCGGTCGCGTCTGCGGCTTTGACGATGAAACTCAAGCGTTGTTCCGCAAATGCCATAAGCCCGGCTTGAGGGCCGGGCTTGGCAGAAGCTTGCTACGAACGTCTGTGTATCAGTACAGACGTACGGCGCGGCGCTGTTCGCGCTGAACTTTCTTGGCGTGACGCTTAACAGCAGCTGCTGCTTTGCGCTTACGCTCGGAAGTCGGCTTCTCGTAGAATTCGCGGCTACGAACTTCAGCCAGAACACCGGCTTTTTCGCAGGAGCGCTTGAAACGACGCAGAGCTACGTCGAAGGGTTCGTTCTCTTTTACTTTGACGGCTGGCATCCAGAGCTACCTTCATTCATTACCGGGGTCAACATCCTCGCGGCAAAAGAGCACTTGAAGACGTCGGTTTTTAAGGGTTGCGGATGTTAACCCCTCAACGCTCGGAATGCAAAGCCTCTGATCGAAAACCGCTGGTCGGGGCACCACGCGGCGACTATTATGCGCGCCTTCGAATTCAGCCTCCACAAGGCGCAAACCCATGCTAGTACTGGGATTAGAAACTTCCTGCGACGAAACCGGCGTCGCGCTTTACGACAGCGAACGCGGCCTGCTGGCCGATGCGCTGTTCAGCCAGATCGATCTGCATCGTGCCTATGGTGGCGTGGTGCCGGAGCTGGCGTCCCGTGATCATGTCAAGCGCATGCTGCCCTTGATTCGCCAGGTCCTGGCCGAAGCCGACTGCGCCCCAACCGAGATCGACGCCGTGGCCTACACCGCCGGTCCCGGCCTGGTGGGGGCCTTGCTGGTGGGCGCCTCATGCGCCCAGGCACTGGCCTTTGCCTGGGGGGTGCCGGCCCTGGGTGTGCATCATATGGAAGGCCACCTGCTGGCGCCGATGCTGGAGGCGCAGCCGCCGGAGTTTCCGTTCGTCGCTTTGTTGGTCTCCGGCGGTCATACGCAGTTGGTCCGGGTCGACGGCATCGGTCGATACGAGCTGTTGGGCGAATCCCTGGACGACGCGGCCGGTGAGGCTTTCGACAAGACCGCGAAGATGATGGGCCTGAATTATCCTGGCGGCCCTGAAATCGCCCGGCTTGCGGCTCAGGGCGTGGAGGGGCGTTTCGTTTTCCCGCGCCCGATGTGCGACCGACCCGGACTGGATTTCAGTTTCAGCGGCTTGAAGACCTTTGCCTTGAATACCTGGCAACAATGCGTTGGCGCCGGGGACGACAGTGAGCAAGCCCGTTGCGACATCGCGCTGGCGTTCCAGCAGGCCGTGGTGGAGACTTTGACCATCAAGTGCAAGCGCGCCCTGAAGCAGGCCGGGCTCAAGCGCCTGGTGATCGCCGGTGGAGTCAGTGCGAACAAGGCCTTGCGGCTCTCGTTGGAGAAAATGCTCGGCGACATGAAGGGCGACGTTTACTACGCGCGGCCGCAGTTCTGCACCGATAACGGCGCGATGATCGCTTTTGCTGGATGCCAGCGACTGCAGGCCGGCCAGCAGGAAAGTCTTGCGATCAGCGTGCAGGCGCGCTGGCCCATGGAGCAGTTGTCGCCCCTGTGAAGCGTCATTTAAAAATGCCGTTCGCGCCCGGCGAAGAGGTCGCGTAGATTGCCCCGATGGCGCCAGACGATCAGCGCCACGAGCGCTGTCATGGGCAACAGGGCCGCCGGTTCCTGCCAGGCCAGCAGCGGCAGGGTCAATGGTGTGGCGATCAGTGCGGCCAGTGAGCTGGTGCGGGTCAGGTAGAACATCAGTAGCCAGGCCGAAACGGCCAGCAAGGCGGCGGGCGGGTAGAGACCCAGCAACATCCCGGCGGCGGTGGCGACACCCTTGCCGCCGCGAAAGCGGAAGTACAGCGGGAACAGGTGGCCGATGACCGCGCAGACACCGATCCAGGCCTGTTGCTCCAGGGAAAGCCCTGCAAGGCTGGCGATCAGGACCGGTACAAGACCTTTGCAGAGGTCGCCGAGCAGGGTCAGGATGGCAAGCTTGCGTCCGGCCAGGCGCAGCATGTTGGTGGCACCGGCATTGCCTGAACCACTCGTTCGCGGATCGGGGCGACCCGTCAGGCGGCTGAGCAAAATGGCGAAGGACAGCGAGCCGAGCAGGTAGGCGAGGATCGCCAGTAACCAAAACATGCTAACTATTCCGGGCGAGGACGCCCTGATTCTAACGGCGCATTGCGCCCTTGTCGTGCTGCGGAGAAGAGTGCTTGGACAGAGTGTTTATCGAGGGCCTGGAAGTCGACACGGTAATTGGTGCCTACGACTGGGAGCGAGACATCCGACAGTGCCTGCGGCTTGATCTGAGTTTCGCCTGGGATAATCGTCCGGCCGCTGCCGGCGATGACCTGAGCCTTGCACTCGATTACGCCAGCGTATCGTCACGCATCCAGGCATTTGCCGGACAGGCCCGGTTCCAGCTGGTCGAGACGTTTGCCGAACGCTTGGCCCAGGAGCTGATGGACGAGTTCAAGATTACCTGGCTGCGTCTGAAGGTCACCAAGCCTGGTGCCGTTCCGGCGGCCAGCGGCGTTGGCGTGGAGATCGAGCGCGGATGTCGCTGACACAGGTTTTTCTCGGGCTCGGCAGCAATATCGAGCGTGAAGCCCATTTGCGAGCCGGGCTTGAAGCCCTTGCGGGCTTCCTGGTGGACATTCGCTGTTCGGCAGTGTTCGAAAGCCAGCCAGTGGGCATCAAGAGCGGGCCATTCTTCAATTTTGTCGTGTCGGCCTTCACGGATCTGCCGCTGATGGAGCTGGATCGTCGTCTCAAGTTCATCGAGGCGGACAATGGTCGTTATGCGCCGGATCGCAAGGGGCTGCCGCTGGATATCGACGTGTTGTTGTATGGCGAGCAGGTGGGCAACTTCGACGGGCTGATCCTGCCGCGCGCGGAAATCCTCAAGAACGCCTTCGTCTTGTGGCCTTTATCGCTGATGGCGCCGGATCGGATACATCCGGGCGTAGGCAAGAGCTTCGCCGCTCTGTGGGAGGAAGCCCAGATCGATCAGGTACTGGCACCGGTGGCTTTCGAATGGCGAGGCCAGCAGCTTACGCCGTCGACCATGCTGTGAAGCGAACGTCGTTATCGTCCGCACGCTCCCACACCGATCTTCTCGGATGATATCGGTCAGGTGTTCAAGCGAGATCCACCGTGGGGAGCGCGCCTGATTGCGATAGATGGCTTATGCAGGGCCAATCCAACTTGCCATCACGCTTCCTTCAGCTCGCCGCTTCCTTGTAGGCTTTCAATGCCTTGAGACGCTCGCGCTTGATCGCCTCACCCAGCTCCGGCCCCTTGAAGCCTTTTTCCAGCAATGGTTGCACCGCCACTCCACGGGCAGCGGCTGCTGCGCCCCGCAGGTAATCCGCCTGTGGATAACTTCTGTCTTCCAGCCCTTTGCGCCCCCGCGCATCCATTTCACAGGCGGCAATGAATTCCTCGAAGCGTTGTGGTCGGCGGTAAACGTCGAAACTCTGCAACAGCTCGAGCAAGGTGGACGCTTTCAATTCAAGCGCGCGATGGCCATGGGTATGGTATTGCCCAACCAGCAGCGCCAGTTCCTGGCAATCGCGTGGCGCCTTGAAGCGCTCGTTGAGCGCTTTGATCGGCTTCAGCCCCTTGTGTTCATGGGCGATGTGTCTTGGCCATTCGTGTTCGGGCGTAAGTCCTTTTCCCAGGTCGTGTAACAGGCATGCCCAGCGGACCGTCAGTGGTTGTCGGTGCCGAGCGGCCTGCTCCAGCACGCTCAACGTGTGCGCGCCGGTATCGATTTCCGGATGATGGGCCTCAGGCTGCGGTACGCCAAACAGCGCGTCCACCTCGGGCATCAGGACCCTGAGGGCCGTGCAGTCGCGCAACACCTGGATGAATACCTGAGGCTGATGTTCCATGAGCGCGCGGGAAATTTCCTTCCAACTACGCTCGGCCGTCAATGCCTCCAACTCTCCGGATTCGCTTAGCTGGCGCATCAGCTCGAGAGTTTCGTCCGCCACTTTGAAGCCCAGCGGGGCATAGCGTGCGGCAAAGCGGGCCACTCGCAGGACTCGGAGAGGGTCCTCGGCGAATGCGGGGGAAACGTGACGGAGCACCCGAGCTTCGAGGTCGCGCTGGCCGTGGTAGGGGTCGAACACATGGCCGTTATCGTCCTCGGCCATGGCGTTGATAGTCAGGTCCCGGCGAATCAGGTCTTGCTCGAGCGTCACGTCCGGGCTGGCGTGGAACACGAAGCCGCCATAGCCGCGGCCGTTTTTGCGTTCGGTGCGGGCGAGGGCGTATTCCTCTCCCGTTTTCGGATCCAGGAAGACTGGGAAGTCAGCCCCCACGGGACGAAATCCCTTGGCGAGCATTTCCTCGGCGGTGGCTCCCACCACGACCCGGTCGATGTCCGTGACGGGAATGCCCAGCAAGCGATCGCGCACCGCGCCGCCGACTTTATAGATCTGCATAAAAAACCTCCGTTGACCCGACAGGATAACCCTTGCGCCCGGTCTTCGGAGGTGGAAAACGAAATCAAAGATGAATGACAGCCAGGTCCAGGCGGCCGTAGTCCCCCTCGGTTTGCTCGCTCCTGGGTGGTACGTGGTGGGTTTTCATTACCTGGTCACCCTGCAGGGTTTCCAGGTGGATGTCGAAGCCCCATAGGCGGTGCAGGTGCTTGAGCACTTCATCGGTCGAATCGCCCAGCGGTTTACGGTTGTGTGCCTGATGGCGCAGGGTCAGCGAGCGGTCTCCTCGACGGTCGATGCTGTAGATCTGCACGTTGGGTTCGCGATTACCCAGGTTGTACTGCGCAGCCAGGGTCTCACGGATGATCCGATAGCCACTTTCATCGTGGATGGCGGGCACCACCAGGTCATCCTTCTGATCATCATCGAGGATGCTGAACAGCTTCATGTCGCGGATCACCTTGGGCGAGAGGTATTGCAGGATGAAGCTCTCGTCCTTGAAGCTGCTCATGGCGAACTTCAGGGTGGACAGCCAGTCCGAACCGGCAATTTCAGGGAACCAGCGACGGTCCTCTTCGGTGGGGTTCTCGCACATGCGGCGGATATCGCGGTACATGGCAAAGCCCAGTGCGTAAGGGTTGATGCCGCTGTAGTAGGGGCTGTCGAAACCAGGCTGGAACACCACGCTCGTATGAGAAGTCAGGAATTCCATCATGAAGCCGTCGGTAACCAGCCCTTCGTCGTACAGGTCGTTCATCAGGGTGTAGTGCCAGAACGTGGCCCAGCCTTCGTTCATGACCTGCGTCTGGCGCTGTGGATAGAAATACTGGGCAATCTTGCGCACGATGCGCACGATTTCCCGTTGCCACGGTTCCAGCAGCGGTGCGTGCTTTTCGATGAAGTAGAGAATGTTTTCCTGGGGTTCGGCCGGGAAGCGTGCGTTGTCCTTCTCGCTGTACTTGTCGGCGCCCTTGGGAATGGTCCGCCACAGGTCGTTGATCTGCTTCTGCAGGTGTTCTTCGCGGTCCTTCTGGCGTCGACGTTCTTCTTCGGCAGAGATCGGATATGGCCTTTTGTAGCGGTCCACCCCGTAGTTCATCAAGGCATGGCAGGAGTCCAGGAGGTCCTCCACCGCGTCGATGCCATGGCGTTCCTCGCATTGCATGATGTACTGCTTGGCGAACACCAGGTAATCGATGATCGAGCTGGCATCGGTCCACGTGCGGAACAGGTAATTGCCCTTGAAGAAGCTGTTATGGCCATAGCAGGCGTGTGCCACCACCAGCGCCTGCATGCAGATAGTGTTTTCTTCCATCAGGTAGGCGATGCATGGATCGGAGTTGATCACGATCTCGTAGGCCAGCCCCATCTGGCCACGAGTGTAGGATTTCTCGGTGCTCAGAAAATGCTTGCCGTAGGACCAGTGGTGATAACCCAGCGGCATGCCGACTGACGCGTAGGCGTCCATCATCTGTTCGGCGGTGATCACCTCGATCTGGTTGGGGTAGGTGTCGAGGGCATAACGATCCGCGATACGGCTGATTTCGCGGTCGTAGGCCTGGATCAGCTCGAACGTCCATTCGGAGCCGGTGGAGATTGGCTGGCGTTTCTGCTCTTTTTTGGCGGTCATGTCACTAACCTGCGCTGGAAGAGTTCACGGAAGACCGGGTAGATATCCCCGGCCGAGACCAATTGCTGTTGGGCAAATGTGTCGGAAAAGGCTTCGGCGATGCGTTCGTATTCGTACCACAGGGCCTGGTGCTCCCGCGGGGTGATTTCCACATAGGTGTAGTACTGGACGAACGGCATGATCTGGTTGATCAGGATGTCACGGCAGATCGGCGAGTCGTCGTTCCAGTTGTCACCGTCGGACGCCTGGGCTGCGTAGATGTTCCATTCATTGGCCGGGTAGCGTTCGGCCATGATCTCCTGCATCAGCTTCAGGGCGCTGGAGACGATGGTGCCGCCGGTCTCCCTGGAATAGAAGAACTCCTCTTCATCCACTTCCCTGGCGCTGGTGTGGTGGCGGATGAACACTACATCGATCTTGTCGTAGTTCCGTTTGAGAAACAGGTACAGGAGGATGAAGAAGCGCTTGGCGATGTCCTTGGTGGCCTGGGTCATGGAGCCGGAGACGTCCATCAGGCAGAACATCACTGCCTTCGAGCTGGGATTGGGCTGCTTGACCAAGAGGTTGTATTTCAGGTCAAAGGTGTCGAGGAACGGTACGCGGTGAATGCGCGCGCTGAGTTTCTCGATTTCCGCCTCCAGTTCTTGAATATCGCCGAAGTTGTCGGGTTCTTCGCGTTTCAAGCGGGCCAGTTCTTCCTTCACCTCCCGCAGTTTCGTCCTGCTGCTGCCGGACAGCGCGATGCGCCGGGCGTGGGCCGAACGCAGGGTGCGGATGATGTTGATCCGCGATGGATTGCCCTCGTTGCTGATACCGGCGCGCACGGTCTTGAAGGTGTCCGTGCCGGTCAGGTTGCGTTTGACGAGATTCGGCAGCTCCAGGTCCTCGAACATGAATTCGAGGAATTCTTCCTGAGTGATCTGGAAGACGAACTCGTCCATGCCTTCGCCCGAGTTTCCGGCCTTGCCGGGGCCTCGGCCGCCGCCTCCACCCGGTGGACGGGGGATATGCTCGCCGCTGGTAAATTCCTTGTTGCCAGGGTGCACGACAGTCTGCTTGCCGCCGCGCCCATGATGAAGCACCGGCTCGTCGATATCGCGGCCGGGAATGCTGATCTGTTCACCGTGCTCCATGTCGGTAATGGAGCGGCGGCTGACCGCCTCTTCGACGGCCTTCTTGATATGGTCACGGTAACGTCGCAGAAACCGCTGGCGGTTCACCGTGCTCTTGTTCTTGCCATTGAGGCGTCGGTCGATCACGTAGCTCATGAGGAGCCCTCCGGGCAGCTTCAAGTTCTCAGCTTCAGGCTGCAAGCCGGGAGCGCAAGGGCGTAGAGCGCCCCTGCAGCTCGTGGCTTGAAGCCTGCCGCTGCTTCACTGCTTCACTGCGATTTCCGGACCCGCAGATACCACTCGGAGAGCAGTCGTACCTGTTTGTCTGTGTAGCCACGTTCAACCATGCGTGTGACGAAGTCGTTGTGTTTTTGCTGGTCCTCCTTGCTGGCCTTGGCATTGAAGCTGATGACCGGCAACAGATCCTCGGTGTTGGAGAACATTTTCTTCTCGATGACCACTCGCAGCTTTTCATAGCTGAGCCAGGTCGGATTCTTGCCGTTGTTGTTGGCCCGGGCGCGTAACACGAAGTTGACGATTTCGTTGCGGAAATCCTTCGGATTGCTGATGCCTGCGGGTTTCTCGATCTTTTCCAACTCCTCGTTGAGCGCAACGCGATTAAGGATTTCACCGGTTTCCGGATCGCGATATTCCTGGTCCTGGATCCAGAAGTCTGCGTACAGCACGTAGCGGTCGAAGATGTTCTGGCCGTATTCGCTGTAGGACTCCAGGTAAGCGGTCTGGATTTCCTTGCCAATGAATTCGATATAACGCGGCGCCAGGTATTCCTTGAGAAAACGCAGATAGCGTTCACGGGTTTCGGCCTGGAATTGCTCCTGCTCGATCTGCTGTTCCAGCACGTACAGCAGGTGTACCGGGTTGGCGGCAATCTCGTGGGGGTCGAAGTTGAAGACCTTGGACAGGATCTTGAACGCGAAGCGTGTGGACAGCCCGTTCATCCCTTCGTCGACACCGGCGTTGTCACGGTATTCCTGGATCGACTTGGCCTTCGGATCGGTGTCCTTGAGGTTTTCACCGTCGTACACCCGCATCTTGGAATAGATGTTGGAGTTCTCCGGCTCCTTGAGGCGCGACAGCACGGTGAACTGCGCCAGCATCTTCAGTGTGTCCGGAGCGCAATGGGCCTTGGACAGGGAGCTGTTGAACAGGAGCTTGTCGTAGATCTTCACCTCATCGGTGACACGCAGGCAGTACGGCACCTTGACGATGTAAATCCGGTCGATGAAGGCTTCGTTGTTCTTGTTGTTGCGGAAGGTATGCCATTCCGACTCGTTGGAGTGGGCAAGCAGGATGCCGCTGAACGGAATCGCTCCAAGGCCCTCGGTGCTGTTGTAGTTGCCTTCCTGGGTGGCGGTCAGCAAGGGGTGCAGCACTTTGATCGGCGCCTTGAACATCTCGACGAATTCCATCAGGCCCTGGTTGGCCCGGCACAATGCACCCGAGTAGCTGTAGGCGTCGGCGTCGTTCTGTGGGAATTCTTCCAGCTTGCGGATATCGACCTTGCCCACCAGTGCCGAAATGTCCTGGTTGTTTTCATCTCCGGGTTCGGTCTTGGCCACCGCGATCTGGTTGAGGATCGATGGGTAGAGCTTGACCACCCGGAACTGGCTGATATCGCCACCGAACTCGGCCAGGCGCTTGGTCGCCCATGGCGACATGATGGTGTTGAGGTACCGACGTGGGATGCCGAAATCCTCCTCGAGAATCGCGCCGTCCTCGGTGGCGTTGAATAGCCCCAGGGGCGATTCGAACACTGGCGAGCCCTTGATGGCATAGAAGGGCACTTTTTCGATCAGTTGCTTGAGTTTCTCGGCCAGGGACGATTTACCGCCACCCACCGGGCCGAGCAGATAGAGAATCTGCTTCTTCTCTTCCAGGCCTTGGGCGGCATGGCGGAAATAGGACACGATCTGGTCGATGCATTCTTCCATCCCGTGGAAGTCTTCGAAGGCCGGATAGCGGCGAATCACCTTGTTGGAAAAGATCCGCGAGAGCCTCGAATTGGTCGAGGTGTCCAGCAGTTCCGGTTCTCCGATGGCCAGCAACAGACGCTCCGCAGCCGATGCATAGGCGCTGCGGTCCTGCTTGCAGAGTTCGAGGTATTCCTGCAGCGAGTATTCCTCCTGCCGCGTGGACTCGAAACGTTGCTGGAAGTGGCTAAAAATACTCATGACGTCACCTCGCTCGATACGTGGAGCCGGTGTCGGATCAATCAGTCGATGCTGGCCAGCCGCTGGGAACCCAGCTGCCGTTTACCCCCCAGAATGCTTCCAGAATGCAGGCTTCTGAAAGCTTACTCCCGATGACCCGCGCGCCGGTGTACCGGCTCTCCCCTGTTTTGGATGGCCTGAGGCTAAGAATAGTTCGGAATCGGAGAGGCACAGGATGAATGCGTAATAAGTTATGGCAGACCGTTCGTCCGCCATCGCTCAAGCCCGCGGATTACGCGGGCTTGAGCGAACATAAAAAATTATTCGGAAGTGCTTTGCGACGTTTCCGCAGGATAGATCGTACGCCACAGCTCGAAACCTCCGTCCAGGCTGTAGACATCGCTGAAGCCCTGGCCGACCAGATAGGCGGCTGCGCTCTGGCTGGAATTGCCGTGATAGCAGACCACCACGAGCGGCGCATCGAGATCGGCATGGGTGATGAAGTCATGCAGTGAGTGATTGTCCAGGTGCAGGGAGCCTTTGATATGGAGAGCGGCAAAGGTCGCCGCATCGCGGACGTCGACCACGACGGCACCTTGTTCGCGCAGGGCTTGGGCTTGTTCTGGGTGGATGCGTTTGAATTCGGTCATGTAGGACTCCTGTGGCCTTGAACGCGGCGCCGCTCAGACGGCAGTGCCGACCGGCAATGGCGCCGTGGCCGGATGATGGGATTTGGCGTGGCCCCGCTCGTCGCAATCGCAACGCAGTCGCTCGCCCGTGTCGATATTCATCAAGGTCATTGCGCTGCCCCACACGCAACCAGTATCGAGGGCGAACACGCCTGGCTCGTCGCATTGTCCCTCGAGCGATGCCCAGTGACCGAAAATGATCTTAAGGTTACGGGTCTTGCGCTCTTTGTGTTTGAACCAGGGGGCGTAGCCGGGCGGCGCGGTCTCGATGCCTTCCTTGCTCTTGAGATCGAGCTTGCCGTCTTGTGTGCAGAAGCGCATGCGGGTGAAATAGTTGGTAATGACCCGGAGGCGGGCGGTGCCGGAGAGATCGTTGTTCCACTTGACCGGGTCATTGCCGTACATACCGTCCAGGAAAGGGATGAACAGGTTGTCGTCGCGCAACGCGTGTTCCACTTCGCCCGCGCATTTGAGTGCCTTGCGCAGGGACCACTGGGGCGGGATGCCGGCATGCACCAGCGCCAGGTTGCGCTGCTCGTCGTAGTGCATGAGTTTTTGCTGACGCAGCCACTCCAGCAGTTCCACGCAGTCAGGGGCGTCGAGAATTTCCTTCAGGGTATCGGATTTTTTCAGGCGCTCGATGTTCTGCCAGGCGGCCAGCAGGTGCAGGTCATGATTGCCCAGCACGCAGACCAGCGACTGGCGAATGCCATGGAGAAAGCGCAAGGTTTCCAGTGATTGCGGGCCGCGGTTGACCAGGTCCCCGACCAGCCAGAGGGTGTCACGCCCTGGGTCGAAGGCCACGCGCTCCAGCAGGCACTTGAGCGGTTCGAGGCAGCCTTGCAGATCGCCAACCGCATAGGTAGCCATCAGTGCAGCGCTCCGGGCACCGCCAGGCGGAAGGGCTTGATGATCGCGTCGAAGCGTTGGCCGTCCTCGGCCAGCATCTGATAGGAGCCTTGCATGGTGCCCACCCTGGTGGTCATCACGGTGCCGCTGGTATAGCTGTGGGTTTTACCGGCGTCGATCAGCGGTTGCTGGCCCACCACGCCTTCGCCGCGCACTTCTTCCACTTGTCCATCGCCGTCGGTAATGATCCAGTGCCTGGATAGCAGCCGGGCTGGCAGCGAGCCATTGTTGCGCACCGTAATGCTGTAGGCGAAGGCGAAGCGGTTGTGCTCGGGTTGCGATTGTTCCGCGAGAAAACGGGTGGTGACGCTGACGTCGACCTGGTAACGAGGATCGGACATGCAAAAAGGCCTTGGGCTTCGTATGGAAAATGCCTGCGCGCCGCTCACGCTGCGTTGAAAACAGGCTCGGGATGCTCGTTTGGGACGTCGAAGTCGAAAGGGACTTCCATGCCTCATGCCTGTTTTGCCTTATCGCCACTCGGTGAATCCCGGGTGAACCCTGGGAAAGGTGGGGCGCGGGCGCGGCTGACGGAGTCAGTCTAGGCCAAATATCGGGTGGTAAACCAGAGGGCATCCACCCGATGAAGTCCTTGGCCCGTCAGTTGGCGTCGGCTTTCGCTGCGGCCTGTTCGCTGAGCTTGTCGGCCAGGCGCACGAACGCCGCCAGGTCCAGCTGTTCGGGGCGCAGGCTGCCGTCGACGCCGGCAGCTTCGATATCGGCGCTGCCGAGCAATAGCTTCAGGGTGTTGCGCAGCGTCTTGCGGCGCTGGTTGAAGGCTTCGCGTACCACGCGCTCGAGCAGGCGATGATCCTTGGCCGGATGCGGCAGGACCGCGTGAGGAACCAGGCGGACAATGGCCGAATCGACTTTCGGTGGCGGATTGAAGGCCCCGGGGCCGACGTTGAACAGGTGTTCGACCCGGCAATGGTACTGGACCATGATCGACAGGCGACCCCAATCACCGCCGCCAGGACCGGCGGCAAGGCGTTCGACCACTTCTTTCTGCAGCATGAAGTGCATGTCGCGGATCAGGCCGGCATTGTTCAGCAGGTGGAAAATCAAGGGTGTGGAGATGTTGTACGGCAGGTTCCCCACGACACGCAGGCTGTTCGGCGCGGCGTTGAGGCTATTGAAGTCGAACTTCAGCGCGTCGCCCTGGTGCAGGTTGAAATTGCTCTTGCCGGCAAATTGCTGGTTGAGAATCGGAACCAGGTCCTTGTCCAGTTCCACCACGTCCAGCTGCGCGCCGCTGCCAAGCAGGCCTTCGGTCAAGGCGCCCTGGCCTGGGCCGATTTCCAGCATGCGGTCGTCGGGCTTGGCATTGATGGAGCGCAGGATGCGATCGATCACGCCGGCGTCATGCAGGAAGTTCTGGCCGAAGCGCTTGCGCGCGCGGTGTTGGTATTGCTCGGTCATAAATGGGTCTCGGCCATCTGGTAGGCGGTTTCCAGTGCGACTTGCAGGCTGCCGGTGTCGATCCGGCCGCTGCCGGCCAGGTCCAGGGCTGTACCGTGGTCCACGGAGGTGCGGATGATCGGCAGGCCCAGGGTCACGTTGACCGCAGCGCCGAAGCCCTTGTACTTCAGCACGGGCAGCCCCTGATCGTGGTACATCGCCAGCACCGCATCGCAGTGCTCCAGATATTTGGGGGTAAACAGAGTGTCGGCGGGCAGCGGGCCATGCAGGTCAATGCCTTCGCTGCGCAAGCGCTCCAATGTGGGTTCGATGATATCGATTTCTTCACGGCCCAGATGCCCGCCTTCACCGGCATGGGGGTTGAGTCCGCACACCAGGATGCGAGGATGAGCGATACCGAATTTCTCTTGCAGGTCTGCATGGAGGATTCTTGTGACACGCTCCAGGCGTTCCGGGGTGATGGCGTCGGCCACGTCCCGCAGGGGCAGGTGCGTGGTCACCAGGGCGACGCGCAGGCCACGGGTGGCGAGCATCATCACCACCTGTGGAGTATGGGTCAGGTCAGCGAGGAACTCGGTGTGTCCGGAAAAGGCGATACCTGATTCGTTGATCACGCCCTTGTGCACAGGTGCGGTGATCATGCCGGCAAACGTTCCGTCCAGGCAGCCTTGGGCGGCGCGGGTCAGGGTCTGCAGGACGAACCCGGCGTTGGCCTTGTCCAGTTGCCCGGTGACGACCGGGGCGCCCAACGGCGTATCCCAGACATACAGGCTGCCAGCCGGTGCTGGCGTGTCCGGCCAGGCGTTCGGCAGGACCTCGAGCAGCTTGATGGCCACGCCTAGCTGCGCGGCCCGTTCGAGGAGCAGGTCGCGGCTGGTAATGGCAATCAGCGGATGAGGCTGGGGATGCGCAGCGAGCAGCAGGCACAGGTCGGGACCGATGCCGGCAGGCTCGCCGGGCGTCAGCGCGAAACGCTTGGGTTTCACTGCGCTGCCTGGTCTGCACCAGGAAGTTTGATCTCGACGTAGGCTTCATCGCGGATCTGACGTAGCCAGGTCTGCAGTTCTTCGTCGTATTTGCGGTTACGCAATACCGTCATCGCCTGCTGTTCGCGAGCCTGGGTAGTGCTGTCGGTGGCGCGACGGCCAAGGACTTCCAGCACATGCCAGCCATAAGGGCTCTTGAATGGCTTGGACAGCTGGCCTTGCGGCGTTTCGGCCATGACCTGGCGGAACTCCGGCACCAGTGCGTTTGGATCGACCCAGTTCAGATCGCCACCGTTGAGGGCGGAACCCGGGTCTTCCGAAAAGCTCTTCGCCAGTTCGGCGAAGTCCTCGCCCGCTTCGATGCGGTCGTAGAGCTTCTCGGCCAGGCGCTGGGTCTCGGCTTCGCTGCGGATTTCACTTGGCTTGATCAGGATGTGGCGAACGTGCACTTCGTCGCGGACTTGGGTGCCGCCGCCGCGTTTCTCCAGCAGCTTCAGGATGATGAAGCCACCAGGGGTGCGAGCAGGCTGGGTGATATCGCCCACGGCCATGGCGCTCAGTTCGCGGTCGAACGGCGGTGGCAGTTGAGCGGCCTTGCGCCAGCCCATGTCACCACCTTCCAGGGCGTTTTCGCTACCGGAGCGGGCGACGGCCATCTGGCCGAAGTCTGCTCCTTGCTTGAGCTGCTGGTAGACATCCATGGCCTGGCGATAGGCGCTCTGGATCGCCTCGGAGTTGGCGCTTTCAGGTGTGGGAATCAGAATATTGGCCAGGTGCAGCTCTTCGGAGAGCTGCATCTTGCCCAGGTCGGAAGCGAGGAAGTTCTTCACTTCCTGCTCCGAAACCTGGATACGTTCGGCCACCCGGCGCTGACGTACGCGGCTGATGATCATCTCGCGACGGATCTGGTCCCGGGCATCCTCGTAGGAAAGGCCGTCACGAGCCAGGGCCGCACGGAACTGGTCGATGGTCATGTTGTTGCGCTGGGCAATGGTGCCGACTGCCTGGTTCAGCTCTTCATCGGTGATGCGAATGCCAGAGCGTTCGCCGATCTGCAGTTGCAGGTTCTCGACGATCAGGCGCTCGAGCACCTGCTGGTCCAGCACGCCCGGTGGCGGCAGGCCGCCGCCGCGCTTGGCGATGGTTTGCTGCACTTCATGGACGCGCTGGTCCAGCTGGCTCTGCATGACCACATCGTTATCGACAATGGCCACCACTTTATCGATGGACTGTACCGCGGCGTTGGCCGCGGTACCCAGGAACAGCGCGCCCAGCATCAGCGGGCGCAGACAATCAGAAAGCTTGGTCTTCACGTTCACGATAACCTTGGATGCCTTTGTCGAGGAAGCTCTCTACCTTGGCGCCGGTGAGGCCGCCGAGTCCCTTCAGGACAATTTGTAGGAAGACGCCGTGGTCGCCTTTTTCGTTTTCCGGGGCGGCTTGACTGAATTCTTCATAGTCGACCCAGTAACGGTTGATCAGGCGCAGTTTCCAGCAGCAATTGTCGTATTCGAAACCACCGAAGGCTTCCAGGGTACGGTTGCGGTTGTAGTCATATTGCCAGCGGCTGATGAGGTTCCATTGCGGCACGACAGGCCAGATGACGGAGAAGTCGTGCTGCTTGATCTTGTAGTAGTCCTTCACGTAGCCAGGTGTGCCCGGCGTACCGTAGTCGCCACCCCCCACTTGCCACTGACCGGTGGCCTCGTCGTAACGGACCTGGTCGTTGCGATAACGATAACCGGCGTTGATGACCTTGTTCGGGTTGTCTTCCGGCTGGTAGTGGAACATCGCACTACCCGAGCGCGGGCTGTGGGTGTCCGGGTCCCAGTTGTAGGTGGCGGTGGTGCGCCAGTCGCGGTTCCAGCGGTATTCGTATTCCAGCGCATACGGGGATACGTCCGACTTGGCGTCTTCGCGGGTCTCGAAATCAATGCCCGGCAACTGAACCTTGCGGTCCTTGAAGTAGAACGCTTGGCCAACGCTGACACGCTGGCGCTCGAAACCGTTTTCTTCGATCCAGCGGCTGGTCACGCCCAGGGACAGCTTGTTCTCGTCACCGACTCGGTCAGAGCCGGTAAAACGGTTGTCCCGGAACAGCGAGGAGTAGCTGAAGGTGGATTCGCTGGTATCGAAAACAGGAATGCCGTCCTGATCTTTTTCCGGTACATAGAGGTAAAACAGGCGAGGCTCCAATGTCTGGCGATAGTCGGAGCCAAACCATTGGGTGTCCCGGTCGAAGTACAAGCCGCTGTCGATGCTGGCGATTGGAACAGCACGGTTTGGCGTGCTGTCGTATCCATTCCCCACGACAGACCTTCCGGTGCTGTCCAGATCAAGGTCGTACTGGGTGTATTGGAACTTGAGCGCTGGCTTGATGTAGCCGTAGCTCGCTCCCATGGGCAGGCTTACGACCGGTGCGAGATTCATGCGGTTGCCATTTGCCCGGGCCAGCCCACTGATATTGGTATCCAGCCATGGCGTGGTGAAGCCTTCTTCGTCGCGGTATAGGCCATCCCTCAAGTCACGATCGAAGCGCACCAGTTCCGTCTCGTAAGCGAAGTTCAGCCCATACGGATGTTGCGGCAGGGAGCCGTTGAAAGTGATCTGAGGCAGGCGGCTATATGGTGTGATCTTCGAAATCGTCGCCATTTGATAAGCCTGGGCATTCAGCCGCGCCGTGAAGTTATCCCCACGGTAGCTGACCGCACCCTGCTGATTCACGTAGTCCCGGGATTCGACACCGATCTGGTCGGTCTGCAGATCCTGGAAGTAATACGGATCGCTGATCTTGGTGTAGTCGACTTCCGTCAGCACGCGCGAATCGAGGCCGCCCTTGTGCTGCCAGTTGTACATGTAGCGGGTCTTGCTGTAATCGGACTGCTTGGCGCGCTCGTCTTCTTCATCGTTGAGGTACGCGGCACCGAACTGACCTTCGCTGGACTTGGTCAGGTAACGGAATTCGCCTTCCATCAACAGGCCACGCTTGCTCATGTAGCGCGGGTACAACGTGGCATCGTAGTTCGGCGCCAGGTTGAAGTAGTACGGAGTGACCAACAGGAAGCCAGTATCGCTGCCGCTGCCGATGGTGGGTGGCAGGAAGCCGGACTGGCGTCGGTCGTCGATCGGGAAATAGATGTAGGGGGTGTACAGGACCGGGAAGTCCTTGACCCGCAGCGTTACGTTGGTCGCGGTACCGAAGCCGGTCGCCGGGTTCAGGGTGATGTTGTTGCCCTTCAGCGTCCAGGCGTTGCTGTTCGGTTCACAGGTTGTGTACGTACCGTCCTTGAGACGGATGATCGCGTTTTCGGCGCGCTTGGCGTACAGGGCGTTACCGCGGATACGCGACTTGTGCATCACGTATTCGGCGTTGTCGACCTTGGCTTCGCCGGTGTCCAGCTGGACATCGGCGTGGTCGCCGACGATCAGCGCGCCGTTGTCGCGAACCCGCACGTTACCGCTCAGCTCACCGCGGTTCTCCGCCTGGTACAGGCTGGCTTCGTCGGCCTCGACCTGCATGCTGCCCTGGCGCATGACCACGTCGCCGGCCAGGGTCGCCACCTGTTGTTCCTGCTCGTAGCGGGAAGCCTTGGCACCGAGGAAGGTCGGGGCATCGCTCTTGGCCGTCTTGTCGTCCATGCCGGGACGCGTCGGCTCGATATAGGCGCCCGAGCAGTAAGGACCGGTTTCGGCCAGTTGCGCAGGTGTGAGGTTCTCCCGTGGAACCCAGTCCAGGTGGCTGTAGTCTTCACTGCGGGACTTCAGGCCGCGGCCCTTGGCCTCGGTGACCAGCATCGGCTTGTCGCCGGCTTCTTCGACCGAGGTGCTCCCGGCCGGGGCTTCGCTGCTGTCGGAAACCGCACTGCCGTCGTGCACTGGACGTGGCGGCAAGGCTGCGGCCGGCGTCTTGGGCGAACAGTCCCAGGCACCCGTTGCGGAGACGGAGCAGTCATACTGCTGCGCCGCGACGACGAATGAAGAGGCCAGGGGTTGCAGGGCCAGCAGACTGCCGGTAACCAGCAACGGGAATTTTTTACGAAACGCGGGGGATTTCAATGCCATCTTATTAGTCCGGGCTTCCTGCGTGCCATCTGCCCGCGGTGTGGGCCGCACGCCTCTCGATGGTCTGAAAAAGATGCTGGATAATAAAGCATGACCCGCTTGACGGCTAGCGCCGTCGGAGACCCTTGCAATGCCCGACCAAGATGTACGCCTGCAACACCTGAAAGTTTGGCTCGATGAGCAACTCCCGATCCTTTTTGCCGCACAGGGTTGGGGCACCGTGCCCCCGGCCACATTGACCGCGGCCAGCAGCGACGCGAGTTTCCGTCGCTATTTCCGCTGGGAAGGCGAGGGCCGCAGCCTGATCGTGATGGATGCGCCGCCCCCCCAGGAAAACTGCAAACCCTTCGTGGACATTGCGTTTTTGCTGGCGAAATCCGGAATCAACGTGCCGAAAATTTATGCCGAAGACCTCGCGCGAGGCTTTCTTTTGCTCAATGACCTGGGCAACCGGACCTATCTGGACGTGATCGATGGCGAAAATGCCGACGATTTATTCCGTGACGCCCTGCAAGCCCTGCTGGCTTTTCAGCAATTGCCGATGGTGGCGCCACTGCCCTCCTACGACGTTGCACTGCTGCGTCGCGAACTCGAGTTGTTCCCCGAGTGGTACGTCAAGCGTGAACTGGGGATCGAGTTCGATCCGGCACAGCAGCAGCTCTGGCAGCAGGCCAGCGAGCTGCTGATCGACAGCGCCCTGGCCCAGCCGAAAGTGTTGGTACACCGCGACTATATGCCACGCAACCTGATGCTCAGCGAACCGAACCCGGGCGTGCTGGACTTCCAGGATGCGGTCTACGGTCCGGTGACCTACGACGTGACCTGCCTGTTCAAGGATGCGTTCCTGAGCTGGCCCGAGGAGCGCGTGCGCGGTTGGCTGGAAGACTACTGGCGCCAGGCTGCGGCACTTGGCATTGCGGTCCAGCCGGATATCGAGGATTTCCTGCGGGCCAGCGACCTGATGGGGGTTCAGCGCCATCTGAAGGTCATCGGGATCTTTGCTCGCATCTGCCATCGCGACGGCAAGCCTCGCTACCTGGGCGATGTGCCGCGCTTCTTTGCCTATATAGATGCAGTGGTCGCCCGCCGACCCGAACTGGCGCCGTTGGGTGAACTGCTTTCGAGCCTGCGACAACCGGCCGGGGCGATGGCATGAAGGCGATGATCCTGGCGGCGGGCAAGGGGGAACGCATGCGCCCGCTGACCCTGACCACCCCCAAACCGTTGGTTCGTGTCGGCGGTGTCCCCTTGATCGAATACCATCTGCGGGCGCTGGCCAGCGCCGGCTTCACCGACATCGTGATCAATCACGCCTGGCTCGGTCAGCAGATCGAGGACCACCTGGGCGACGGTTCGCGTTTTGGCGTGCGGATTCGTTATTCGCCAGAGGGTGAGCCGCTGGAGACCGGTGGTGGCATCTTCCGGGCGTTACCGCTGCTGGGGGACGAGCCGTTCGTGGTGGTCAATGGCGATATATGGACCGATTTCGATTTCAGCGCCTTGCGCCGGCCGCTTCAAGGCTTGGCGCATCTGGTGCTGGTGGACAACCCCGAGCATCATCCGGGTGGTGATTTTGTCCTGCTCCACGGAAAGATTCACGATGACGGCGCGGCTGCCGACAAACTGACTTATAGCGGCATTGCTGTCCTGCATCCCTTGCTGTTCAAGGGGTGCTCGGATGGCGCGTTCAAGCTCGCCCCGCTGTTCCGGCAGGCCATGGCCCTGGGGCAGGTCAGCGGCGAGCGCCTGCAAGGGCAGTGGGTCGATGTCGGAACTCATGAACGTTTGGCGCAAGTCGAAACCTTGATAGAAGCGAGCCGTTGATATGTGGTGGCCAGGGACTCTGATCGGAGCCGGAGCGGGCTTTGCCATAGCCAGCATTCCGGGGGCCATGCTGGGGGCATTGCTGGGGCAGGCGCTGGACAGGCGTCTGAACCTGCACGGCTGGGCGCAGTTGCGCGAGCGCCTGGGCGGGCGTCCGGCGTTACGCAACGATGAACTGTTGTTTGTCCTGCTGGGGCGTCTGGCGAAGATTGATGGCCGAGTGGTCGATGGCCATATTCAGCAGGCGCGCCAGGAAATGCGTGCGCTGGACTTGAGCGAATCGGCCCAGCGCCGAGCCATCGCCGCGTTCAATCGAGGCAAGTCCGGGAACGACCGTCTGCGTGGCTACCTGCGTCGCCTCGCTGCCCAGCCCCATGCGGCTGAAGGCGTGCTGCGAGCCTGCTGGCGAATGGTCTGGGCTGACGGTCGCGCAGGGACGAGCGAGCGCGAGTTGCTGGTTCAATGGGGCAAATGGCTGGGTTGGACACCGCAACAGGTCCAGGCACTGGCGGTTGATTACGAACCGCAGAAACCAGCCTTGCCCGGCAGTGGCGTGAGCTACCAGGAAGCGTTGCGCCTGCTGGGGGTTTCGCCCACCAGCGAGCCGTCCCAGATCAAGCGGGCTTACCGTCGTCTGCTGAGCCGACATCATCCAGACAAGATTGCCGGCAGCGGTGGGACGCCCTTGCAGGTGCGCGAAGCCACCGACAAGACCCGAGACCTGCATAACGCCTATCGGCTGATCAGGGAGCGACGGGACTTCCGCTAGGCTCCCTGACGGGGCTCAGTCGGGATTCTGTGGATTGAGCCAACCCCGAACGCGACGAAACAGCTGCTCTTGCTGTGCCGATGCATTGGGCAAGGCCTTGAGAGACACCTGACTGAACGTCGAGCCTTTCAAGCGTTTGCTCGCCTGCAAGCGTTCCAGCGCCGCGTTGCGGTCCAAGGGCTTGTCCAGATAGAAGAAGTCGGCTGTGGCCAGTTTCAGCGTCGGCGTCAGTTCGGCCAGCCCGGGTTTGGCGGTCACCGGCGTCTGCGCGGCAACCATCACGAAACGTTCTATCTGCGAAGGCTGTTTTTCGCTGAGGTAGCGCGCTGCCCAATAAGCTCCGGTGCCGTGGCCCAGTAGCACGATACTGCGAGCGCTCTGCTGCTCGGCATAGGCCAGCGCCGCATCGATGCGGGCGAAGATGCGTTCGGCGTCGACCTTGTCGTGCTCGTCGCCCGTATCGGTCATGACCGGGTCGACAGCGTCCGCCTCGCCACCCGCCACCTGTTCGATCGGGGCCGCCGTGGCGGCGTCCGGTGCGGCGGCGGCCGTATCGGCTGGTTTGGTCTCGGCTGGTGTTTCCACCGCCCGTGGTGCGATGACATCGCTTTGCAAGTCTGGCAGCGTGATACTCAGGCTGCTCCATTCGACATCCGGCAATTTCTTGCGCAAAGGGCCAATGACTTGAGGCCAGTCAGCTGTTTCGCCAGCGCCGGGGACTATGATGACTGCACCCTTGGGTTCGCTGGTGTTGGCTGGTTTCCAGAGAGCCAGGAAGGTGTCGTTGCCGGTTTGAAGCTGCTGCTGTTCCTGTGGTGGGACTTTTCGTCCAAGAGCCGCCGCTTCTTCCTGGCTACGCTCCAGCAACGGTTGGCGTTCGAGGGGTTTTTCCCCGGCGGGTTGATCCGCTGCGGCGGGCGCCGTTTCGTCAGCCTGTGCAGAAAACGCACTCGGCAGGATCAGCGACAGGCACAATGCTGGCAATGCCAGGCGGTAAACAAAGGACATTGGAGATTCCATGACCAGAAGTATTTCCGGCAGCCTAATGGGTTGGTCAGTATTTGTCAGTGCATGAGATTTCAATGATGCGTTTTTGCTGCCTGTGGGTTATCGGCTGTTTGTGGCTCCCCTTGATGGCGTGGGCTGCGCCCGCGCCATCGACGCATGGCGCGCAATTGACCCAGGAACAGCGTCAATGGCTGGCGCAACATCCGCAGTTGCGTGTCGGGCTGGTGCTGCAGGCGCCCTATGCGCAGTACGACCGGCGCCTGCAGCGTCTGTCCGGGACCAACGTCGAGCTGATGCAGTGGCTGGGCAAGGCGATGAACGTCGAACTGACCTGGCGAAACTTCCAGGACCTGGCGCAACTGG
This sequence comes from Pseudomonas sp. NFACC43, assembly GCF_900119645.1. Classification (NCBI taxonomy): domain Bacteria; kingdom Pseudomonadati; phylum Pseudomonadota; class Gammaproteobacteria; order Pseudomonadales; family Pseudomonadaceae; genus Pseudomonas; species Pseudomonas sp. NFACC43. The sequence goes on from NZ_FPKK01000016.1 coordinate 76,234, forward strand.
AGGCGGCAGTGCGCGACGGCCAGGTGGATATTGCCCCGGGCCTGACCCAGACGCCCGGTGGGCTCAGGCTCTGGCAGTTTTCCGACCCCTACATGCGCGTGCCGCAACTGATCGTTGGCGAACAGAAGGGAGCCGAAGGGGTGGAGCTGGAAAAGCTAGATGCCCAGGCCCGGGTCGCCGTACGCATGCCCAGTGCCACGGCTGACTATCTTCGTGGCAACTACCCGATGCTGAATCTGCAAGGCGTGCCGATGGAGCGCCAGGCCTTGCAGCTGCTGTTGAGCCAGCAGGCCCGTTACGCAGTGGTCGACGAGGCCGAGCTGGGGCGGTTGATGGTGGAGCCGGAATTCGCCGGGCTGGTGGTGGTGGGGGATATCGGCCTGCCGCAACTGCTACGGGTCGCCACGCGCCGGGATTGGCCGCAACTGGCCGGCATCGTCGACAACGTGCTGCAGGCCATTCCGGCCAGGGACCTGGAGCAGTTGCACAGTCGCTGGCTCAAGCCCAAGTATCCACGCCTGACCGAGACCCCGGGTTTCTGGCAGAACCTGACGCTGTTGATGCTGGTCATGTTGCTGAGCAGTGTGGCCATCGTGTTCTGGCAGCGTCGCCAACAACGGCAACTGGAACGCCGCCTGCGTAGCGCGCGCGAAGACATCGCCCAGCGTGCCGCCAGCGAAGAAGCCTTGCGCCTGACACAGTTTTCCATCGACCAAAGCACGGTGGGCATCCTCTGGGTCAACTGGGACAGCCACGTGCGTTATGCCAACCGCGCGGCTGAAACCATGCTCGGCTATGCGCCAGGGGCGATCATCGACCGGCCCTTGATCGATTTCGAGCCGGGCCTGCATATGGACCGCTGGCTCAATCTGTGGAAACGCGCCAGGTCCAGCGAGGAGGGGGCGCAGAGTTTCGAAACCGAATGCGTGCGGGCCGATGGCAGTATCCTGCCGGCGGACGTTTCCTTGAGCTTCCTGCGCTTTCGCGACGCCGAGTACCTGGTGGTCTACCTCACCGACGTCACCGAGCGCCGGCGTGCGCTGGCGGCGTTGCGTGAAAGCGAAGCACGCCTGCAAGGTATCGCCGCCAACGTGCCGGGCCTGGTCTTTCGCCTGGAGCGAGCGCCCGTGACCGGGCAGATCGATTTCGCCTACATCAGTGAAGGCAGCGAAAGCCTGGTGGGTTACTCCCCCGCGACCCTTGCGCGCAGTGACACCGGCTTGCGCAGCCTGGTGCACCCGCAGGACAAGGCCGATTATCACCGCACCCAGGACCAGGCCCTGGACAGTGACAGTGACTGGTCGTGGCAGGGCCGTATCCTGACCCGCGAAGGCCGTGAGCGCTGGGCCGAGATCAAGGCCATCACCCGTCGTCTCGAGGACGGCGCCTATGTCTGGGACGGCATCGTCTGGGACATCACCGAAAGCAAGCGCATCGAGTTGGAGCTGGCCAGTTCCCGGGAGCAACTGCGCGAATTGTCGGCGCACCTGGAAAGTGTGCGGGAGGAGGAGAAGGCCCGGATCGCCCGTGAAGTCCACGATGAACTGGGCCAGATGCTGACGGTATTGAAGCTCGAGACGTCCATGTGCGAGCTGGCCTATGCGCAGCTCGACCCCGGCCTGCAGGAGCGCCTCAACAGCATGAAGCGCCTGATTGCCCAGTTGTTCCAGCTGGTGCGGGATGTGGCGACGGCGCTGCGTCCGCCCATTCTAGACGCCGGCATTGCCTCTGCCATCGAATGGCAGGCGCGGCGCTTCGAAGCGCGAACCCAGATCCCTTGCCTGGTGCAGGTGCCGGACAACCTGCCGCCCCTGAGCGATGCCAAGGCCATCGGACTGTTCCGGATTCTCCAGGAAGCGCTGACCAACGTGATGCGCCATGCCCAGGCGCATACCGTGGAACTGACCCTGGCTCGGGAAGGCGATGAATTGTGCCTGACCATCAGCGATGACGGTGTAGGATTCATTGTCACTGCCGGACGAACGACCTCCTTTGGCCTGGTTGGCATGCGGGAGCGGGTGTTGATCATGGGGGGGCGGTTATCCCTGGAGAGTGAGCCGGGGGAGGGGACGACCCTGTCGGTGCGAGTGCCGTTGAATGAAACTTGATGGTTTCGGCCTGGCAGGCCTTTTGTGAGCCGGCTCGCTCCCGAATCGACGAGATGTACGCATGACCTCGCGGGAGCGAGCCTACTGGCGGTGAATCCTGAATCTGGAGAAGAACGTGATCCGTGTACTGGTAGCCGAAGACCACACCATTGTCCGTGAAGGCATCAAGCAATTGATCGGCCTGGCAAAGGACCTGGTGGTGGCCGGAGAGGCGAGCAACGGCGAGCAGTTGCTCGAGACCTTGCGGCATGTGCCCTGTGAGGTGGTACTGCTGGACATCTCCATGCCTGGGGTCAACGGCCTGGAGGCGATTCCGCGGATTCGCGCGTTGAACAATCCGCCGGCCATCCTGGTCCTGTCGATGCACGACGAGGCGCAAATGGCCGCCCGGGCCCTGAAGATCGGGGCTGCCGGCTACGCCACCAAGGACAGCGACCCGGCCTTGCTGCTCATGGCGATTCGCAAGGTGGCGGCGGGCGGGCGCTACATCGACCCGGATCTGGCCGACCGCATGGTTTTCGAAGTCGGCCTGACCAACACCCGGCCGCTGCACTCGCTGCTGTCCGAACGGGAATTCTCGGTGTTCGAGCGCCTGGCCCAGGGGGCCAACGTCAACGACATCGCCCAGCAACTGGCCCTGAGCAGCAAGACCATCAGTACCCACAAGGCGCGATTGATGCAGAAGCTCAACGTCACTTCATTGGCCGAGCTGGTGAAGTATGCGATGGAGCACAAGTTGCTCTGAGCTTCAGCACGTCCTCTGTGGGAGCTTGCTCGCGATGACGGCGGCACATTCAGGACTGATGTCGGCTGACACTTCCCTATCGCGATCAAGCTCGCTCCCACAGGTTTTTTCCTCGGCATATCCATTTGCGACACACCCCAACAGCGCTTTTTGCCCCTGCCTGCCGCTCGCCGCTTGAAACGTGCCGCTGCCCTTATCCAATCCCGCCATCCTTGTAGGGCGATCCCTACCCCGACTCTTCCATCCGGCTGAGGCGATTCTCTCCTGCGCCCCGATTTGCGTGGGATCGAGGCTCCACTAGGCTTGATTTACAAGCAGTCATCAATACAAAAGGTGCGGGTATGAGCCAGGTCGATTCAAGCGCGGGGACCAGTGATGTACTGGTCAGCTTTCGTGGTGTGCAGAAGAGCTACGATGGCGAGAACCTGATCGTCAAGGATCTCAACCTGGACATTCGCAAAGGCGAGTTCCTGACCCTGCTCGGACCGTCCGGCTCGGGCAAGACCACCAGCCTGATGATGCTCGCCGGGTTCGAAACACCGACCGCCGGCGAGATCCAGCTGGCCGGGCGCGCCATCAACAATGTGCCGCCCCATAAGCGCGACATCGGCATGGTGTTCCAGAACTATGCGCTGTTCCCCCACATGACCGTCGCCGAGAACCTGGCGTTCCCGTTGACCGTGCGTGGCTTGAACAAAAGCGACGTGAGCGATCGGGTCAAGCGGGTCTTGAGCATGGTCCAGCTGGATACGTTCGCCCAGCGTTACCCGGCGCAATTGTCCGGTGGCCAGCAGCAGCGGGTGGCCTTGGCCCGGGCCCTGGTGTTCGAGCCGCAGCTGGTGCTGATGGACGAACCCCTCGGTGCGCTGGACAAGCAATTGCGTGAGCACATGCAGATGGAAATCAAGCATCTGCACCAGCGTCTGGGCGTGACTGTGGTCTACGTGACCCATGACCAGGGCGAGGCCTTGACCATGTCCGACCGCGTGGCGGTATTCCACCAGGGCGAGATCCAGCAGATCGCGCCACCGCGCACCCTTTATGAAGAACCGAAAAATACCTTTGTCGCCAACTTCATCGGCGAAAACAACCGCCTCAGTGGCCGCTTGCACAGCCAGACCGGCGATCGTTGCCTGGTAGAGCTGGGGCGCGGGGAGAAGGTCGAGGCGCTGGCGGTGAATGTCGGCAAGCCCGGCGAACCGGTGACCCTGTCGATTCGCCCGGAGCGAGTGAGCCTCAACGGCGCAAGCGAACAATGTGTCAACCGCTTCTCAGGGAGGGTGGCGGAATTCATCTATCTGGGCGACCACGTCCGGGTTCGCCTGGAGGTCTGCGGCAAGAACGACTTCTTCGTGAAGCAACCGATCGCCGAGCTCGATCCCGAGCTGGCGGTTGGAGACGTGGTTCCGCTTGGCTGGCAGGTCGAGCACGTACGTGCGCTCGATCCTCTTCTAGAGGCGAATTGATCGCCCCCTGCTTTACCAACACCAACCCTGCACGTGGAGAGAACAATAAATGTTGAGATCCCTGAAGTTCACCGCCCTGACTCTGGGCATGATGGGTGCGGCAAACGCGATGGCGGCGGGCCCGGACCTGACCGTGGTGTCTTTTGGCGGGGCGAACAAGGCGGCTCAGGTCAAAGCCTTTTACGCACCGTGGGAAGCGGCTGGCAACGGCAAGATCGTGGCTGGCGAATACAACGGCGAGATGGCCAAGGTCAAGGCCATGGTCGATACCAAGAGCGTCTCGTGGGACCTGGTGGAAGTCGAGTCTCCAGAGCTGTCCCGTGGTTGCGACGAAGACATGTTCGAGCAACTGGACCCGGCGCTGTTCGGCAAGGCCGAAGATTACGTCAAGGGCGCCATCCAGCCTTGCGGCGTAGGTTTCTTTGTCTGGTCGACGGTACTGGCCTACAACGCCGACAAGCTGAAAACCGCGCCAACCAGCTGGGCGGATTTCTGGGATACCAAGCAGTTCCCGGGCAAGCGCGGTCTGCGCAAGGGCGCCAAATACACCCTGGAATTCGCTTTGATGGCCGACGGTGTAGCGCCCAAGGACGTCTACAAGGTGCTGGCCGGCAAAGATGGCCAGGATCGGGCGTTCAAGAAGCTCGACGAACTCAAGCCGAACATCCAGTGGTGGGAAGCCGGCGCCCAGCCGCCGCAATACCTGGCCTCCGGTGACGTGGTCATGAGCTCGGCCTACAACGGCCGGATCGCTGCGGTACAGAAAGAAAGCAACCTGAAAGTGGTGTGGAACGGCGGCATCTATGACTTCGACGCCTGGGCCATCCCGCGTGGCCTGGACAAGGCTCGGGCTGAAGCGGCGAAGAAGTTCATCGCGTTCTCGGTGGCACCGCAGCAGCAGAAGACTTACTCCGAAAACATCGCCTACGGCCCTGCCAATACCCAGGCCGTACCGTTGCTGGCCAAGGATGTCCTGAAAGACATGCCGACCACCCCGGAAAACATCGCCAACCAGGTGCAGATCGATGTCAGCTTCTGGGCTGATAACGGCGAGCAACTGGAGCAGCGTTTCAACTCCTGGGCGGCCAAGTAACCCGACTGTCTGAGGCTGAATGAGATCCATGTGGGATCGTGCTTGCTCGCGATAGCGTTTTGTCAGACACATTGATGTTGAATGTGCTGTAGCCATCGCGAGCGAGCTCACTCCCGCAGGTTCTTGCTCCAACCGGGTGTTTCAACAGAACAGAGGCGGTCCGTCGCCCCTGTAACGATCAAGAAGATTTGCGGAGTACGCCATGGCCATCGCCGTTCCACTGAACGCAGGCACCAGTCCCACCTTGAAGCAGCGGCTCAAGCACGCCGAGCGGGTCAATCGCTGGAAGGCCCAGGCCTTGATCGCGCCGCTGGTTCTGTTTCTGCTCCTGGTGTTCCTGGTACCGATCGTGGCGCTGTTGTTCAAAAGCGTCAGCAACCCGGAGGTGGTGGGCGCCATGCCGCGTACCGTGGCTGCGGTCGCGGCGTGGGATGGACGTGGTCTGCCTGGAGAACCGGTGTACAAGGCCGCCAGTGAAGACCTGGCCGAAGCCCGCAAGAATCAGACCCTGGGCGATTTGTCCAAGCGCCTGAACATGGAACTGGCCGGCTATCGCAGCCTGCTGACCAAGACCGCCCGGGCGTTGCCGTTCGCCACGGAGCCGGCTTCTTATAAAGAGGCGTTGGAAAACCTCGACGAGCGCTGGGGCGATCCGGCGTACTGGCAGGTGATCCGCCGCAACACCAGTGAAGTGACCCCTTATTATCTGCTGGCGGCCGTCGATCACCGCATCGACGACCTTGGTGAACTGGCGCCGGCCACGCCCGACCAGGCGATCTATCTCGATATCTTCGCCCGCACGTTCTGGATGGGCCTGGTGATCACTGCGATCTGCCTGGTGCTGGCCTATCCCCTTGCTTACCTGCTGGCGAACCTGCCATCGCGCCAGAGCAACCTGCTGATGATCCTCGTGCTCCTGCCGTTCTGGACTTCGATCCTGGTGCGAGTGGCGGCGTGGATCGTGCTGTTGCAATCGGGTGGCCTGATCAACAGTGCCCTGCTGGCCATGGGCATTATCGATAAGCCCCTGGAGCTGGTGTTCAACCGCACCGGTGTCTACATCTCCATGGTCCACATCCTGCTGCCGTTCATGATCCTGCCCATCTACAGCGTGATGAAAGGCATCTCGCCAACCTACATGCGGGCGGCGATTTCCCTGGGCTGCCATCCGTTCGCCAGTTTCTGGCGGGTGTATTTCCCGCAGACCTATGCCGGTGTCGGTGCTGGTTGCCTGCTGGTGTTCATCCTCGCCATCGGCTACTACATCACCCCGGCGTTGCTGGGCAGCCCGAACGACCAGATGGTCAGCTACTTCGTTGCGTTCTATACCAACACCAGCATCAACTGGGGCATGGCCACGGCGCTCGGTGGGCTGCTGTTGCTGGCGACCATCGTGCTTTATCTGATTTACAGCTGGCTGGTGGGCGCCAGTCGCCTGCGCCTGAGCTAAGGGGAGATCGAAATGCTGAGTCCTTACATGTCCCCCGTCGAACGGGTGTGGTTCTACTGCTTGCGCACGCTCTGCGGACTGATCCTTCTGTTCCTGATCCTGCCCGTGCTGGTGATCGTTCCGTTGTCGTTCAACTCCGGCAGTTTCCTGGTGTATCCGTTGCAGGGCTTTTCGCTGCAGTGGTACCACGATTTCTTCGCCTCGGCCGAATGGATGCGGGCACTGAAGAACAGCATCATCGTGGCGCCGGCCGCGACACTGCTGGCCATGGTCTTCGGCACGCTGGCAGCCATTGGCCTGACCCGCGGGGACTTCCCGGGCAAGTCGCTGGTAATGGCCCTGGTGATTTCGCCCATGGTGGTGCCGGTGGTGATCATCGGTGTCGCCAGCTATCTGTTTTTCGCACCGTTGGGGATGGGGAACAGTTTCTTCTCGCTGATCGTGGTTCACGCGGTGCTGGGCGTACCGTTCGTCATCATTACCGTCTCGGCGACCTTGCAGGGGTTCAACCATAACCTGGTGCGGGCGGCAGCCAGTCTTGGGGCTTCGCCTTTGACGGCGTTTCGTCGGGTGACGCTGCCGTTGATCGCCCCAGGCGTTATCTCCGGTGCGCTGTTCGCTTTCGCGACGTCGTTCGATGAAGTGGTGGTGACCCTGTTCCTGGCCGGCCCCGAGCAAGCGACACTGCCGCGGCAGATGTTCAGCGGCATCCGCGAAAACCTCAGCCCTACCATTGCCGCGGCGGCGACGCTGCTGATTGCCTTCTCGGTGATCCTGCTGCTGACCCTGGAATGGCTGCGCGGGCGTAGCGAGAAGCTGCGCACGACCCAGGTCTGAAGGTCAGCGTTGTTTAAATGTGGGAGCGAGCTTGCTCGCGATAGCGGTGGAACATTCAATATCGATGCTGAATGTCAGTGCGCTATCGCGAGCAAGCTCGCTCCCACAGCGACCCGAGGCGTATTCATGAGCTGAATGGCAGACAACCCTCAATACCGAGCTATCCTTGTGCCAGCCCACATTCGAACAAGAGGCCGCGCACATGAGTCTTTCCTCATTCAAGATCGCCCACAAACTGATCACCGGTGCCGCTGCCATCGAGCAACTGGCGGCCGAGCTGACACGGCTGGATGTCGACAACCCGTTGATCGTCACCGACGCCGCACTGGTCAAGTCCGGTACCGTGGAGCTGGCGCTGCAGCATCTGGGCGGGCGGGACTACGAGATTTTCGATCGGGTGCTGCCGGACCCGGAAATCGCCATTGTCAAAGACTGCATGCAGGCCTATCGCGACGGCGGCCATGACGGCTTGATCGGGCTGGGCGGCGGCAGCGCCATCGACATCGCCAAGTGCGTGGGAGTCTATGCCGGTTATCACGGCGAACTGGAGGACATGTTCGGCGTCGACCAGGTACCGCGCAAAGGCCCGCCCATGATCGCCATCCCCACCACGGCCGGTACCGGTTCGGAAGTCACCAACGTGGCGATCCTCTCCGACAAGGCCGCGCAATTGAAGAAAGGGATCGTCAGCGACTATCTGCTGCCGGACGTGGCGCTGGTCAGCCCGCAGATGACCCTCACGTGCCCGCGCAGCGTGACCGCTTCCAGTGGTGTCGATGCGCTGGTCCACGCCATCGAGTCGTATCTGTCCCTCAACGCCTCGCCGATCACCGATGCCCTGGCCATCGGAGCTATCAAGCTGATCACCCGGGCGTTGCCCAAGGCCTTCTGTCATCCTTCCCACCTGCAAGCCCGTGAAGACATGGCTACCGCCAGCCTGATGGCCGGCATGGCGTTCGGCAATGCCGGGGTCGGAGCGGTGCATGCGCTGGCCTATCCCTTGGGCGGCCGTTTCCATGTGTCCCATGGCGTCGCCAATGCCTTGCTGCTGCCGTATGTCATGGCATGGAACAAGGTGGCCTGCGTCGAGCGGATGCGGGACATCGCCCAGGCCATGGGCATCAGGACCGAACACCTGAGCGATCTCGAAGCTGCCGACGAAGCCGTGGAGGCGATGATCGCCTTGTGCGCCGCCGTGGAGATCCCCCAGGGACTCAGCGGATTGGGCGTGACCGAGGATGTGATCCCCTCGATGGCGGCGGAGGCCGCGGGCATCGAGCGGCTGATGCGAAACAACCCGCGCAGGTTGAGCGCCGCCGATATCGAGAAGATCTACCTGGCGGCGTATTGATCGTCGGCCACGGTGGGCGCGCCAAATCTTGAGGTATACAATGCGCGCCATCGTGGTTTCGCTCAAAACAGGTGCGTCATGCAGCCCTTCGCTATTGCTCCGTCGATTCTTTCTGCCGACTTCGCCCGCCTGGGCGAGGAAGTGGACAACGTGCTGGCCGCCGGGGCCGACATCGTTCACTTCGATGTCATGGATAACCACTATGTGCCTAACCTGACCATCGGTCCGATGGTCTGTTCGGCGCTGCGCAAGTACGGCATCACCGCGCCCATCGACGCGCACCTGATGGTCAGCCCGGTGGATCGCATCGTGGGCGACTTCATCGAGGCCGGCGCTACCTACATCACTTTCCACCCTGAAGCCACCCTGCATATCGACCGCTCCTTGCAGTTGATCCGTGAAGGTGGCTGCAAGGCCGGCCTGGTGTTCAACCCGGCCACGCCCCTGGACGTGCTCAAATACGTGATGGACAAGGTCGACATGATCCTGCTCATGAGCGTCAACCCAGGCTTCGGCGGGCAGAAGTTCATCCCGGCCACCCTCGACAAGCTGCGCGAAGCCCGCGCACTGATCGATGCCTCGGGCCGTGACATCCGCCTGGAAATCGATGGCGGCGTGAATGTGGGCAACATCCGCGAAATCGCCGCGGCCGGTGCCGACACCTTTGTCGCAGGATCGGCGATCTTCAATGCGCCGGACTACAAAGAGGTGATTGAAAAGATGCGTGCCGAACTGGCCCTGGCACGCCCATGAGCGGCTTCGAGCAGTTGTTTCCCGGCAGCTTGCCGCGTCTGGTGATGTTCGACCTCGATGGCACGCTGGTCGACTCGGTTCCAGACCTGGCGGCAGCCGTGGACCATATGCTGCTCAAACTGGGGCGCGCGCCAGCCGGTATCGACGCCGTGCGCCAGTGGGTCGGTAATGGCGCCCCCATGCTGGTGCGCCGGGCCCTGGCCAATCACATCGACGCCCAGGGTGTCGATGACGCCGAGGCTGAGCAGGCGCTGGAGCTGTTCAATGAAGCCTACGAGGGGAACCACGAATTGACGGTGGTCTATCCCGGCGTGCGCTCCACTCTCAAGTGGCTGCAAAAGCAGGGCGTCGAAATGGCGCTGATTACCAACAAGCCGGAACGCTTCGTTGCGCCGTTACTGGATCAGATGAAGATCGGCCGCTATTTCCGCTGGATCATTGGCGGCGATACGCTGCCGCAGAAAAAGCCTGATCCGGCCGCGCTGTTTTTCGTCATGAAGATGGCCAATATCCCGGCTTCCCAATCGCTCTTCGTCGGTGATTCGCGCAGCGATGTGCTGGCAGCGAAAGCGGCGGGGGTCAAATGCGTGGCGCTGAGCTATGGCTACAATCATGGACGGCCCATCTCCGAAGAGTTCCCCGCCCTGGTGATCGACGATTTGCGACTGCTAATTCCCGGTTGCCTGGACCCGGCCGCTGAGATAACGTTGCCCGACGCTGTTCAATCCTCTTCTGGGAACGCCATCGTGGTGGTCACTCGCAAACTCTGGATGAAAGTCATGAAGGCCCTGGCCCGTTGGCGTTGGCGCGCCTGACGTGATCCTGGCCGGTTATCCGGCGTGTTTGCATACCTGACTTCCAGCTCCTCTTGCCACGAGGCACCCTCATGATTCGCGAAGAATTCCTGCGCCTGGCTGCTGCCGGCTATAACCGCATTCCCCTTGCCTGCGAAACCCTGGCTGACTTCGACACGCCGCTGTCGATCTACCTCAAGCTGGCCGACCAGCCCAATTCCTACCTGCTCGAATCGGTACAGGGCGGGGAGAAGTGGGGCCGTTATTCCATCATCGGCCTGCCATGCCGCACAGTGCTGCGGGTGCACGACCATCGCATCAGCGTGACCCATGACGGCATCGAGATCGAAAGCCTCGAAGTCGAGGACCCGCTGGCCTTCGTCGAAACCTTCAAGGCCCGTTACAACGTACCCACCATCCCAGGGCTGCCGCGTTTCAACGGTGGCCTGGTGGGGTACTTTGGCTACGACTGCGTGCGTTACGTGGAAAAGCGCTTGGGCACCTGCCCGAACCCGGATCCATTGGGCGTGCCGGACATCCTGCTGATGGTGTCCGATGCGGTAGTGGTCTTCGATAACCTCGCAGGTAAAATGCACGCTATCGTGCTGGCCGACCCGGCCCAGGAAGATGCCTACGAGCAAGGCCTGCAAAGCTTGCAGGCGTTGTTGGAAAAACTTCGCCAGCCGATCACGCCACGCCCTGGCCTGGACTTCAGCAAGCAGGCCGCGGCCGACCCGGTATTCCGCTCCAGCTTTACCCAGGACGATTATGAAAAAGCGGTCGATACCATCAAGGAATACATCCTGGCTGGCGACTGCATGCAGGTGGTGCCGTCGCAACGAATGTCCATCGACTTCAAGGCAGCGCCTATCGATCTGTATAGAGCCCTGCGTTGCTTCAATCCGACGCCCTACATGTACTTCTTCAATTTTGGCGATTTCCATGTCGTGGGCAGTTCGCCGGAAGTATTGGTGCGGGTCGAGGACAACCTGATCACGGTTCGACCGATTGCCGGCACGCGTCCTCGTGGTGCCACGGAAGAGGCTGACCGCACCCTGGAAGAGGACCTGCTGTCGGACGCCAAGGAGATCGCCGAGCACCTGATGCTGATCGACCTGGGGCGTAACGACACCGGGCGGGTCTCGGAAGTCGGTTCGGTGAGGCTCACCGAGAAAATGGTGATCGAGCGCTATTCCAACGTCATGCACATCGTGTCCAACGTCACGGGGCAGTTGAAGGCCGGGTTGACGGCAATGGATGCCCTGCGAGCGATCCTGCCCGCAGGCACCTTGTCGGGCGCGCCGAAGATTCGGGCGATGGAAATCATCGATGAGCTGGAGCCGGTCAAGCGGGGGGTGTACGGCGGAGCCGTCGGCTATTTCGCCTGGAACGGCAACATGGACACTGCCATTGCCATTCGCACGGCAGTCATCAAGAACGGCGAACTGCATGTACAGGCCGGAGGAGGTATCGTTGCCGATTCGGTACCGGCGCTGGAATGGGAAGAAACGCTGAACAAGCGTCGGGCGATGTTCCGCGCGGTGGCGTTGGCCGAGCAGGCCCCGAACGACTGAAACCCTTCATGCCTATGGTGAGCAGACAAGCTTGCTCACCATAGGCATCTGCGGTTCATCGAATCAGAAGTCCAGGCTGACCCCGAGACTTATCCCTTGCTGGGTGAAGTCGTTATCCTTGCGCAACGTATAACCCCCTCTCAACGCCAGCTCGCTGGTCAACTTGTGGCTGACCCCCAGGCTCAGGCGATTCAGGTGGCTCTGTGGCGTATAGCCTTCCAGCGTGAAGTCATTGGCTGGCAGGCTGTTGAGGGCGATATTGACCTTTTGCATGTCGTCTTCATACTCGCGCTCGTGGGCGTATTCGCCATACACCTGGGTCTGACGGGTAAAGTTGTATTTACCTTGCAGACCGATGCCCAGGCGTTTCGAGTCGCGGGTCTGGTCGTCGAAGGTCAGGGCCGTGGAGCGGCTGCCCTGTTCCGAATAGCCGTCGACTTCCACCCTCGCATAATCGGCACTGACGAAGGGTGACAGGTGCCAGGCGCTGCCCGGCTGGGCGATGTCGTAGCCTACGCGGGTACTGAATGCCCAGAGATGCCCGTCGGTGTCGCCTTTCTCCTGGGCTTCGTTGACGCCCAGTTGGAATTTGCGCTCCAGGTTGTCGTAGTCGAGCTTGCCACCGGTCAGCGCCGCATCGGCCCACCAGCGGCTCTGCTGGAACTGGGCGAAAGCGGTGGCCAGGTAGCTGTTGAGCTTGTAGTCCGAATCGTTGTCACCAGCCTCCATGTCCTGGCGGTAGAGCCCAGCGGCGATGCCCACGCGCCAGGCCTCGTTGAGGCGATAGCTGCCACCTACGTTGAGGCTGTAGCCGCTGCCGTCGGCGCTGGCACCGCTGCCCTGGCTGTCCACGTCGAGATGCTGTCCACCGCCGTTGACGATGGCTCGCCATTGACCGACCGCTTGCCAATCTTCCCAATCCGACTGCCATTGGCTGCGCAGCTCGTCCTGGTGGGCCCGTAGAGTCGAATGGGCCATTTCCGGCAGCAGCGTCAGTTCCCACGGTGCCGCGAGTAGGGAGAAGGCGTAGTCGGCGATCAGCTTCTGCCCGGCCTCGGTGGGGTGGACGGAGTCGTTGTAGATCAGTTTGCTGGGGTCGGGTGTTGCGCTGTTGATGCCGTAGGTGGGGTTTTCCGTGCAGCCATTGCCGCTGAAGCAGGTTGCCGTGAGATTCTCGCCGGTGGCGAGGCCGAAACGCGCGGGATCGGCGAAGCTTTCTCGAAGCAGCAAAGGAATGTTCAGCGGAATGACCTCGGCGTCGATACCTTGCAGTCGCGCGACGAGCTGTTGGTTGAAGTCGTTGCTCAGTTGCGACACGGCGCCCTGCAAAGGTGTGCCGTTGAGGGCGGGGGTCAGTCCCAAGTCCGGCAGCAGCCAGACCATCACATAGCGGGCGCCCGCTGTTTGCAGCACCTGGACGCTGTTGGCCAGGCGGTCCGCCGCAGCCTGGGCCTGAGCCGTGGTCAACACCAGACCCTGGAGAAAGTCGTTGCCGCCACCGGAGAGGTAATACAGCGCATTCGGATCGGCGCGCCGCCCGTTGGCCAGGTATCCGGGACGGCTGCGTTCTCCAGTGTCGGAAACACTGGTGATCGAATCGAGGATCTGGTCGGTGCGGTAACCGCCCACTGCCCAGTTGTTGCCGTCCGCCAAGCCCTCGTTGGCACGCACCGCGGAGGTGGAGGCGGCGGTTTCATCGGCGGAGAAGCCCAGGCGCCCGCCCAGCAGTTGGGTGGAATTGGCGGAATACGCCTCGCCACTGCCATCCTGGTAGAGTGGGCCGGTGCGGTTGGTGAAACGCTGGGTTGACCCTGCCGGTCCATCCGGGTCGGTGAACTGGCCTGCGTCGTTGAGGCTGTCGCCAAAGACAATGAAGCTGGAGTAAGGGTTTGGAGCGGCACTCGCCTGGGCGCAGGCCATCGCGAGCACACAACTGGCAACCGGTACGAACAGCGTTTTCCTGATCATGAGAAGGTCCTTTTCGATCTTATTTTTGTTAGAAAACGAAACGACAGTACCAAAAACTCTTGGCGCTCGACCATCCATCAGTGGCATTGCGTTTGTTTCAAAGCCCTTCGGGGTTGGTCATATTGCGCGCTCTGTTCAGCTAGGCTACTGTGCCGGAACGTATGAACGAGACTTCCCCTGTGTCGATTGTCAGCAAGCTTCCGGATCAAATGATCAAGGCACACGCCCGTTGGCGTTGGCGCGCCTGAATATTCCCTGCCGGCTGTGCCGGACCTGTACCGATTTGCCTTCTTTACCTGCTTGAAAGCCGCTTCGCTGGTGCATCACATGCCCGCCAAGCGCAACACCGCGCGGGTTTCTCTTGAAGGCTTTAATTAAAAGTCAGTGAATTCAAAAGGTTGCTTACGCCATGTTGCTGATGATCGATAACTACGACTCCTTTACCTACAACGTTGTGCAATACCTGGGCGAGCTGGGCTCCGAGGTGCGAGTCGTGCGCAACGACGAACTGACCATCGCCGAAATCGAAGCGCTCAAACCCGAACGGATCGTGGTATCCCCCGGCCCGTGCACGCCGACCGAAGCGGGTGTATCCATCGAAGCCATCAATTATTTCGCCGGCAAGCTGCCCATCCTGGGGGTCTGCCTGGGCCATCAGTCCATCGGCCAAGCCTTCGGTGGCGACGTGGTGCGTGCCCGGCAAGTCATGCACGGTAAGACTAGCCCGGTATTCCACGAGGACAAGGGTGTATTCGAAGGGTTGAACCGGCCGCTCACCGTCACCCGCTACCACTCCCTGATCGTCAAGCGCGAAACGCTGCCCGACTGTCTGGAAGTGACCGCCTGGACCCAGCTCGAAGACGGTTCGGTGGACGAAATCATGGGGCTGCGCCACAAGACATTGAATATAGAGGGTGTGCAATTTCATCCCGAGTCTATTCTCACCGAACAGGGTCACGAGCTGTTCGCCAACTTCCTCAAACAAACCGGCGGCACGCGCTAAGGACTTTTCATGGATATCAAGACAGCCCTGAGCCGTATCGTCGGTCATCTCGACCTGAGCACCGACGAGATGCGTGATGTGATGCGCGAAATCATGACCGGCCAATGCACCGACGCACAGATTGGCGCGTTCATGATGGCCATGCGCATGAAGAGCGAGAGCATCGATGAAATCGTCGGCGCGGTCTCGGTCATGCGCGAGCTGGCGGACAAGGTCGAGCTCAAGACCTTGGATGGCGTGGTGGATGTGGTTGGCACCGGCGGCGACGGCGCCAATATCTTCAACGTATCCACTGCCTCGGCGTTCGTCGTCGCGGCCGCCGGCTGCACCGTGGCCAAGCACGGCAATCGTGCGGTCTCGGGCAAGAGCGGAAGTGCCGATCTGTTGGAGGCGGCCGGTATCTACTTGAACCTCACGCCGGTCCAGGTGGCACGCTGCATCGATAATGTCGGTATTGGCTTCATGTTCGCCCAGACTCATCACAGCGCCATGAAACATGCTGCCGCACCACGTCGTGACCTGGGCCTGCGCACCCTGTTCAACATGCTTGGCCCGCTTACGAATCCGGCCGGCGTGAAACACCAGGTGGTCGGAGTGTTCAGCCAGGCGCTGTGCCGGCCGTTGGCGGAGGTTCTGCAGCGTCTGGGCAGCAAGCACGTATTGGTGGTCCATTCCAAGGACGGCCTCGATGAGTTCAGCCTGGCGGCGCCTACTTATGTGGCTGAACTAAAGAATGATCAGATCAGCGAATACTGGGTCGAACCTGAAGACCTGGGCATGAAGAGCCAGAGCTTGCACGGTCTGGCGGTGGATGGGCCGGCGCAGTCGCTGGAACTGATTCGCGATGCCCTGGGACGTCGCAAGACCGAGAATGGCCAGAAGGCCGCCGAAATGATCGTGCTCAACGCTGGCGCTGCTCTATACGCCGCCGACCACGCCAGTACGCTCAAGCAGGGGGTGGAGTTGGCCCATGATGCCTTGCACACTGGCCTGGCTCGGGAAAAGCTCGAAGAGTTGGGTGCATTTACCGCTGTATTCAAAGTGGAGAACGAAGGATGAGCGTGCCAACGGTTCTGGAAAAAATCCTGGCTCGCAAGGCTGAGGAAGTGGCCGAGCGCAGTGCCCGGGTCAGTCTGGCCGAGCTGGAAAACCTGGCACGTTCGGCTGATGCTCCCCGTGGCTTCGCCAAGGCACTGATAGACCAGGCGAAGAAAAAGCAGCCGGCGGTGATTGCCGAAATCAAGAAGGCGTCCCCCAGCAAGGGCGTGATCCGTGAACACTTCGTCCCGGCCGACATCGCCAAAAGCTACGAGAAGGGTGGGGCGACCTGCCTCTCGGTGCTCACCGATATCGATTTTTTCCAAGGCGCCGACGACTACCTCAAGCAGGCGCGTGCTGCGTGCAATCTGCCAGTCATCCGCAAGGATTTCATGATCGATCCGTACCAGATCGTCGAGGCTCGAGCGTTGGGCGCCGATTGCGTGCTGTTGATCGTCTCCGCCCTGGACGACGTGAAAATGGCCGAACTGGCGGCTGTCGCCAAGGGTGTGGGGCTGGATGTACTGGTAGAGGTGCATGACGGCGAGGAATTGGAGCGGGCCTTGAAAACCCTGGATACCAGGCTGGTGGGCGTGAACAATCGAAACCTGCATACCTTCGAAGTCAGCCTGGAAACGACCCTGGACCTGCTGCCCCGCATTCCCCGTGATCGGCTGGTCATTACCGAGAGCGGTATTCTCAACCGGGCCGACGTCGAGCTGATGGAAGTCAACGACGTGTACTCGTTCCTGGTAGGTGAGGCATTCATGCGGGCCGAAAGCCCGGGTACGGAGTTGCAACGCCTGTTCTTTCCAGAGCGGGGCGTTCCGGTGAGCGGCTCGACGCTTGATTGAGCCGATGGCTCCGGTGATCGCCCTGACCGTTGAAGCCGGTCTCCAAGCCGAGCAGGACTTGTTGGCCAGTGTCTGTGCCGGCGATGCCGAGTTCGGCCTGCTGTTCTGGCGGCCCAGCGACCGCGCGTTGGTCATGCCGCGCCGTCTGGCCCGCTTGTCGGGATTCGAGTACGCCTGTGAGGTCTCGGCTGCCAGTGGCTGGCCGGTGCTGCTGCGCGAAACCGGGGGCGAACCGGTGCCGCAGTCGGCCGCTACCGTCAATATCGCCCTGGTTTATGCACCTCCACGTAGCGAGGGCGATCATGGCCGGATCGAAACTGCCTATCGTCGGTTGTGTGATCCCATTTGCCAGTTGTTGGACGAACTGGGCGGAGTGGCATCGCTAGGGGAGGTGGACGGGGCGTTTTGCGACGGTCGGTTCAACGTCAATCTCGACGGCCGTAAAATGGTTGGCACCGCTCAACGCTGGCGCCAGAGCAAGGGCGGACAGCGCCCCGTAGGCCTGGTACACGGGGCGTTGCTAGTGGACAACGAGCGCGAATCGATGGTTGCCGCGGTCAACCGCTTCAATGAAGCCTGCGGCCTGGAACAACGGGTACGGGCTGAGAGCCACATCGCCCTGCATGAAAAATTTCCCGACCCTCATGCGCTGGAGCGGCTTGACGCGCTTTATCGGAATCTGGCGGACGAGCTGTTCTAGCGCGTACCGAACACCACCATTGTCTTGCCTTTCACGCTTACCAGGTTGCGCTCTTCAAGGTCCTTGAGTACGCGACCGACCATTTCCCTCGAACACCCTACAATTCGACCGATCTCTTGCCGGGTTACCTTTATCTGCATGCCGTCCGGGTGCGTCATCGCATCGGGTTGCTTGCACAGATCCAGCAGGCAGCGGGCGACCCGACCGGTCACGTCAAAGAAGGCGAGGTCACCCACTTTGCGAGTGGTATTGCGCAAGCGCTGGGCGATCTGACCGCCGAGGACATAAAGAATGTCCGGATCCTGGAGGGACAACTCCCGGAATTTGCTGTAGCTGATTTCCGCAACTTCGCATTCGATCTTGGTCCGCACCCAGGCGCTGCGTTCCTGCTCCTTGCCCGCCTGTTCGAATAATCCCAGCTCACCGAAGAAGTCCCCTGAGTTGAGATAGGCGATGATCATTTCTCGCCCATCCTCATCCTCGATCAGGATAGTGACCGACCCCTTGATAATGAAAAACAGCGTATCGGAACGATCACCGGCACAGATGATGTTGTGTTTGGCCGGGTAGCGGCGACGCTGGCAATGCATCAAGAGTTTGTCGAGATTCTTGATCTTGGACGTGGGAGTAATGGCAACCATGGTTGTATCCCGAAAGACGGCGCAGTGTGTGTTGGTTTGGTTTTTTATGGATACGAATAGCTATCGCTAAAAGCTGGCGATACGCCAGCGAATGGTCGCCAGCTTAACAGAGCTCTCTAAATTGATTCGAGAATTTACCTAGTGCCCTGTTTCGCAGGGGCTTTGCCGGCATCGCACGTTGGAGACTGTCGTGGGGAGCGCTGTGCTAAGCTGGCGACCCTTTTTTAGACAGTGGAGTCTTGGCGATGAAGGCACGCATCCAATGGGCTGGCGAAGCCATGTTCCTCGGTGAGTCGGGCAGCGGCCACGTGGTCGTGATGGATGGTCCGCCCGATGCCGGTGGTCGAAACCTGGGTGTCCGGCCCATGGAAATGCTCCTGCTGGGCGTGGGTGGTTGCAGTAACTTCGATGTGGTCAGCATTCTCAAGAAGTCTCGCCAGGCTGTCGAAAGTTGCGAGGCCTTTCTGGAGGCGGAACGTGCCACTGAAGATCCGAAGGTGTTCACCAAGATCCACATGCATTTCGTGGTCAAGGGGCGTGCCCTGAAGGAAGCCCAGGTCAAGCGAGCCATCGAGCTGTCCGCCGAAAAATACTGCTCGGCGTCCATCATGTTGGGCGCAGCGGGCGTTGAGATCACCCACGACTATGAAATCATCGAGTTGGGTTGAGGCGGTACGCAACATGCCGTGTTCAGGCTCCTGATAAAAAAGGCGACTGCCCTGTCCGGGTAGTCGCCTTTTTTTGATGGCCTGCCTGGTCTGAAAAGGGACGCTGTGATCAGATCCGATAAGTACTCTTGGTCATGACCTTGGCCAGCAGGCTCATGCCGAACTTTACCGGTGCCGGGAATCGGAAACCGCCGGCCTCGAGGGCGCTTTCGGCATGGTGTTCTTCATCCTCGCGCATCTGCTCCAGGATCGCCCGGGACTTTCCATCCTCGGCGGGCAGTTGTTCGAGATGCTCGTTCAGATGTTTGCACACCTGATGTTCTGTCGCCGCAACGAAACCGAGGCTGACCTTGTCACTGATCAGTCCGGCTACTGCGCCTATTCCAAATGACATGCCGTAGAACAGTGGATTCAACACGCTGGTATGGCTGCCCAACTGGCGAATGCGCTGTTCGCACCAGACCAGATGATCGATTTCTTCCTCGGCCGCATGCTCCATCGCCTCGCGCACCTGGGGCAATTTCGCTGTCAGGGCCTGGCCTTGGTACAACGCCTGGGCACAGACCTCTCCCGTGTGATTGATGCGCATCAACCCGGCAACGTGGCGGGCCTGCTCGTCACTCAGTTGCGCGTCCGGCTGCACGATCGCCGGTGATGGGCGGTATGGCTGGCCACTGAAGGGCAGCAGCGTGCGCATCGCGGTATCGGCTTGCAGCAGCAGCCGGTCTATCGGCGAGTAGTGACGTTGGGTGGTCATGCTTACCTCCGGAAGAATCATGGCGACCAGTTTAACCCAACCGGTCGCTCAGGATTTGCGTTGAGTCAGGGTATCAACCCGGTGGCCAGTTCATCTGGCGCTGTCCCAGCACATGCATATGGATGTGATAGACGGTCTGCCCACCGAGTTCATTGCAATTCATCACAACGCGGAAACCTTCCTCGCACCCCAGTTCAAGCGCCAGGCGCTGGGCAGTGAACAGAATGTGCCCGGCCAGTCCTTTGTCTTCTTCGGTCAGGTCATTGAGAGTGCGGATCGGTTTCTTTGGAATGACCAGGAAATGCACCGGTGCCTGGGGGGCGATGTCATGGAAGGCCAGGACCTGGTCATCCTCGTAAATGATCTTGGCCGGGATTTCCCGGTTGATGATCTTGGAAAACAGAGTATCCAAAGTCGTTTCTCCCTTGGGGTCGTGGAACGCGAGTGTACCGAAGGTTCGGCTGGCGGGGCCGGCTTCACTTCAAATTTCATCAGCGGGGGCAGTAGGCCTTGTTGATCATGCCTGCGAGTGTCCTGACCAGCCAACGTGGTCCCAGCCGTGGCAACCTGGCCAGCCAGCGATTGCGTCGCCCCGGAATGATGATGGCCCGGTTCTTGTCCAGGGCGCGTACGGTATACAGCGCAACCTCCTCGGGGCTCATCAGTAGCTGACTGTCGATGAGTTTCCGTTCGTCCAGTTGTGCTCGGGCAAAAAAGTCGGTCCGGGTCGGCCCGGGGCACAGCACCGAGACCTTGATGGCGCATTTCTTCAGTTCGACCCGTAGGGCTTCTGAGAAGTGCAGGACATAGGCTTTGCTGGCGTAATAAGTGCTCATCCAAGGGCCGGGTTGGAACGCCGCGATAGACGCAACATTGAGGATCTGTCCGCCGCCATGCAGGGCCATGCTATTGCCAACGGCATGACAAAGGCGTGTCAGGGCGAGGATGTTGACTTCGATCAGGTCTTGTTCGGTCATCCAGTCCTGACCCAGGAATGGGCCGCAGGTGCCTATGCCGGCGCAGTTGACCAGCAGATCGATCTGCCGTTCACCTTCTTCCAGCTCCAGCAGAAACCCTGACAATCTCAGTGGCTCCCCCAGATCGCACGCGCGGAACAGGACCTCCACCCCGAACCGCTGAGTCAGTTCTATTGCGATACTTTCCAGCCGATCACGCTGGCGCGCTACCAGTATCAGGTTGCGGCCTCGCCGGGCCAGGGCTTCGGCCATGGCCAGGCCGATGCCGCTGGAGGCACCGGTGATCAGAGCGTAACGGGTCATGCAGTTCTCCATCGCAACGGCCCGCTACCAGTGGACTGAGCTGTCACCGGCGCGAAGCGCGCTTATTGTTCCTCCTCATAGTCTACAGAAGGCTCGGCGGGTTCGGCGGCAGGTTCTGCAGCAGCGTCATCGGTGTACTCGCTGCTTTCATAGCTGCTGAGCGAACTGCTGCCGTATTGGTCCTCGATAGCGCCGAAGACACCAGCCAGCGCAGCGAAGAAAATCAGCACGATCATCACCAGCCAGAGCGACGCCAGGACCTTGACTGCAGTGGAGTTGCGCGGCGGCGGTGGACCGTAGCGATTGGGCCCGTCGTTGCCCGGTGCGATGATGAGCACGAATGGGAAGATGCTGCCCACGAATGGGACAAGAGTGAGCAGCCACAGCCAACCGGACCAGCCCAGGTCATGCAGGCGCTGGACGTTGAACTGAATGCTGACAAAGGCAAAGCCGAGGAAAACGATCAACGCCAGCAGGCCACCAACCACCATGGCCGCTGTTGAGGTAGACGTGAAGAACCATGCTCCGCCAATTGCAAAACCAACGCCGATGACCAGCATCATGACGAGGGTCAGGGACATGGTCCAGGCGAGGTATCGCAGCCGTCCGATGCGACCATCGAAGCTGAACGGCTTGAGCGGGCCGAACTCGGCAACGGCCTCTCCAACCTGTGCCCGTGGTGGCGCATAGGGAGAGGCAGGTTCGATGAGTGGCTCCTGGGAGTGCATCTGCTGGGGCGAATGCTGAACCTCGCTGAGGTTCAGTTGCAGAGAAGGCTCTGCTTCGATGCGCGCATCGATTCCGCTTTTGTTGAGGGCTTCCAGGTATTTCTGCGCCTCGGTCTGGGATAGGTTGCTCTTGAGGGCCACCTTGTGTCCGCCGAAGAGTCGCTCAATGGCGCTGACGTCGCTCTTGAACAATTCAGCGAGATTGAGCTTGGCTGTGGTCGTATCGACGCCCGGCAGCAGGGCTCCGTCGAATACGATGTTGAAACGGGGTTCGCTCATTGCCGGGCATCCTTGTCATTCAAGTTTTAGTGTTTGTGTCGTGATCAGTTTGTTTCAGCGGGGCCACTGGCCGCCAAGCTGTACCACCCGGGCCTGTGCCTGGCGATATTCTTCATCCAGGCGCTTGACCAATTGATCGACGCTTGGCAAGTCATGAATCTCACCCACGCCCTGGCCAGCGGACCATACGGTTTTCCAGGCCTTGGCTTCATCGTTGAGCGGTTTGAGCTTCGAGCCGAAATCCACCTCGCCCTTGCGTTGCAGTGCGGCCAGATCGAAACCGGCCTTCTCCAGGCTTTGCCGCATGAAGCTTGCGGGTACGCCGGAAACTGCGGGAGTATGCACGATGTCTGCAGCCCGGGATGTGAGCAACATCTCCTTATAGGCGTCAGGCGCATGACTTTCAGTCGTACCGATAAAACGTGTTCCGAAGTAGGTCAGATCCGCGCCCAGCAATTGAGCGGCCAGAATCTCATGACCATGGTTCAGGCACCCCGCAAGCAGCAGGGTCTTGTCGAAGAACTGCCGGATTTCGGCGACCAGCGCAAACGGGCTCCAGGTTCCGGCGTGCCCTCCGGCCCCCGCAGCCACGGCGATCAGTCCATCGACACCGGCTTCGGCTGCTTTCTCGGCATGACGACGTGTGGTCACGTCATGAAATACCAGGCCTCCATAGCCATGGACCGCGTCCACCAGCTCTTTCACCGCACCGAGACTGGTGATGACGATCGGCACCTGGTGTTCGATGCAGATCGCCAGGTCGGCCTCGAGCCTCGGGTTGCTCTGATGGACGATCAGGTTGACCGCGTAAGGGGCAGGGGTCTCCATCCTTGTCAGGCCCGCTTCTATTTCCTCCAGCCAGGCCTTGAAGCCACTGCTCTCACGCTGATTCAGCGCGGGGAAGCTGCCGACGATACCGTTGCGACAGCAGGCCAGTACCAGCTGTGGGTTGGAGATCAGGAACATTGGCGCCGCCACTACAGGCAGGTGCAGGCGTTGTTCAAGCAGAGCGGGTAGCGACATCTGGAAGTACCCCGGATAAGAAGCATCGATTGGAAGTTAGAACGGCCGAACCACGACCAGAATTACGATAGCCAGCAATATCAGAACCGGCACTTCATTGAACCAGCGATAAAAGACATGGCTGCGGGTGTTTTCGCCACGGGCGAAACGCTTCAGCTGGGCGCCGCACATATGGTGATAGCCAATCAGCAATACCACCAGTGTCAGCTTGGCATGCATCCAGCCGCCTTGGGTGAAATAGGCGCTGGCGTTGAGGCTGAGCAGCCAGATGCCGAACACCAGGGTCGCGATCATCGCGGGTCCCATGATGCCGCGATACAACTTGCGCTCCATGACGCTGAAGCGCTCCTTGCTGATGTTGTCTTCGCTCTGGGCGTGATAGACAAACAGGCGAGGCAGGTAGAACAGGCCGGCGAACCAGCAGACCATGCTGACGATATGAAGCGCTTTGAGCCAAAGATAGAGCATTTTCTCGATTCCCAGATTCACGGTAGCCCGATAGTAGAGGTTAGAGCCGCCACACGTCACCTTGGCGGTTGTCGCCACGCCGCGCCGCCCCTATCATCGACGGTTTTCCAGTGGTTCGTTGAGGGCAGGTTTATGGTCAAGGTCGGTATCGTCGGCGGCACGGGTTACACCGGTGTCGAACTGCTGCGTCTGTTGGCACAACATCCGCAGGCTGAGGTGGTGGTCATCACCTCCCGATCCGAGGCGGGCCTGGCCGTGGCCGATATGTACCCGAACCTGCGAGGTCATTACGATGGCCTGGCATTCAGCGTTCCCGACATCAAGACGCTGGGCGCCTGCGATGTGGTGTTCTTCGCCACGCCCCATGGCGTCGCCCATGCCCTGGCGGGCGAATTGCTGGCCGCCGGAACCAAGGTTATCGACCTGTCAGCTGACTTCCGCTTGCAGAATGCGGATGAATGGACCAAGTGGTACGGCCAGCCTCACGGCGCGCCAGAGTTGCTGGACGAGGCGGTCTACGGACTACCGGAAGTCAATCGCGAAAAAATCAGGCAAGCACGGCTGATCGCGGTCCCGGGATGTTATCCGACTGCGACGCAATTGGGTTTCCTGCCGTTGCTCGAAGCCGGTCTGGCGGACGCTTCGCGTCTGATCGCTGACTGTAAGTCCGGTATCAGTGGCGCAGGTCGTGGTGCCAGCGTCGGCTCGTTGTATAGCGAGACGTCGGAGAGCTTCAAGGCGTATGCCGTGAAAGGGCACCGTCACCTGCCGGAAATTCGCCAAGGGTTGCGCCGGGCTGCAGGCAAGGAGGTCGGCCTTACATTCGTGCCGCATCTGACGCCCATGATCCGTGGTATTCATTCCACGCTCTATGCCACTGTGACCGATCGCTCCGTGGACCTGCAGGCATTGTTCGAAAAGCGCTATGCCGACGAACCGTTCGTCGATGTGATGCCAGCTGGCAGTCACCCAGAAACTCGTAGCGTGCGGGGGGCTAACGTCTGCCGGATCGCCGTGCATCGTCCACAGGATGGCGATCTGGTCGTGGTGTTGTCGGTCATCGATAACTTGGTCAAGGGGGCTTCGGGGCAGGCAGTGCAGAACATGAACATTCTGTTTGGGCTGGATGAGCGACTGGGCCTTTCCCATGCGGGCATGTTGCCCTGATAAGTGGTTGTCATGTGCGGCAAGCCTGGTACTCGGGCTGTCCGCTTCGACACCTGTGGCTGCCGCTGCTCTTCAAATAGTTGACCAGTTTTCTAGGAGAAGCGGATAATGCCTGCCATCACGCATTATGGCGGCGTCAACGCCGGGAGATATTCAGCATGAGCGTCGAAACCTTCACACCCACGGCTTTGCAGTTCACCCACGGTGCTGCGCACAAGGTGAAAAGCCTGGTCGACGAAGAGGGGAATGATCGTTTGAAGCTGCGCGTGTTCGTGACGGGCGGTGGCTGTTCAGGTTTTCAGTATGGCTTCACGTTCGATGAAGAAGTGGCTGAAGATGACACAGTCGTTGAGCGCGAAGGCGTCAGCCTGGTGGTCGACCCGATGAGCTTCCAATACCTGGCCGGTGCCGAGGTGGATTATCAGGAAGGTCTGGAAGGCTCGCGTTTTGTGATCAAGAATCCGAACGCCACTACTACCTGTGGCTGCGGGTCATCCTTCTCGATCTGATTGTCGCGACACCTACAGCAAAAAGCCGCAGAGCCTTCAAGGCACTGCGGCTTTTTGCTGTTGGGATCAGGCTGGTTCAGGCGGGGTAGATAGCGCCGAGCACTCGAAGGCCTCGGGCGCCTGTGACACTGGGGCGATTCGCTGGAATGTATTCAAGGCAGCAATGAGCGAGCCATGCGAAAGCCATCGCTTCGACCCAGTCCGGGTCTACCCCGTAGACTGCTGTGCTGCTGACTTCGGTGCTCGGCATGAGGTCGGCCAGGCGCTTCATAAGGGCTGTGTTGTGAGCTCCACCGCCACATACCAGCAGTTCACGGGTATCCGCCTGGGCATTTTGCAGTGACTCGACGATAGTCAGGGCTGTCAGTTCAAGCAGCGTGGCCTGCACATTCTCGGCGGCGAGAGTGGGTAGTTGCGAGAGGTGTCGAGTCAGCCAGGGCAGGTTGAATACCTCCCGGCCGGTACTTTTCGGTCCCTTGGTGACAAAGAAAGGATCGCTGAGCATTGCCTTGAGTAGGGCGGGCTCCACTGTCCCGCTGGCGGCCCATCGTCCATCACGGTCGAATTGCTCATTGCGCTGTTGATGAATCCAGGCATCAAGCAACACGTTGCCAGGCCCGCAATCGAAGCCTGCGACCGGTTTTCCTGGTTCTATCAAGCTGAGGTTGCTGAAGCCGCCGACATTCAGTACGGCACGGTTGCCGTCACGTTTCTCGAATAGAGCCTCGTGGAAAGCCGGGACCAGCGGCGCGCCTTGACCTCCCGCGGCTACATCGCGACTGCGGAAGTCGCTGACGATGGTAATTCCGGTCAGCTCGCTCAGCAGAGCGGGATTGCCGATCTGTACGGTAAAGCCGCGGGCCGGTTCATGACGAATGGTCTGGCCATGGCTGCCGATTGCTCTTACATTTTCCGGCTTGAGGTTTTGGCTTTCGAGCAGGGCATGGATGCCTTGGGCGGCGAGCTGTACCCAGTTCTGCTGAGCGATGGCCGAGCGGGCTATCTCATCGGGGCCGCTGGCGCACAGGCCCAACAACTCGCTGCGCATGGAATCGGGCATGGGAATGTAGTGCGTGGCGATCAATCTGATCGCCGGAGTCAATTCAACCAATGCGATATCCAGGCCATCCAGGCTCGTCCCGGACATCACACCGATATAAAGCACCATGGCTTAACGCTTGCTCGAAGCCAGCATCGTGGCCTTTTCCTGGTCCATGCGAGCCATCAAGGGCTGGCTTTGCGCCAGGAAGCGTGCGCGTTCGGATTTTGCGATCGGATCAGCCATAGGCAGCTTCTGGCCAAGCGGATCGACGTGAACGCCGTTGACCTGGAACTCATAGTGCAGGTGTGGTCCGGTCGACAACCCCGTGGTGCCGATATAGCCGATGACCTGGCCCTGCTTGACACTGCCGCCGGTCTTCACGCCTTTGGCAAAACCTTGCATGTGACCATACAGCGTACGGTAGGTATTGCCGTGCTGGATGATGACTGTGTTGCCGTAACCGCCGCGGCGGCCGGCCAGCAAGACCTTGCCATCGCCGGCAGCCTTGATTGGGGTGCCTCGGGGGGCGGCGTAGTCGACACCTTTATGGGCGCGAATCTTGTTCAGGATAGGGTGTTTGCGGCCTGCGGAAAATTTCGAGCTGATGCGGGCGAAGTCAACCGGCGTGCGGATGAACGCCTTGCGCATGCTGTTGCCGTCGGCAGTGTAGTAACTGCTGTTGCCTTGTTTGTTGGTGTAGCGCACCGCAGTGTAAGTCTTGCCGCGATTGGTGAAGCGCGCGGAGAGAATCGGGCCGTTGCCGACGGCCTTTCCGTTGACCACTTTCTGCTCGTAGATCACGTCGAATTCGTCGCCCTGGCGAATATCCTGGGCGAAATCGATGTCGTAGCCGAATACGTTGGCCATGTCCATCGTCAGGCTATGTGAAAGGCCTGCACGTGCGGCCGATTGTGATAGAGAGCTATTGATCACACCGTGGACGTAGGCCGAGCGTACGGTAGGCTTGGCGGTAATGCGATTGAAGGCATAACCCTTGTCACTCTTTGTCAGGGTAATGCTTTCCAGGTCGCTCAGCTTGGTGTGCAAGCTGGCCAGCTCTCCAGTCGGATTGAGTTCGAACTCGAGTTTCTGGCCCCGTTGCAATTGAGTGAACTGCTTGGCTTGCTTGTCGCTGGCCAGAATCTCGTGGACCGAGGTAGCGGGCAGGCCGACCTTCTCAAAAAGTGTGGAAAGGGTATCGCCTTTGGCCACGATCACCTCACGATGGCCAGGCTCCTTCTTTTCTTCCACGACCGGGGGCTCGACCTGAGCGGTCTCGGCGGTGTCTTCAGGACTGTCTTCAATCTGTGCGAAAGGGGAAGCGCTCTGTTCGTTTGTGGCCTGGACGGCTTCGGCAGCGTCTTGATCTTGTGTCAGTTGTTCGGCAGGGCTTTCCAGTTCGAGACTCAGAGTCGTCTTTTTGGCTTCAACGTCGCTGGAAGGAAATACCAGGAGCGCCAGGCTAAGGAGGGCGGCGATTCCACTTGCGGCCAGCAAGTGGGTCTTTGGGTAAAGCGGTGGCGCTTTAGACGGTTCTGTGGTCATGAGTAATTTGACTTTTGAAAAGATGAATTGGAAAAGATGAATGACATGATGAAGATGAAATAACTGTATAAAATATAACCAAATCCCCTTCGAAGCAAGTCCGCAGGCGTTCTGCTCGTGGATTGGTTGTCGTGCGCCGGTCAAACTTTGTATTTGGTGTGCGATCTTGTATGGTTGGGGCCCTTTGAATCTGAGCCTTGCGGGTCTGTTATGAAGTCGGTTGAAGAGCAGCTAGCGCTGATCAAACGTGGTGCGGAAGAACTGTTGGTCGAGTCCGAGCTGATCGAAAAGCTCAAGCGTGGGCAACCGTTGCGCATCAAGGCTGGTTTCGACCCGACAGCCCCTGACCTGCATCTAGGGCACACTGTACTGATCAACAAGCTGCGTCAGTTTCAGGAACTGGGGCATCAGGTTATCTTCCTTATAGGTGATTTCACCGGGATGATTGGCGACCCGAGT
Organism: Pseudomonas sp. NFACC43; assembly: GCF_900119645.1. Lineage (NCBI taxonomy): Bacteria > Pseudomonadati > Pseudomonadota > Gammaproteobacteria > Pseudomonadales > Pseudomonadaceae > Pseudomonas > Pseudomonas sp. NFACC43. Next base: position 104,534 of record NZ_FPKK01000016.1, read on the forward strand.
GGGAAGAGTGCCACGCGTCCACCGCTGACTCGCGAGCAGGTGCTCGAGAATGCCGAGACCTATAAGGCTCAGGTTTTCAAGATTCTGGATCCGGCCAGGACCGAGGTCGCATTCAACTCTACCTGGATGGACCAGATGGGGCCTGCGGACTTCATTCGCCTGACCTCTCAGTACACGGTTGCGCGCATGCTCGAGCGCGACGATTTTGACAAGCGCTACACAACCAACCAGCCGATTGCTATCCATGAGTTTCTCTACCCGCTTGTGCAGGGCTATGACTCGGTTGCGTTGCGTGCTGATGTCGAGCTTGGCGGTACGGACCAGAAGTTCAACCTGCTGATGGGGCGAGAGCTGCAGCGTAGTTATGGCCAAGAGGCTCAGTGCATCCTAACCATGCCTTTGCTGGAAGGTTTGGATGGCGTGAAGAAGATGTCCAAGTCGCTGGGTAACTACGTCGGTATTCAGGAGGCGCCGGGCGTTATGTACGGCAAGCTGGTTTCCATTCCTGATGCATTAATGTGGCGTTACTTTGAATTGCTGAGCTTCCGCTCTATGGGCGAGATCGATGCATTCCGTTCTGATGTCGAGGCTGGGGCCAATCCGCGGGATATCAAGATCAAGTTGGCTGAGGAGATCGTTGCCCGTTTCCATGGTGAGGAGGCGGCTGCCAATGCTCATCGTGCGGCAGGCAATCGCATGAAGGATGGTGAGTTACCCGATGATTTGCCGGAAATCGAGCTGGCTGCCGGTGAGGATATGCCGATTGCTGCTGTCCTTAACAAAGCGGGGCTGGTCAAGAACGCGGCGGTGGCGCGAGATCTTCTGGGGTCGGGTGGGGTGCGCGTTGATGGGGAGGTCGTGGATCGCACCTTTATATATAAGCTGGGCGCCACGCATGTCTGTCAGGCCGGAAAGAAGGCTTTTGCACGCATTACGCTTAAATCCGAGTAAATCTGGAAATAGGTGTTGACGGCAGATTCTGAGTCTCTATAATTCGCCCCACTTCCGGCGCAGTCGAAACGGAAAACTTCTTGAGATTCAATAAGTTATGAAGTTTTCGGGTGTGCAGGGCTTCAAATCATCGAAGTCCGGAAGGGGTCGACAGGGTTGCAGTCAAGTCCCGTCGGCACTTCGATCTTCACGATCGAAGACGCTGGAAAAGAGGTGTTGACAGCAGCGGCTAACGCTGTAGAATTCGCCTCCCGCTGACGAGAGATCGAAAGCGCAAGTGGTTGAAGTTGCAAAGGAAACTTTGAAAACTTCTGAAAATAACCACTTGACAGATGTACGGGG